>PKEU01000167.1 GCA_002919195.1 bacterium
AACTTCCAAGTCGGCGACATCAGGGCCGAAGAGGGTATGCAGACGGTGCTCAAAGACAAACGCGACCGGCTCTTGATGGAGGCCATCGTCGCAAGGCCCGAGGATTTCGACCGGGTTTGGGACGCCGGTTTTGCCGATTACCTCCGCTCGGGTGGCCAGGCCATCATTGATGAGCGTGCCGCTAAGTACGAGCAGTACTACGGAGAGTAGGCGCACGAGACTTGCATGAAACGTTGTTGACGCGCCGTGATGAAGCGCTAGTGGGGAAGTGGGCAAAGAGCAAGGGGCTGCCGAAAGCTAGACCGGCAGCCCTTCATGATGTTCGCGTGGGTTTGTCTCGCGTCTCGTTCGTCAGCCTGCTGTTCCGGAGGGGGCTGGTTTTCTTGGCCAGATCGTGTAGCTGAAGCTCCAGAGGAAGTCGACCATCAGGACGATGCTCCACCTGCCGATGGTGAGCACGAGCTCTTTTGTGCGGGAAGGGTCACCAACCCACCACGTCATCCCGGCCAAGAGCGCGCACCCGATCGCCCACGCGAGCAGGTGTTTCGCCCACAGGCGCCGCTCGTGACGGGCGTGCTCCGCGCCGTATTTGGGCTTTTTCGCAGGCCTGGGGCCACCGGCAAACCAGTAGGCAAATCGCTCGTCTGCCCACTGGATCATGGACTTCCCAAACGACATCGACACGCCAATGTAGACCGCAGCCAAACCGTGCGCCAGTGTGGCCGAAGCACCGTTTCTTAAGTCGACGGCGGTGAAGGTGACGAGCGCCAGGTCGACGAGAATCGTCGAGCCGAGCAATGCCGCCCCGAGGCGGCGCGCCTTCAATAGGTAACGGCAGGCTAATCCCGCCGCGACCAGCAGCCAAAATGCCAGCTCGCATGCCACGATCATCGCGGCAAGCATCCGTCACACTCCCCGTTGCTGGTTTCGCCCGTTTCGCTCTTGGGGTTGCGCTGTCTTGGGATACATCCCCGGTTTTGTAGCACGGGTGTACCAAATAACGAGTGCGATTATAGTACGGTCGTGCTCAATAGTCAATGCCTTTTCTGGCGGGAAACGGGAAAATCGGCCTATTGGCCCACTTCATCTGATACAATGAAGGTATGCCGAAAATTGTTGATCACGAAAGCCGCCGCCGGCAGCTGGCCGAAGCCACCTGGCGCGTGATTCAACGCGACGGGCTGGAAGGGGTCTCCGTGCGCAACGTCGCTCGAGAGGCCGGGATGTCGGTCGGAGCCTTGCGGCACTATTTCGCCAGCCAAAGCGAGCTGTTGTCCTTTGCCCTCAACCTTGTCGGTGAGCGGATCAAGACGCGGATCGCCCAAATGCCCCTGGGCCAAGATCTCCGGGGGGACATTGAATCCGTTGTCGAACAGGTGCTGCCGCTCGACGAGGAAAGGACGCTCGAGACGATGGTTTGGCTGGCCTTCCTCGGTCGGACGCTCGTGGATGAGAACCTAGCCAAACTGGCCGCGTCGACCCACGGCGAACTCGCGGCGCTGTTTCGTCAGGTCGTTGAGATCTTGGCTGGGCACGGTCTGTTGTCGCCCGACGCAGACGTCGAAATTGAGGCGAGGCGGTTTCACGCGCTGGTGGACGGGCTGGCGCTTCACGCGATGACCAGTGAGCCCAGGCCTTCAGCCGATGAGGTGCGGCGGATCATCCATTATCATTTGGAGCGGATCACCGATCGGCAGTGCTCCTCCGCCTTAGTTTCTCGGTTGGTTTCCGAAGAAGTAGAGTCTGAGAACCAAAAGGAGCAAAAAGCCCAGCGCCGAGAGAGACAGGAGGAGCAACCGACGCTGAGGCGAGCGCAGCCCCAAGAGCAGCGGGGCAAGAGGCGCGAGGAACGGTACGAGAGACGAACCAAGAAGCGGGAGGAATAGGGCGGAGGGGAAAGATCGAGCCGGGAAAGAGCTCGGCAAGCTCGGCGATTTAGCCCTAAGATTGGGCGATCCTGCCCCATGCTGGCGAGTTGAGAAGCAACGAATGCAAGGCCGCAGGAGAGCGCGCTAGGGGGTGTGGTCTTGGCCGTTCAACGGCTGCCCAGGGCCCACAAACTTCATCAAAATGCAAGGTTGGCCGGCTTCATCGACGTGGAGACCACTGGCCTCTCCGGCGTTCACGATGAGGTTGTCGAGTTTGCTATGGTGCTTTTTGCTTTTGACCCAGAGACCGGGGATATCCTAGGCATCGTTGACGAATACGTCGGCCTGCGTGATCCTGGAAGGCCGATTCCACCGAGGGCGACCGCTGTTCACGGCATCCGTGATGCCGATGTGCGCGGCAAGCGCCTCGACGAGCGACGAATACGCGCGCTGATCGATCAGGCCGAATTTCTGGTGGCTCACAACGCTCGCTTCGACCGGGCGTTTGTGGAGCGGCTTTTTCCCGGCGCTCGAAAGAAGCAGTGGCACTGCTCGATGAGTGAAATACCTTGGAAAGGCTTGGGATTTCGATCCCGGGGATTGCACAATCTCCTGGCCGACCACAACATCCGCATCGAGCGGGCGCACCGGGGCCTTGACGACGTGTTAGGAGCGCTCGCCCTGCTCGCGTCGGCCGATTCTTCCGGAAGTTGCTACTTCAAATACATCGTCGCCCAGCATTATAAGCTCGACCTCGCGGGCCTATCCGCCTGGCAAACGCCCTCAGCTTCATCGGATCAATTCGCGAGTGACGTGTCTGTTGTGGCGCAAAGGCAAGGCGGTCACGATCCCAAGAGCCGTCAACGATTCAGCGAACGCACCGCCCGCTTGTTTGGGACGCTGTTTGGTCGGTGGAGGTCAAAAGAGCCAAATTAAGCAAACGGCCACGCGTGCCTCTGTCGCTCTCCTCCTCGCCCTCCGCATTGCCCTTCCTTTCTCCTCTACCGCAGTAACCGCCCTGCGTCGGTCATCGGCACCTCTCCTGAGTGACCACTCCTTTGGAAGTTACCACCCCTTTGGTCCAGCGACGGGTGGAAAATTCATCCGAGGGCGAGGGCGGCCAAAGCGATGACCATGGTGCACGCCCCGACGAGGCGCTTCCACGTACCGCTTTCCTTGAGCAAGACAGTGCCCATGATGGCGCCTACAAGAATGCTCACTTCGCGGGCCGGGGCGATGTAGCTAGCAGGCGTGAACGACAAAGCTTGCAGCACGAGGATGTACGCCAAAGGACCGAAGAGCCCGACGAGGAGCGCCCGCCGGCCGTTCTCACGCCATTCTCTCACCACGAGGGACCAGCGGCTCGCGACGTAGGGAACCATCAACACCGTGCGAACAACGTTCGCGCCCCAATCGAGAAGGATCGGGGGGACCAGCCATGCACTCACAGCATGTTTGTCCCATAACGTGTAGGTGGCAATGAACAGCGCGACCAGCAGGCCGTATTGAACCGCCAACCGGGACGATGAGCTGTCGCTCCCTTTTTTCCGGCTGTCGGCCAGGAGAAAGATGCTGATGGAGACGAGCACCGCTCCGAGCAGTGCGGTGATGGAAGGCCGTTCGCCAAACAAGGTGATGGCCCCCGTGGTGGCGAGCAGCGGAGCAGTGCCGCGGGCGACGGGGTAGACCAGCGAAAGATCGCCGACGCTGTAACCCTTTTGCAGCGCCAGGTAGTAGATCAGGTGGAGGAAGCCGCTCCCAAGGATTGCGACCATTGGCTCTCTCCCGAAAGCTAGGCCGGGCCGGGTAGTGAGCGCGACGTAAAACCCGACGGGGGTGTAAAGGAGCGATGCGCACAAGGCGGAGAGCCAGACAAAGGCGGGACCGCCGCCGGTTCGTTGGGCTTGCTTGGCCAGGAGGTTCCACGTAGCGTGAAATAGGGCGGAAACGAGAAGGAGGCTCATGGCAAGAGCAGTCATTCAAAGTCCTCTCCCGTGTGGCTGTCTGTGGAAGGGGGTATGTGGGCCGTGACGGCGCCGGCGATCCCTGGGCACCCTGGACATCAAGTTCACGCCGTGCTGCTTCCGGAGTTGAGCCGGGAGGCTTCTCGGAGGAGAGCACCGATCGCGTTCCGCTGCTTTTCAAGCTCTTCGAGCGAACGGAGTTTCACATGGCGCATCCTCTTGCCCTGGCCTTCGAGGATTCCGAGCGGATCGTCCAGGTCGGTGCCTCGCATGAAATATAAATTGACCCACTTGGTGTGAGGCGAAAGGGCAGCTAGCCCCCACCCGTCGTAACCGTACTGCCGGACGCCGTAGCTAATGACGGCATCGTCGCAATCCACAACGTACACAACGTCGGGAAGAGTCTGCAAAACCAACCGGTGCGCTTCGAGGTAAAGGCGCCCAATCGAGGCGGCTTTTCCTTGCACCAGCTCCAGGAGCTGTTCCTCGGTTGGCCGCTCGATTGTGGCATGCTTTCTTGCCAAGGTTTGTGCGCCTCCTTTCTCGCAACGAAGTCTTCGTAGCCGCAAGAGACATTCCTGCGTTTGTGGGTCGTGGCTGGATGGACCCGTCGACGGGCTCAAAGCTGCTTCGTGGGTGCCACTCTCAGGAGTGCCGCTCGCATTATGCCCAGGGGATTGCGCTCAAGGGATCATGGCTTGCGCCGCGGTTCAGAGTTGAGCGCTCGTCACACCTAGGATCGGCCCATTTTTGTCGAAGTGAATAGCTGGGCGAAAAGACTGTGAAAGTGGCACTTATCAATCGAGGGTTGTGAGGGAAGCCGCGCGTTTGGAGGGGGCCGGGCGAAGGTGTTGTCGATGGACGCTCCTGGGGCAATGGAGATCGTGGCAGTGGCCGAAGTGTGGTCCGCTCATCCGGTCGGGTTTGCGCTGCTAACAGCGCCACCCTACCAGTATGTGGCGTATTACGACGCAAAACGGCGGATGACGGTGGCTTCGCGGCGTTTGGATGGCGGAGACTGGGTGAAACAGGTCTTACCTGAACAACTCGGATGGGATAGCCACAACAACGTCACCCTTGCCCTCGACGGGGATGGGCACCTTCACGTCGCAGGAAACATGCACGTCAATCCGCTGGTCTACTTCCGGAGTGAAAGGCCTCACGACGTGACGAGCCTGGTTCGTGTTTCGCACATGGTCGGGCGAGAAGAAGAGCGGGTGACTTACCCGCGATTTTTGCGTGGCCCTCGGGGCGAATTGCTCTTTACGTACCGGGATGGCTCGAGCGGTAGCGGCAACGAAATTTACAACGTCTACGACCTCCGTACGAGGAGCTGGAAGCGTTTGCTCGATGTCCCGCTGATATCGGGAGAGGGGCGGATGAACGCCTATGTGGAGGGGCCCTTGCCTGGACCTGATGGATATTACCATATGGCGTGGGTGTGGCGGGATACCCCCGACGCGGCGACGAACCACGATGTTTCCTACGCGCGCAGCAAAGACTTGATTCACTGGGAAAAAAGTGACGGCACACCCTACAAGCTGCCGATTACCATCGATACCGCAGAAATCATCGATCCTGTGCCCCCTTTTGGTGGCGCGATCAATAATAACGTGAAAATCGGCTTCGACTCGAAAGGGCGGGTCGTCGTCAGCTACCACAAATATGACGACAACGGAATCACTCAATTGTACAATGCCCGCAGGGAAGTGGACGGCTGGAGGATTTATCAGACAGGCCGTTGGGAGTACCGCTGGGAGTTTGGCGGAGGCGGGACGATCCCCTTTGACATCCGGTTAGATCCCGTTCGCGTGGTGAAGCTGCAGGCAGGAGCCGGGTCTAGTGGGCCGGCGGCTGGATCAGGGCAGGCGCCGGCGTTGTCGTTGTGGGGTACGCTGAACCCGTCACCGGATTCGTCGCCAAACCCAGCCTTAAAGATGGCACCAGATCCGGCGTTACGCAAGGCGCTGGATCCCAGGCTCCGGCTCACGCCGGATCTGGCGCTGCGACACAGGGCCGACCCAGCATTAGACTGGTCATTTCAATCCACCAAAGCGTTGCCGTCGAGGGCTCCAGCGGACGCAAGGCAACGATCGGAGGCTCTACCCGGGTGGGGCGAGGGCAGCGGTAAGGGCGTCCGGTTGATCCAAACGTATACGCACGTCTCCTACGGGCGAGTCTTGATGGAATTGGACGAAGAGACATTGCAACCGATTGCCGTGCACGAAGCTCCACCTCCACTCCCGGAAGAGTTGGCCGTTCCCGAAAGCTCGTTTCCCGGCATGGAAGTGCAATGGGCCAATGACCTGGGTGAAAGCCCGCAACCAAGCACTTGGTATATGTTGCGGTGGGAAAGTCTCAAACCCAACCGGGATCGCCCTCGAACGGGCCCCCTTCCGCCCCCCTCGATGTTGCGCGTGATCAAAGTTGCGTCAGGTACCGGAAGCGGGTCGCCGTGATACACGCTCCGTCTCGAAGCTTGCTGCGCCGCTCGATCGTGAGCCAGCATGCCATCTCCAGGTAACGCACGGCCTTTGCGACGGTTTTCCGGTGCCAGTGGATGAGCCTTGCGAGAGAGGTGTAGGTAAAGTAAAGTAGCTTACCCTATAGTCTGGAATCCCGGGTCTGTTCCAAAACAGACATAGGCTCGAAACAGACGCGCTGGATCGGATCCTGGGCGCACTTTACGGTGCGGGGGATTGCTCCTCATAGGCCGGAAGGTTCATCGCCTGTCGCAGCAGGGCAAAAAACTCATCGGCCAACACCACTTCAAATTCCGGACCGAGGCTCCGGACCAAGATCAGCGCATCGGTAGGCGTGAGATTCCACGCCAAGAGCCCGATCGCCGCAAACATCTCCAAGTAAGACGCGCTCTTTTTCAAAAATTCTTGGAGTTGGTCGAGGGGCCATGCGACGGGGTAGAAATAGCCGACACCGGAGGGACCGGCGACGAGGTAGTCGATTTCGGTTGCAGTCTCGTGGTAGTAGTTGAGGATGGCGGTGCCTGGCCGGTTCATCGCGTCACCTCTCGTGCCGTCGTCAAGGTGAGTGGCGATCATCCTGTTACATCTGGGACAAACCTGCCGGGAAAACGTGCCGGGACTCGCTAGCCGGCAATCATTCACTAGGCGCGAGCATGTCCGCTCTCGGGGGTACTTCGCCGGCCTGCGATGATCAAACTGAGCACTTCGTCTTCGGTGGCTTCGGCGATGGAAAGGGTGCCGACGATTTCGCCCTGGCGCAGGACGGCGATTCGGTCACCGACTTCAAAGATCTCCTGCATCCGGTGGCTGATGATGATGATCGAGACGCCCTGGTCGCGAAGGTCCGAGACGAGTTCGAGGAGCCGGCGGGAAGCGTTAGGCGAGAGATTGGCCGTCGGCTCGTCCATAATGAGCACCTTGGGATTAAAGGCAAGAGCCCTAGCGATCGCCACGGCCTGCTGCCGGCCGCCGGAGAGCGTTTCGACGGGGAGGCGCAAGGAGGGGAGAAAAAGGTTCATGCGCTCGAGGACCCGGGCAGCTTCCTGCTCCATCTGTTTGCGGTTGACCAGCCCGCGGATCGTAGGCCAGCGGCCGAGGAAGATGTTGGAGGACACATCGAGATTGCCACAGAGGGCGAAGTCCTGATAGATCATCTCGATTCCCAGCCGGCGAGAATCCAACGGCGAGTGGATCGTCACAGGGCGCCCTTCGAAAAAGATTTCGCCCGCGTCGGCCCGGTAGGCTCCGGTCAGGATCTTCATTAGGGTGGACTTGCCGGCCGAGTTGTCGCCGACCAGCCCCAAGATCTCCCCGTGGTAGAGGTCGAGATCGACCCCCTTGAGCGCTTGGATGGCGCCAAAGCGTTTGACGATTCCCCGCATGGAGATGATCGGCGTGGTTGGCTTGGTCGCCCTCGCGTTCATGCCGTTTTCGCCCCTGCGTCGTGGTTAGACCTGTCGATTGATCTCGACGCCCGGAGAAGCTCGGAACGAGGGCGAGGCCCCGAGGGTCTGCCCAAGCTCGCCCCGCTCCGAGCGGTTTCCGGGCAAATTTTAGTTCAGTTCAAATATTCGTCGACGTTGGCCTCCGTGACGATGGCGACGCCCGTGTCGTAAAACTCCTGCTCCAGCGTCTCGCCGTTCGCCAGGCGGTTGAGCACGTACATGCTCTGATAACCCATGTCGTACGGCCGCTGGCTGACGTTGGCGGTGCTGAGACCGTTTTTGATCAGCCGCAGCTGGGCCTCGAGAATATCGAAGGCGACGATGACCAGGCTCCCGTCTTTGGTTTCGGTCTTCACATCATTGGCGCGGGCGCCGAGGGCCTGGGCGTAGGCCTCTCCCGCGAACTGGGCCCAGCCACCGGACATGAAGATACCGTCGAGATCAGGGTTGGCGGTGATCAAGTCCTCCACGATCTGGACGGCTCTCTGGATGTCGTCGTCGGAGGGGAAAGGCGAGCCGGGGATCTCTTCATACGCCCCAGGGAACTTGGCGAGCACATCCCGGAAACCGTCGATCCGGGCGTTGAGGTTGGCCGCGCCAAGGCCGCCGGTCAAGATCGCATACTTCCCGCGGGGTAGCGCCCGGATAAAGGCTTCGCCCGCCGCGACGCCACCCGCGTAATTGTCCGTGCCCACGAAAGCGATGCGACCCGAGTCGGGCAGGGCGTCAGAGTCAAAGGTGATCACCGGAATGCCAGCTTCGATGGCCCTGCGGATCACCGGCGAGACGCTGGCAGCGTCGGTGGGCGAGACAGCGATGCCGTCGACGCCGCTTTCGATCAACGACTCGAGGACGGCGATCTGCCCCGCGATATCGTGGGTGGGCGGGCCGACAAACTGCAGCTCGACGCCGAGCTCACGGGCTGCCACGGCCGCGCCTGCTTCAACGTCGGCAAAGAAGGGGTTGTCGAGAGACTTGGGCACGACGGCAAACACCCGTGTTTGGGCCAGGGCGACGGGGCTTACCGCCAGCGCAGCGATGAGGACAAGAACCAGCACACCAAACCGCAACGGGAGAAACGCCTTGCGCTGAGACACCGAAAATACCTCCTTTGACCGTTTGTGTCGATGATCGTTGCCGACGATGCGCGCTGTGCCGTCTCGTCGGCGCCTACTGCGCTTTTCGATGCCGCATGCGATCAAGCAACACCGCGAGGATGATAACGCAGCCGATCACCACCTCCTGCCAAAACGCTGAGACGCGGACCAGCACCATGGCGTTGCGGATCACGCCGATGATGGCGGATCCTACCAAGACGCCGGCGACCGTCCCCTTGCCTCCCGACAAACTGATGCCGCCGATGACCGCGGCGGCGATCACTTCGAGTTCGTCACCTTGTCCGTTGGTCGCGTTTCCCACCGAAAGGCGCGAGGCAAGGAGGATACCCGTCAGGGCTGCCACGGCGCCGCTGATGACATAGGTAAGCGTCTTGATGCGATCGACGGGAATCCCCGCGAGCCGGCTCGCTTCTTCATTTCCCCCGATCGCGTAAATCGCGTAGCCAAAGGGAGTGCGGGAGAGCACGATCCAACCCACGACGACGACCAACGCCATATACACGACGGGGTTGGGAATCACGCCAAAAAGATAACCTTGTCCCAGTTCGAGGAAGGCGGGGCCGTGCTCGCCGAAATTGGTGATCGGCCTCCCCCTGGTGATGACGAGGGCGAGTCCCCGGGCGATGGAAAGCATGCCGAGGGTCGGGATGAGCGGCGGCATTTTGGCCTTGGTGACTAAGACCCCGTTGACCAGGCCGCAGAGCGCGCCGACGAGCACCCCCGCCGAGATAGCCGTCCACAGTCCCCACCCCGACTGGAGCAAAATGGGCGTAACCACGCCCGAGAGGCTGATGATCGAGCCGACAGAGAGGTCGATTCCGCCCGCGAGGATCACGAAAGCCTCGCCTACCGCCGTCGCCGCGTTGAAGGCGAAATTGCGGGCGACGTTCATCAAGTTGACGGTGGTCAAGAACCGGGGCGTGAGGAGACTCACCAAAATGACGAGGAGCACGAGCGACAACGTGACGCCAAACTCGTAGGTCCCCAGGAACACACGGAGCCGTGATGGTTCCCTGACGGCTTGGACGGACTCGCCCCCTTGCCCTGTGGGGGCTGCTTCGGGGCGAGCGGGCACCGGGCTTGGAGTTCCTGTTAAGGGATCGGGTCGCAACTGGCTCACGGATCGATGGCCCCTTTCGTGCCGGGTGCTCTTCCACGTCGAATCGGCGGAGAAAGGGCTGGTTCGCAAACGTTTGTGGGAAAGCTCCTGGAGCAGCTGCGAGATGTATCAATTGGGGCGAGAAAAGCTGCGATTTCGCCGGCAGCGTGTGCGGTGGTAGGAAGGACGACGCCTCGCCGGGGCGTTGGCTACGACATTGCGTGCGTGGACCGGTTCACTACTTCGTTATTCGCCTAATCGTCTGAAAAACCTCTTAATTGTAGCGTTTGGCTCGGCTGCTCGCAACCTACCGGGCGAGAAGAGGGCCAGCCGATAAGGAACGAGGAGCCTCGACCGGGAGGTAGTGAGTTCCGGGCGAGGCAACCTTTGCTGTCAGTGGTCGGGCTCAGTCAACTTGCTTCCTGGGCCGGTGCCACTACTCATTGACCCAGGCTTCGTCAAGCATTGTTTGAGCCCGTCGTTCTGTGTCTTGCAAGACACCTATGATACTCTGCCCTTCCAGTACTGGACCGATCGCGCCCCGGATCTCGGCGAAGAGTTGCGAATGGATGGGGGGTCAGGCGCCTCACACGCTATGCGAGGCCACGTAAACTCTCGAAGATCATAGCCGTATTCAGCCGCAGCTTGGTAGAGGGAGTGGATCGGTTTACCCCAAGGCTGCGACGCTATTGCGACGATTACCCCGCTGGTTCTGGACGGTCGGCGATAGCCCACCTGTCGCATCGCCTCACGGACACGCTGACGTGTCTCTTCGCTGATCGCGCCTTTTCCGTTGAGAACATAAGAGGCAGTTGTGAGGCTAACGCCCGCCGCCCGAGCCACGTCTCTGAGCGTCGCCATAAGTCTCAACCCCTTTGCTCGAGACACTGCAGGTGAGCCTTCGTAACCGCCGTACCCGTTGTGCAAACACTCGAAATTGCGAATTCGTGGCGACGATCTGCAGCCCTTTGAGCTGGAGAAGTGAAATTTAGTGAAACAGGTCTCGTTGACGCTCCGGGCGCATCATGTTATAGTGAACGAGGCAACACATCCAACAAATGTATATGTTTCCACTCACTGGGGGTGCCCCGAAGAGGGGCTGAGAGAGGAGATTCCTCAACCCTTGGAACCTGATCTGGTTAGTACCAGCGGAGGGAAGTGAGCAGGACGTGACCGCGCGCGGCAACCGCTTCCTTTCGGTAGGCGGTTTTTCTTTCAATGATGTCTCGAACACCCAATCCCCTTCCTCTGCCACCCAGCTTGAGCCCCAGTACGGCCACCCCCCAAAGCCTCACCTACAGCTCATCCTCGACCTTACCCGTCTGGCCTTAAGGCGGCCGGATCGAAAGCCGGCGCGTCTTGCCTTAGCCGCAGCCCAGGGCGGGGTTGATTCGATCCAGGTACGCGGCAAGGCGCTCGGCGCGGGTGAACTCCTCGACCAAGCTCTGTCGATCATTCGAGCGTTGCGCCAAGAGCGTTTGAGCGTCGCGGTGCTGGTCAATGAACGCCTCGATGTCGCTCTCCTAGCTGGAGCGGACGGTGTTCACCTCCCGGAAGCGTCTTTTTCGCCGGTCTGGGCGCGCCCTTGCAAAGAACTGGCCCGGCAGGCGGCGGTGGAGCCTGTCTCCGCCGGAGTCCGTGTCCGGTACCGTGAGGTCGATGCCCAGCGTCGTGAAGGCGATACGCAGCGCCCTGGAGTCGACGCCCAGCGCCGTTTTCTTGTCGGCCGTTCGATTCACTCAAGCTTGGGAGTCGAGGCGCCGGGCACCGAGGATCTTGATTACGTCCTCTTTGGTCACGTCTTTGAAACCGAGTCAAAGGCGGGCACACCGCCGCGGGGCCTCTCGGCTCTCGCACAAGTGGTGGCGGTCTCTCCGGTGCCTGTCTATGCCGTCGGCGGGATTGACCCGGATAACGCGGCGGATGTCATCCATGCGGGAGCAGCTGGAATTGCTGTCATCTCGGCGATCTTGGACGCTCCCGACCCGTTACAAGCGGCCATGGCGCTGAGGCACGCCGTCGACGCCGCTTGGAAACGGCGTCTGGGCTCCATGTCCGGGTAATGCCTGGCTCATGTGCAGCTCGACACGAAGGGAGGGAAGCCGGTGCAGATCACGGTGAATGGCCGCCTGTACGAGGTGGAACCCGGAACGACGCTCCTTGGGTACCTAGAGTCGCGAGCGATTGATGTGCGCAAGGTTGCCGTCGCGCTCAACGAGGAGATCGTTCCCCGAAAGAGCCTGAGCGAGGTGTGCCTCAAAGACGGGGACGTGGTCGAGGTGATCAAAGTGGTGGCCGGCGGCTAGGTTGTTGAGCTGCTTTGGCCCGACGGATGCGATCCGCCGTAAACGGGAGGAAAGAATGGGAGGTCGACTGCGTGGCAGATAAGTTGGTTCAGACTGGCGATGAGCTGACGATTGCCGATAGGACCTTTAAGTCTCGCCTCTTCTTGGGCAGCAGCAAGTACCCGTCCTTTGACGTGATGGTCCAAGCGATTGAGGCGGCGGAGACGGAGCTTGTGACGGTGGCGGTTCGGTACATGAACTTGGAGGAGCCCGAGCACGAGGGCGTGCTGGACTACCTCCGCCGGCTCGATTGTCAGATCCTGCCCAACACGGCCGGGGCGACGACGGTAAAACAGGCCGTTCGGATGGCCCATTTGGCAAGGGAGGCGACCGGAACCCACTGGATCAAGCTCGAAGTGATCGGCGACGAGAGAACGCTCTGGCCGGATACGGCGATGACTGTCGAGGCGACCAAGATCCTCGTCCAAGACGGTTTCGTCGTCTTGCCGTACACCAGTCCTGACCTAGTCGCGGCCATCCGCTTGGAAGAGGCGGGCGCCGCGGCCGTGATGCCCCTTGCCGCGCCCATCGGCACGGGGCAGGGGCTCCTCGACTGGGTCGGCATCCGGCGGATCGTCGAGCGTGTGACGGTCCCCGTCGTCGTCGACGCCGGGATCGGTGTGCCTTCGGATGCCTGCCGGGCGATGGAGCTGGGGGTCGCGGCTGTGCTCGTCAACACGGCCATTGCGCAAGCGCAAGATCCCGTCGCGATGGCCCGGGCGATGAAACACGGCGTCATCGCGGGCCGAGATGCCTATCGCGCCGGGAGGATGCCTGTGCGCTACGAAGCGAGCCCATCGAGCCCCGTCGCCGGCGTGATTCAAGAGCGCGCTGAGCACGCGGCCCCTTGGAGGGCAGCGCCATGAACAGCGTCGTGGACAGTGGCGTGCCGCGCCGCAACTTTGATGTCATTGTCGTTGGCGGCGGGGTGGTCGGCCTCTCCGTGGCTTACTACCTGTCGGAGCGCCGCGGCGTAAAGGTCGCGGTGATCGAGCGGGGAAGGTTTGGCCGCGGCGCGACCTGGGCTGCGGCGGGCATGCTCGCGCCCCAATGCGAGGTCGAGCAACCCGGTCCCTTTCTCACGTTTGCCTTAGCCGGCCGCGCTCTCTACAAGCGTTTGGCGGACGTCCTGCGCGCTGAGACCGGAGTTGACATCGGCCTCAGGGAGTGCGGCGCCTTGCGAGTGGCGCTGACGGAGCAACAGGCGGACGCCCTTAAGCGCGAAGTGCAACGACAACGAAGCTGGTCGCTCAAAGCCCAGTGGCTCGACGCAAGAGAGGTGCGCTCGTTCGCGCCAGCGCTGGCTCCCACGGTGCTGGGAGGGGCGTACCTTCCTGACGAGGGCCATGTCGACAACCGCCGTCTCGTCGAGGCTCTGACGGCGGCGTGTGCCCGTCGAGGCGTCCGCCTCATGGAGCAGACCGAAATAACGGGTTGGCTCACGGGGGAGACGGAGGGGGCCGATGGGATCGGGCGCGTGCTCGGGGTGCGCACGGTGACGGAGGCACTTCATGCGGGCGCGGTCGTATTGGCGGGCGGCTCGTGGAGCGGCGGGCTCGCGGCTCGCTTGGGGGTGCAACTTCCCGTGATTCCAGTGCGGGGCGAGGTCATCGCGCTGCGGACCCCCGAGGAGCCTTTGGAGTGCATCGTTTTTGGGGAGGACGCTTGTTACCTCGTTCCCAAACCCGGTGGCCGGCTCCTCGTCGGTGCGACGGAAAACCACGCGGGCTTTCGCAATGTGCCGACGCTGGGCGGCCTCCATTGGCTGGCAAAGGCTGCGACAACCCTCGCGCCCATCTTGAGCGAAGCGGAGGTGGCCGATTATTGGAGCGGGTTACGTCCCGGTACATCCGATGGGTTGCCGATCGTGGGGCCGGTTTCTGCCTGGAGAGGGCTCTATCTCGCCACGGGACACTATCGAAACGGGATTTTGCTGGGGCCCCTTTCCGGGATGGTCATTGCCCGGCTGATTTTGGGGGAACCGGTGCCTTTCAATTGGCACCCGTTTTCCCTTGAGCGATTACCGCCGAGTGACGCCTTTCCCAAGGGGCTCGCACCGACTTGCCATCCCATGAACCTGCAGCTTGCGGCAGGTAAGTGAAGATTCGGTACCGAAGGAAGTCCGCGAAAAACATGCATTTTTCTCTGGAGGGAGCGATGGGGATGGCTCGGTGGTGGCGGAAAAGTTTCCGTGGCCTCAGGATGGGCGTGGTGTCGTGCGCTCTGCCGGTGTTGGTCGGCGCTCTCCTTGCCTTGTCTCCTTGGGCTCATGCTCAGACGGAGCTCACTCTGGTCACTTGGTTTGAGCCGGGTTCTTTGGATCCGGTGATCGAAGCCTTTGAAGCGGAGAATCCCGACATCCGGGTCGTCGTCAACTTTGTCGCGGGGCCGAGAGAGTCGTTTGAAGCGGTCCTCGTGCGCACGGCGGGCGGCGCGCCCCCGGATCTCGCGATGGTGCAGCACGGGGAGCGGGCATTGGCCATGACCAGCGACATCTTTCTCGATCTCGCGCCGTACATTCAACGAGACCTCCAGATCGAAGAGTATCTTCCCGAAATCGTCCGGTTTTGGAACCAGAACCAGCTCGTCGGCGGTCCTGGGCAGATCATCTTCCCCCTCGTCGCTTACACGGGCGTGATCTATTACAATGAAGATCTCTTTCAGCAGGCGGGGCTGCTCAATCCCAAGGAGCTTCATGCTCGAGATGCTTGGACCCGCGAAGCGTTCGAAGAAGCGGCTCGCCGCATCACCCGCCGGTCGCCGGACGGCGCTTTGGAGACGGTCGGATTTACCATGATTCCCAGCTGGATTGAAGGGACCTTCATCCACAATGCTGGCGGCCGCCTCTTTGACGAGGCAGCCACCCGCACGTTGATCACGGAGCAGCCCTTTGTCGACGCAGTCCAGTGGCTTGCCGACCTCATCCACGTCAATGGAGTGGCGGTTGTCGATTCGTGGGATCATCAATGGTTTTTGACCAACCGGGCGGGTATGATGCACAACGCCGCCTGGATGATGGGGATGCTCAATGAGACGGATGTCCGTTACGATCTGGCTCCCCTGTTTTACACGGGTGAGCACCGGCCGCACAACAGCCCGTCGGGCGACGCGATCGCGATCCTGAAAGATTCGCCCAACATCGATGCGGCATGGCGTTTTGTCCGCTTTATGGTGTCGCCGGAGGGGTTGAGACACTTTACCGCCGGTGTGCCGGTCCACCGCGAAGTGGCGCAGGAGTACGGGCGCGGCGTGGACCGGCCGTCCAACATGGCGGCTTTTGTCTATGAGACGGCGACCAAGATGGCGGTCTTTTACCCAGCGGATATTCCGGCGGAGGCGACCGATCCGATCTGGCAAGCGACGAGCCGCGTCTACGCGGGGGAAGTGCCTGCCAGCGTCGCTTTGCGTGAAGTGGCGGGAGTCGTCGACGCGGTGCTGGCTGAATGGAGGGCGCGCTAGGAGGGCGGCGTCGCTGGAAACACCCTAAGTGGCCCTTCGACTGGTGGTGCTCCACGGGGGCTCATCTTGTATCAGTGGGAGCGATGGAGCCGGAGGTACTCGGCGCTCCAAGCGGCGGAGCGAAAACGCACTCCCAAGGTGAGGGCGCGCATCGCCATAAACGCGACGGCGCTCCACCAAATGAGGGAGAGACTCAAGTCCCAAAGGAACCAACCCGTCGCTACCACTGCGAAAAAGACGACGGAGCTGAGGAGCATGGCGCGGCGGAGGTAATGCGTATCGGTGGCGCCGATCAAGATGCCGTCAAAGATGTAGGCCAGGGCATTGATGGGCTGACTCACCGCGATGACCACCACCAGCTCGCGGATGATGCGTTGCACCTCGACGTTGGTGGTAAAAAAGCGGGCGATCGAGTCGACTCCAGCCACATAAGCGACCGCTAGCAGCGTCGCAATGCCGACGCCCCAAAGGAGCGCAGCCTGCGCGCTGGCCCGCGCCTTCGCCGCGTCGCCCCGGCCAAGCCACATCCCCACCGTCGTCTCGGTGGCGTAAGCAAACCCGTCGACCCCGTAGCTGACCAACGACCAGAGCTGGAGGAGGATGGCGTGGGCCGCGAGCTCAGAAGGCGCGTTGAGCCTTGCGGCCAGCGCCGTCAGCGCGCCAAGGGTAACGACGAGGAGAATCGTGCGGATCAAGAGATCTCTCTGGACCCTGAGAAAACGCATCCACGGCAGCTCGCGCCACCGCCGGACCCACGTGGGATCAAAGCGGGGCCTCACCTTGGGCCAGACGGCGGCAGCCAGAGCGACGCCGCCGGCCCATTGGGCCGCGAGGCTGGCCCAAGCAGCCCCCCTTACACCGAGAGACGGCAGGCCCCACCATCCAGGAACGAGCAAGAGATCACCGGCAATGTTGATCAGATTGATCGCGATCGTCACCGTCATCGGGGTGATAGCGTCCCCGCGCCCGCGCAGGTAGCCCATCGCGCCGAGACTCATCAAGTAGACGGGCGCTTCGTAGATCCTGATGGAGAAGTATTGCTTCGCAAGGCCTGTCACTTCGGGGGAGGCGCCGATCAGAAGAAAGCCGGCCCAGCCAATCGCTCCTTGAAGGGCCAGAAGCAGCAAGCCGAGGACCCCGCCGATCGAGAGCGCCTGAAACAAAAGGCGCGCCGCCGTTGGCTCGTCCCTTTGCCCGACGGCTTGCGCGACCAGGGCGGTGGTTCCCATGCGCAAAAACCCAAAGATCCAAAAGATCGAACTGAGGATGGTGTTGGCTGCGGCAGCTGCGCCCACATGGGCCACGTCGGGCAAGCGGCCGAGAACGGCCGTGTCGACGATGCCAAGAAGCGGCACCGCCAGGGTGGAGATGATCGTCGGCACCGAAAGCCGGAGAAGCTCCGCGTGAATTTCCCGGTCAAACCACGTCTTGTGGGCCATGGACGGGTATGTTCGGGATGTCGTGCGAAAACCCTTCGCCTAGCTCCTCGGGTCGACGACGGCTCCGATAAAGAGGAGCGCGCCCGTTTCGTCGTCGCGAAGGGCGAGGAGGAACGGCCGGTCGGCTCTAAAGGAAAACCGCCATGCGGGGGCGCTCGTCAAGCGCACCTCGATCGACGTGACAGCGGCTGCCTCCGTTCCTGTCTCATCCAGCTTGAGCACCGCCTGGTGGAGCACCTCGCCGATGAAAAAGTCGCCAGGGCCGGAGCCGGCGATCATCCGGCTAAAGTCAGCCGCCCTGGGATCAAAGGCGATCTGCATGCCAAGATTTTGGAGGGGCTCTCGAAGCGACGACTTGAATGAGACGTCCAAGCGGGGAAGCCACACTTCGCCTTCTGCAGATCGGAAGCGCCCGAAAGATTCAGCTGCTACTTCGTCAAAGCGGCTGGCGAACGCGTCGATCGTTTCCCCTGGGGGCGGCAAAAAGACGTACATCGCAACGCGCCCCGACGGGCCGTACGGTAGGCGGACCGCCTGAAACTGCCCCTCGTAGTATTGGAAGGAACCCGACCGGTACATGATCGGGACCTCAGGCCGCTCACCGCTGGGAAGATGGAAAGGCAAGAGCTGGGTGAGGCTGGGATCAAACGGCGTCTGCCAGTCTCCTTGGAAGTAAACGGCGTTGGCAATCAGCGCCGCGAGATCATCAGGAAGCTCGTCGACGACCCGGGGGATCAGCCCTTCGGTCGCCTCGTTTGCCCACGCGTTGATCCGCTCCACGCTCTCGGGCGCGCTGAAGTCGAGGCCAAGCACCTGCGCTTGGTAAAACGTTTCGCTGGCATCCTTGAATGAATCGAGGAGGCCGAGCTGCTCCCGGTACCACAGGGCATTGGCCACTTTCAGGCGAATGTCGCCCGAGGCCGCCGCCTCAGCGAGCGCGTTGATCAGAGCGAGGTTTGACGTGTTTAACACCTTAGAGATGCCATCGGCTTCAGGGATCGCTCCATCTTGCCACAGCGCCGCAAGTTGCATCGCTTGGGCCATCTCCACAGCGGTTTCGCCTGCCGCGCCGTTTTGCGCGAGGCTAAGCGCCAAGGCGACGCTGATGGGCGAAAGAACGACGTTGCCCGGCCCATTCCCTTTGGCAGCGTTTGAGCCACTTACGGCTTTCTCAACGAGCTGCGCCAAGAGCCGGTATCCCAGCTGATTATGGGCTGTGACGACTTCAGGACGGAAACGGTGGTGTGCCTCCCCGTCGTCCGTCTGCCCGGCTGGGACCGCGGCTTGAGACGTCGTTTCGCTCCCATCCACGTCAACCGGAGAACCGTCGTCTGAAACTGTGTTTGAAATCGATGGAAGATCCTGCTCTGCAGGACGCTCCTCTGCCGGGAGGTCGCAGGCGCTCCAGAAGAGGGCTCCGATAATGAGCGCGATCGCCATCGTGCGGGAAGGCACGGTGCGAAGGCGGCCAGCGTGTCGATGGGTCAATGGTTTCACCCCGTTTGCCCATTTGAAAGGGTATGGCCATCGCCGGGCTCTTGAGCTTCGGCGCCCGTTTGACCAGCCCAAGGCCCAGGGTTGAACCCGGGCATAAACCTAGACAAGAACCAACTACGACACGCGCCTATTGCAATCCCCCTTCGCGCCGCAAGGTGGCAGAGAGCGCAAAATTTCCCATGAGAGGCAGCAGGAGGAAGGAAGGAATATGATAATAGTAATCGTAACTAATAAGGGCGCCGGGGCAAAGGTCCCGCCGGCTGCGCCGACAGCTGCGGCGGCAAAGGAAGTGACACGTTGGCCAAAACGCGAAACACCAAGCAAAAGGCTGCAGTGCTCGCTGCCGTCAAGAGAGCCAAGCACCATCCGGACGCCAAGTGGGTGTACGAGCAGGTCAGCCGGGAGATTCCCAATATCAGCCTGGGGACGGTGTACCGGGCGCTGGCATCGCTGAGCGCCGAAGGGCTGATCCGGGAGTACCGGCAGGCCGATGGGCCCGCTCTTTACGATCCTAACATCGACGATCACCTGCACATCCACTGCAGCGTCTGCGGCCGGATTGAGGACGTTCCGCCGGTGGAGATCCCTCAGGACGTGCTGGAAAGCGTACGCCGCGCGAGCGCCTTCGCGAAGGTCGATCGAGTTCACCTGGAGTTTCACGGCCTCTGCTCTGCGTGCGCGGCAGAAACGGCGACTTGACCCGCCTTGACTTGGGCCAGGGACGCTCTGCTCTGCGCGCGGGAGGAGTGGACCGCGAAGCGATCCACGAGGGACACGATCGGTCGTAAGCGGCCTGGGGGAGTTCTTTCGAAACACACAACACATGGACTGGAGGGAGTCAAGCTCATGAGCGAAAACGGCAAGTGCCCGGTGACCGGCAGCATGGCGGTCAAAAGCCGTGGGCCGACCAACCAGGACTGGTGGCCCGAGCAACTCAACCTTAAAATTCTCCACCAGCACTCGTCGAAGTCCAACCCCATGGGCGAGGACTACGATTACGCCGAGGAGTTTTTGAGCCTCGATTACTGGGCCCTCAAAAAAGACCTCGAAGCCTTGATGACCGACTCTCAGGACTGGTGGCCGGCCGACTTTGGGCACTACGGGCCGCTCTTTGTCCGCATGGCCTGGCACAGCGCGGGCACCTACCGCACCGGCGACGGCCGCGGGGGCGCCGAGGGCGGCGGCCAGCGCTTTGCCCCGCTCAACAGCTGGCCCGACAACGTCAACCTGGACAAGGCGCGCCGCCTGCTTTGGCCGATTAAAAAGAAGTACGGCAAGAAGATCTCCTGGGCTGACCTCATGATCCTCGCGGGCAACGTTGCCTTGGAGTCGATGGGAGTCAAGCTCATCGGGTTTGCTGGCGGCCGCGAGGACGTCTGGGAGCCTGAGGAGGACATTTACTGGGGTAAGGAGCGAGAGTGGCTAGGCAACGAGCGTCAAGAAAACGGCGAGCTCGAACGCCCCTTGGCGGCCACGCAGATGGGCCTCATCTACGTCAACCCCGAGGGCCCCAACGGCGAGCCGGATCCGCTGGCTGCGGCTAAGGAGATCCGCGAGACCTTTTCCCGGATGGGGATGACCGATGAAGAGACGGTCGCGCTCATCGCCGGCGGCCACACCTTTGGCAAGACGCACGGCGCCGGCCCCACGGAGCACGTAGGTCCCGATCCCGAATCTGCCCCGATCGAGCAGATGGGCCTTGGGTGGAAGAGTACCTTTGGCACCGGCAAGGGCGCCGACACCATCGGGAGCGGCCTCGAAGTCACCTGGACCTCGACGCCGACCAAGTGGACCAGCAACTTCCTGTGGAACCTCTTTGGCTACGACTGGGAGCTCACCAAGAGCCCCGCTGGCGCGTGGCAGTGGAAGCCCAAGCACGGGCAAGGCGCCGGCACGGTTCCCGACGCGCACGATCCCAACAAGCGCTGGGCGCCCTCGATGCTCACGACGGACATCGCGCTCAAGGTGGATCCGGTTTACTCTAAGATCGCCCGGCGCTTCCTCGAAAACCCGGACGAGTTTGCGGACGCCTTTGCCAAGGCGTGGTTTAAGTTGACGCACCGCGACATGGGCCCGCGCTCGCGCTACCTTGGTCCCGAGGTGCCCGAGGAAGTGTTTATCTGGCAGGATCCCCTCCCCGAGCTCGACCACGAGGTGATCGACGAGGACGACATCAAGGCGCTCAAGGCCAAGATCCTCGAATCGGGCCTTTCCATCCGCGAGCTGGTTTACACCGCCTGGTCGTCGGCGTCGACGTTCCGCGGCTCGGATAAGCGAGGCGGCGCCAACGGGGCTCGCATTCGCCTGGCACCGCAAAAGGACTGGGAGGTCAATGAGCCCGAGCAGCTGCAGCGGGTCCTTCAAGTCCTCGAGGAGATCCAGGCGGAGTTTAACTCGGCGCAAAAGGGCAACAAGCGGGTCTCCCTGGCGGACCTCATCGTCTTGGGCGGCTGCGTCGGCGTCGAGCAAGCGGCCAGGCGGGCCGGCTTTGACGTGAGCGTGCCCTTTACCCCTGGGCGGGTCGACGCTCTGCAAGAGCAGACCGACGTCGAGAGCTTCGCGGTGCTCGAGCCCTTTGCAGATGGCTTCCGCAACTACCAGAAGGGCCCGTCGACCCTGTCGCCGGAGGCGCTCTTGGTGGATAAAGCGCAACTGCTTACCCTCACCGCGCCGGAGATGACAGTGCTCGTCGGCGGCATGCGGGCCCTCAACGCCAACTACCGTGCTTTGCCGCACGGGGTGTTTACGGACCGGCCGGAGACGTTGACCAACGACTTCTTTGTCAACCTGCTCGATATGGGCATCGAGTGGTCCCAGAGCAAGGACGATCCGCTGGTCTATGAGGGCCGTGATCGCAAGACGGGCGAACTTAAGTGGACCGCCACGCGCGTTGACCTCATCTTTGGCGCCAACTCGCAACTCCGGGCGATCTCCGAGGTCTACGCCGCCGATGACGGGCTCGCGAAGTTCGTGCATGACTTCATCAAGGCGTGGACCAAGGTGATGAATCTCGACCGGTTTGACGTGGCTGCGGCCAAGCGGGCTGCGCGCCTTAAGGAAAAGGCGGCGAGCTGAGGCTTCAGGCCCGACGCTGAAGGAGGACCCGGGCTCGCGCCCGGCGCTCACCACGGTACGCCCCATCCGCGCTCCTCGCGGGTGGGGCTTTTTTTCATATGGTTTTCCATATTGCGGTTGAAAGTTGACAATTGTCACTACTATATGATACATGAAATCTAACCGCTTCCTGGAAAGAGTCACCATCATGCGCACGGAGGAACACGATGGGGGCGCGTGTGGCCTCGGTTGAAAAAGCACTGAAAATTTTGGATCTTCTTGCGAATGAGCATCAGGGGCTGCGGGTGAGTGACATTGCGAAAGCCGTCTCCGTGCCGTATACCACAGCGTATCGACTGATCTCGACGCTCGAGGACGCCGGTTACATTCATTCGATCCCGGACACCAGGCGGTACACGTTATCCCTCAAAATCCTGCACCTTTACCGGGGGCTGAATCGCAGACTCAACCTCAACCAGGTTTGCTTTCCTCACATGCTCCAGCTGATGGAACGTGTGGGGGAGACGGTGCATCTTGCAGTCCTCGACGATGGGGAGGTGGTCTACGTCAATTCGGTGTTGAGCCCGCGCTCTCCGGCAATGTATACGGAGGTCGGCAAGCGGGCTCCTGTGCATTGCACCGCGCTCGGGAAGGCGTTAACCGCTTATCTGCCGGCGGAAGCGGTGCGCTCGATCCTGAGGCGCAAGGGGATGGAAGCGCGCACCGGCAACACGCTGAGGGAGCCTGGGGAGTTTCTTGCGGAGCTCCGGTGGGTGCGGCAACGGGGATATGCCGTGGATAACGAGGAGAGCGAGCTGGGCGTGCGTTGTGTTGCGAGTACGGTCGTCAACTTTCTCGGCGAAGTGGTGGCTGCCGTGAGCGTCTCGGCGCCTGTGGGGCGGATGCCGCTGGAAAAAATCCCTGAAGTGGCCAAACGGGTCGTTGAGACTTGCGATGCCATTTCCACCCACTTAGGCGCTTCGCCTGCTCAGATCGAGCTCTATCGGGAACACGCCGAGTGAGCCGGCGGAGGCGCTCTCTGGCGGCGAAAGCGCGGCCGGGGCAACTGGCGCGGGAGCGGTGCGATCAGAGCGGCTTTCTATGGTCGAAGGGGCTGGATGTGAGTCTTGGCGACGGCTGTGGCTTGTTATGGAAAAATTCGTTCTAAAGGGGGAATCAAGCGATCATGCGTGTGACGGCTGCTTTGGTGGTGGTGTTGGTAGCCTTGAGCCTTCCGGCGGCGATCGTAAACGCGCAATTTGACCGGAGCAATACCATGATCGGCGCTTTCGACGTCGGGCCGGGAGGCGGGCCGCAGATCTTTAATCCCTTTCAGGCGACGGGTGGCCACATGTGGCTGGCGAAGTATTTTAGCCGTCTCGTCGTCTACGACGTCGACTTCACGCGGGTCTACGGCGATCTGGCCCGGGATTGGACGGTCTCCGAGGATGGGCGCACTTGGACTTTTTACCTCCGCGACGACGTCAAGTGGCATGACGGCGAGCCTTTTACCGCAGACGACGTTCGCTTTACGCTGGAACTGATCCTCACGCCTGAGTTTGGAGCGATCTACGGCAGCCAGTATACGATCATCGAAGGCGCCGAGGAGTTTCAGGCGGGCGAGGCAAGCCGCGTTTCGGGGATCGAGGTCGTCGACGACTACACCCTTCGCATCAGGACCAAAGAGGCGTTTGCGTCGTTTTTGGACACCCTGGCGTGGACGCTCTTTATTGTGCCGGAGCACAAGCTGGCAGGCATCCCGCCCGCTGAGCTGATGCAAAGCGACTGGTGGCGCACTGAGCCGGTAGGCACCGGGCCTTTCAAGTGGAGCCGGTACGTCCCCGACCAATACGTCGAACTGGTGCGCAATGAGGAGTATTATCGAGGGGCTCCCAAGATCGCCCGGCTGATCAACCGGTACTTCGCCGACGATGCCGCGGCGGTGCTGGCACTGGAAAGCGGGGACATCGATTTCACCTACATCAATGCCGACGAGGTGGCTCGGCTTGCCAACCGGCCCAACATCCAGGTGATCGAAGGCCCGTCGCAAGTCACCAATTACATCGCCCTCAACCTGAGGGACCCGCGATTTGCCGACGAGCGGGTGCGGCAAGCCATTTATCACGCCATCGACCGTCATGCCATCGTGGAGACGCTTTATCAAGGCGCCGCCGAAGTCGTCCACAGCATCTTTCAAAACCCTATTTACCTGCCTGACGATTTGATGGAGTACGAGTACGATCCGGAAAAAGCGAGACGTCTCCTGGCGGAGGCCGGTTGGAACAGTTCGGAACCCCTGGAGCTTCTCACGTATTACACGGACCCTCTTTCCCAGGACGTGCTCGCTGCCATCCAGGGGTATCTCGCCGAGGTCGGCATCTTCGTCGAGCCCCGGGTGGTCGACGTTCCCACCTACAATGCCACCTTTTACCGGGGGGACTTTACCCTTTCCTATCGCGGGCTTGGCAGTGGGCCCGATCCGGACACGGTTCGCCCGACCTACCACAGCGCCATGGTGCATCCCCAAGGGTTGAATGGGCCTGGTTACAACTCTCCGGCTGTCGATGAAGGGCTTGACATGGGGCGTACGACCTTTGATCAAGAGAAGAGGCGCCGGTGGTACCAGCAAGTCGCCCGCGCTCAAAATCACGAAGCGCTCGACATTTACATGTGGGCGAGCACCCGGTACGCCGCGCTCAACAAGCGTATCGCCAACTTCGTCTGGACGCCCGCGCCCGCCGGTTCCCGTTACGACGACGAAGCCGAAAAGTGGGAGATCGTCGCGGGGCTCTAACGCCTCGAGCGGCTGGCCCGTGGGCTTTCTTGGGCGCGGGGCAGAGCGGTCTGGTCGTGGGAAGGCGGTCTTGGATCCGGGTGTGATCCTTCGGCGATGGGAAGGAAAGGACGGTGCTGGGGGTGGGACGAAGCGCCCACCCCCGGCGCGGGAGGGTTTGCGTCGTGGGCCGCTATATCGTGAGAAGGATTTTGATCAGCATCCCGACCGTTTTGGGCATTACCGTCGTCGTCTTTCTCTTAAGCAACATGATTCCAGGCGACCCCATAGACTACATGATCCCTCCGGAGGGCGGCATCGCGCCCGAGACCCTCGAGAGGCTGCGGCAGGCCTATGGACTCGATCAGCCTTTGCCAGTCCGGTACGCTGCGTGGCTCAAACAAGCGTTGACGGGAAATCTGGGCTACCGCTTTAAAACCCACGAACCTGTGCTGTGGGCGATCGCCAACCGGTTCCCGCCCACGCTTCTTTTGATCGGCACCTCGCTGGTGATCGGCACGGTGGTGGGGATTCCCTTAGGGATGATGGCGGCCGTCCGGCAATACTCGCTGCTCGACCACCTGATGTCCGTGATCGCGTTTTTGGGCGTCTCTTTGCCGGCGTTTTTCGCAGGGTTGCTCGCGATCTACTTCTTTTCCGTGAAGTGGCCTCTCTTCCCCTCGGGTGGCTGGCAACCGACGGGGGCGGTGGGATTTCACTTCTTGGATCTTGTCCGGCATCTCGTCTTGCCGGCGACGGTGCTCGCCTTGATCCACATCGCGACGATCTTGCGCTACACGCGCTCAAGCCTCCTGGAGGTCCTTGAAAAAGAGTACGTGATGACGGCGCGTGCGAAAGGGCTTGCCGAAAGGTATGTCATCGTGCGTCACGCTCTAAAAAACGCGTTGCTTCCCATCATCACCGTGATCGGGTTGATCATGCCCACTGTGATCGGCGGCGCGGTATTTACCGAATCCATCTTCTCGTGGCCAGGGATGGGCACGCTGTTTGTCGACGCCGTGGTCTCCCGGGATTATCCGCTCATCATGGGCATGACGCTTATCATCGCCATCGCGGTGTTGTTGATCAACCTGGCCGTCGACATCGCCTACGGATTTGTGAATCCAAGGATCCGCTACGAATGATCGAGGGGGGACTGGGTCATCGGAACGGCGCGGCTGGTATCGACTCCCGGGGAATCGCTGGGCGTGCAGGCATTGCGGCGATTTTTGCGCCACCGCTTTGCCCTCGCTGGGCTGGTGGTCTTTTGCCTGATTGCAAGTTCGTGCGCGTTGGCTCCCTACCTTACACCCTACAATCCAAACCAGGTCAACCTGAGAGACGCTGGACAACCCCCATCGAGCGCGCACTGGTTTGGCACGGACCGGATTGGCCGCGACATCTTGAGCCGCACGCTGTACGGCGGGCGCGTCTCGCTCATGGTGGGGGTCTTGGCTACGGTGGTCTCTACAGTGATCGGAACGTTGCTCGGCGCGCTCGCGGGCTTTTACCGCGGCTGGGTCGAGACGTGCATCATGCGTCTGACTGATGTCGCGATGACGTTTCCTCCCATTATCATTATCATGGTCTTCGTTTCGATCGTCGGTCCGGGAATGTGGAACCTGATCTTCATCCTGGGCATTCTCTCGTGGCCTGGCGTCTGCCGGCTGGTACGGGCCGAGTTTCTCGCGCTGCGAGAGATGGAGTACGTGGAGGCGTCGATCGCCCTCGGCGCATCGCCCTACCGCGTCATGTTTCGCCACATCCTTCCCAACGCGATGGCGCCGATTTTGGTCAACGGCTCGTTTGGCACCGCCGCTGCGATTCTCACAGAGTCCGGCCTGAGTTTCTTGGGTCTTGGCATTCCGCCGCCTACGGCGAGTTGGGGCAACATGCTCAACAACGCCCGAGTGATCAGCGTGCTGGAGTCGCAACCGTGGATTTGGCTGCCTCCAGGGATCATGATCGTCTTGTCGGTGCTCGCTATCAACTTCATTGGCGACGGCCTGAGGGACGCGTTGGATCCCAAGAGCCGCCAGTCGCGGACGTGAGGGTATAAGGCGCAACGTGAGGTGCCCGGCGGGAGAGGAGATGACGCATGAACCGGAAGATTGGTTTTGCGGTAGTCGGCACGGGTTTCATCGGCAGTTTTGAGGCGCGGGTCGTTCACGCCCATCCCGGGTCCAAGGTGGTGGCCGTCGCCGGAGGGAGGAGCGGACGGGCGGCCCAGCTCGCACGGGAGCTCGGATGTGAATGGAGCCATGCCATAGGGGAGGTGATCCACCGGCCCGACGTCGAGGCGGTCATCGTCGCAACGCCTAACGACTCCCACGTGGAGCCCGTCGTGCAGGCGGCTCACGCGGGAAAGCACATCTTTCTCGAAAAGCCGATGGCCCTCGCGGTGGAAGATTGCGACCGCATGATTGAGGCGATCGAGCGGGGCGGTGTCCGCTTTATGCTCGGGACGATGATGCATTTTTACGAGGGCTTCCAGCGCATCAAGCGCTTGATCGACCAGGGGGCGATCGGCCGGCCTCTCGTGGGATACGCCGCCCGTACCGGGTGGGAACGGCCCCAAGCCGAGGTGAGCTGGAAAAAGATGCAAGCGCGCTCTGGAGGCCACCTTTTTCACCACATCCACGAAATCGACCTCTTGCGGTGGTGGATGGGCGACGTGAAAAACGTCTTCGCCCGGGCTGCCAACTTCGCCCATAAGGGTCCGGGCTTTGGCGACGAGCACGACGTCGTCCTTGTGAGTCTCGAGTTTGAGAGTGGAGCCCTTGCTCATATGGAGTACGGGTCCGGATTTCATATGGGCGAGCATTCGGTCAAGATCAACGGAGAGCGGGGCGGCTTTCATGTGATCAATGCCGAGTCGCAGGTGCTGTTCCGGCAAGAGGGTCGAGCTGACGAGGTCTTTCCCATCTTTGACGACGACCGGGCCAACCGTTCGCTGAAAAGGCTTTTCGAGGAGACCGACGGGGGGATCGCGTACGGCCGCCCGGGGGATCAGCCGCGCTACTACCTCGGTCGCGCCATCCAAACGGAGCTCCACCGCTTTATCGAAGTGCTTCATGGTTCGCCTATCAGCCCCGAAGAGGCCTGGCTTTTTGACCCGTACCAAGGGCGGGCGGCCGTAGCGGTAGCCGAGGCGGCGTTGGAGTCAGCAAGGACCGGCGAGGCAGTTTCTCCGGCACGGGTTTCTCCCGCACGTTAGAGACGGCGGGCGTAAGGTCGCCGCATGGCAGCGCGCCGCTTCGTAGGAGGTCCATAGGGCGGGTCCGTGGGGTTGTGGCAGCTTTGGGGGAGGTCTCTCCAAACACCGAATCGAAGTAGGACGCTAATCGACGGAAAATTGGGCGAAAGGAGGGTGGAGGAGGGCGGGTATCAGGCGACATGCAACGGGAAGGAGCGTGTTGCTGCAAGTGACTTGTCGTCCCGTGCGGATCGTTGAGGTCATTTTGCGGACACTTTTGCTTTTTCTGCTCTTGGTCGATGGTGCCTGGGCAGCTGCGGCAGATCAGATAGGTGGGAGAAACGTGACTATGCCCTTTCGCAATACTTTGGAAGTTCCATCGCTCAAGGAGATCTATAAAGACCGCTTTCTGGTCGGATTTGCGGCGGGCCTTTATTACACCGAGGTAGAAGAACTGATGGCCCGCCATTACAATGCCTTGACGCCCGAAAATGAGATGAAATGGAGCTCGGTGCAGCCTGCACCGGGGAGGTTTAGCTTTGGCGCCGCTGACCAATTGGCTCGGTTTGCTGAGGAAAATGGAATGAAACTGATCGGCCACACCTTGGTGTGGCATTCGCAGACGCCCCGCTGGGTGTGGGAGCATCCTGACGGCAAGGCCCGCTCGCGAGAAGAAGGGCTTGCCCTCATGGAGGAGCATATCCGGACGGTCGCTGGGCGATATGCGGGACGCATCTATCAATGGGACGTGGTCAACGAGGCTGTCGAGGAGTACAACGGTGTGTGGCAGCTGCGGGATTCTCCGTGGCTGCGAGTTGTCGGCGAGGATTATCTTGAACATGCGTTTCGCCTGGCCCATGAAGTGGATCCGGAGGCGCTCCTTTTTTACAACGATTACAATACGGCGGATCCGGGAAAAAGAGATCGCATTTACCAGCTCGCCAAGGAGTTGCTCGAGAAGGGCGTCCCAATTCATGGCATCGGGATGCAGGGACATTGGAGCCTTTACCACCCTTCGGCGGAGCAGATCCGGCAAGCCATCGAAAAGTACTCGTCCTTGGGTCTGAAAGTGAGCATCACGGAGCTGGATGTGAGCGTATACGCCTGGAACGATCGCAGTAACCGTTACCCTGGGGAGTTGCCCGAAGAGCTCCTTTACCGCCAGGCGGAGCGATATGCAGAGATTTTCCGGATCTTCGACGAATACCACCATGTGATCGATCGGGTCACCTTTTGGGGAACGACCGACGCCCGGAGCTGGCTCAATCATTTTCCCCAACGCAACCGGCCGGATCATCCGCTGCTCTTTGACCGGAAAAACCAACCGAAACCAGCTTTTTGGGCCATCGTCGACCCCTACCGCCCATGGTATGCCAATCGGGCGCAATACCTTGGGGCCGCAGTCTTTGAGACGGCGGAGGGTGAAGAGGTCGGCACGATCATTCCCGGCGACTACCAGCTCGACGAACTGAAGGATCAAGGGTTTGCCCTCGACCGGGTTGCCCGCGTGCGCCTTGAGCGGGGACACGTGGTCACCTTTTTCGAAAGCCCCGACGGAGGCGGTCGCATGTGGTCGTATTCTGGGGAGGCCGATCTCGACGGTGCGCGCCTTGTGCGCGAGGCCAGGGCGATGAAGGTTGAGTTTGTCGAGTGAGCGAGAGTTCCAGGCTGGGTGCCGTATCCGGGGATGTGAGGTGGCACGGTTGCAGGCTGTCATCATTGCAGAGCCAGGGAAGGTGGACATCGTAACAGCGGAGCCAGAAACAGGGTCTCCGGCGCCAGGCTTCGTACGAGTGGCTTTGATTCAAGGCGGGATCTGCGGCTCCGACCTCGCGGCTTACTTGGGTACGTCGCCGATGGTCCGTTATCCGCGGGTGATCGGCCACGAACTGGTCGGCGAGGTCGTCGAGACTGGTCCGGATGCCGCGGCATGGTTGGGCAAGCGGGTCGTCGTCGAACCCATGCTTCCCTGCGGCAAATGCTACCCGTGTCGCATCGGGCGCTACAACGCATGCGTTGATCTCAAGGTGATGGGCGTCCACGTTGACGGCGGGCTCCGTGGGGTCTTCGACGTGCCCGTCTCCAACCTGTATGAGGTGCCCGAGGGCATTTCGGCCGACGCTGCCGTCCTCGCAGAACCGCTCACCATCGCCCTGCAGGCCATCACCCGGCCGAAGGTCTCGAAAGGAGAGCGGGTGTTGATCTTCGGTGCGGGTCCCATCGGGCTCTTGGTGTTGCAGGCAGCGGTCGCGTATATCGGCGCGGAGGCGATGGTCGTTGACGTTCGCGCCGACCGGCTCGAGGCGGCGAAGAGGCTGGGCGCGGGCGTCGTGTACGACGTGTCCGGTTGGGCGGGGGAGGGCACCGATCCTGGCCTCATCGCCGCGGTCCGAGAGTGGACGCAAGGTGAGATGGTTCACGTGGCTGTTGAGGCGTCGGGTCATCCGGCCTCGATGACAGCAGCGGTCGACTGCATCGCGCATTGCGGGCGCATTTCCATGGTTGGATGGAACAAAGGGCCGATCGTGGTCGACACGGTGCAACTGATGAGGAAAGAGGCGGACGTTTACGGTTCGAGAAACAGCACGCGCATGTTTCCCAAGGCGTTGGAGGTTCTGGCAGGCGGGCACATTGATGTGGAGACGATGATCACCCACCGCATGCCGCTGTCCGACGCCCGCGCTGCCCTCGAACTGATGAAAGACCCGAAATCCGGCGCGATCAAAATCGTGCTTCGGCCATAGCGTCGAACCTGGGTGGCGCGCATCGCCCAAGCGCTCGGGCGCTTGGACTGTATGGAAAGGGACGGAGGGCAGAACCCTCCGTCCCTGCTTCCGTCCCTGCTATCGCCCCTGTGGTGGAGTGTTTGTGTCTTCAAGAGTGTCGTGTCTTTGCGAGTGCTTGTGTCTGCAAACGTGCCGTGTTTCCACGAGTGCTTGTGTCTTGCAACCGGGACCCAGCGAGACCGTGTGCCCCCTTGCCGTCGTGCCGGGGCCCACGACTCGCCAATCAGTCCTCCTCTTGGTCCTTCGTTTCTTCGCTTTCCTCCGCCTTGCTATCCTCTTTGGACTTCGAGACCTTGATCGGAAGCTTTTCCAGCAAGTCGGGGAGCGCGTCGAGGAGTTTCTCAAGGGAACTCGGCTTGCCCGCACCTTTCCCTGAAGTCGGTACGAAGCTAACTTCGTCCCCCTTGACGACCATCATCCCGACGACCGAGATGCGGCCGCCGCCACCGCCGCCACCGCCACCAGCTCCTTGGCTCCCGTCATCTCCGGCTCCGATGCCGAAACCGAAGGTCACGTTGAGCACCGGAATCATCGTGACGTCGCCGACGGTGATCGACTCACCAACGACGGTCTCACTCTTGAGGGTCTCGGTGATCTTTTGGATGATGCTCTCTAGGTCGAACTTCATGTGGGTTGAACCTCCTTGATGTCTTGTGGTTTCCGTCGTATCGACGGCAATCTCCGCTTGACCTCGGACCACCAAAGGGGCCTTACGCCGGGCCGAAAGGCCGTGCGGATCAAGAGAAGCAGCACTCGCCACGGGTACGCTCTGAGGCTTACCTCAAGCCAGCCGTCGAGTCGCCCCCGGGAGAAGTCGGGTGTCAACTTGAGCGCCGGCCAAGGAACCAAGACGGCAGTGAAGCCGCACATCATCCCTGTCGCGAAGGGATCACGAAACCCGTAGACGAGGTCTCCTCTTAGGGACAGCTTGAGTTCCTTTTTCGCTCGCCCAAGCAGCCATTTCGCCTCGGGGGCGAGCCTTGCCAGCGTTGCGAGATCGAGCGACCGGCGGCGCTGTTGCCGTCGGTGCTGTTGCTGGCGGTGTTCTTGCCGCTGTTGCTGGCGGTGCTGGTGCTGTCGGTCCTGTCGGTCCTGTCGATCCTGGCGGTGCAGTCGATGCCGGTACTGTTGCTTCCCGTGCTGTTGCTGTCGGTGCAGTTGTTGCCAGTGCTGTCGCTGCCGACGCTGTCGCTGCCGGTGCGGCTCGAGATGCTCACCCTCTCGCGCGGGTTGGAACGCTTCCTCCGGGCCCTGAGGCCGGTCCTCCTTCTCTTGGTCCTTGGGCTCTCCCGGCTCATCGAGGCGCTGGGTTTGACGTATCGGCCGGGTGATCCCAAACAGTCGCCAGTGCGTTGTTGCCGCGCTGTCCTGGTGAACCGCATGGATCTGCAAGGCGCCAAAGAAGGCTCTCAATTCAGCCCGCATCGTGAGCCCATCCCAGTCAAAGAGCTGCTCTTCGTCGATGTGTATTGAGGATAGTTTGGCCTTGACGTGAACGGGCGGGAGGCTGAGGGCCGCTAACAGGACCAAGGCGAGGCCGACAACGCCCACCACCAACCAGAGCAGGGCAAGAAACAAGGCTGAGATCAGCTCAATCGCGCTCCCCTCCTTTTCGCCGGAGCCAACGCGAAAGTGTCCGTCTGGTAAGGGAGTTGTGAATTTGGCGCATCAGGCTCAACGCGGCGCCGACGGGGAAGAGATTGCGCGTCCACAAGACGCTGTACGCCGCCCACGCGGGCACCAGC
>PKEU01000011.1 GCA_002919195.1 bacterium
AGCAGCGCCCGGTAGACCGGATCGCTGGGCACACCGAGGTCGACCCAGAGAAAATTGGATTGCGACGGATAGGGCCGCAGCCCAAGCTCTTGGAGCCGCCGGAAAAGGAGCGCGCGCTGGCTGGTGTTCATCTCGCGGCTCTCTTTCACGTGTTGGTGATCGTTCAATGCGGCGCGCGCGGCCGCCTGTGCAACCCGGTTGACATTAAAGGGGGGCCTCACCCGCTCCAAGGTCGCGACCACGTCCGGAGGAGCGATGGCGTATCCCACGCGAAGCCCCGCCAAACCGTGGATCTTGGAAAATGTCCGCAGTGACACGACGGGCCTTCCCTCGCGAATCAGCCCCAGCACGTCGGGAAAGTCGGGCGCGTCGGCGTACTCGACATACGCTTCGTCGAAGATGACCAAGGTCTCCTGATCCAGCGCGTCTAAGAACCGTCGGACCTCGGTCTCGTTGACGTAGGTGCCCGTGGGGTTGTTAGGGTTGCAGACGAAGCACAAGGTCGCCCGGTGACGGCGGACCTGGGCTGCCATCTCCGGAAGATCGTGCACGCCATCCTTTAACGGCACCGCCACTTCTTGGGCCCCCATAATCCGGGTCACAAAAGCGTACTGGCTAAACGTGATGTCCGCGAAGACGGCGGCCCGGCCCGGTTCGAGGTACGCCTCTGCCAGCATGCGGATGAGCTCGTCGGAGCCGCAACCCACGACGATCTGGGCCGCGTCGACGTCGAGATGCCGGCCCAGCGCTTCCTTGAGCTCCCGCGAAGCCCCGTCGGGATAGAGGTGGATCTCGCTCGCGGCAGCTTTGGCCGCTTCAATGGCTAGTCTCCCTGCCCCCAGGGGGTTCTCGTTGGAGGAGAGCTTGATGCTGTCGGCTACACCATAAAGCCGCAGGAGATCCTGGGACGACGTGCCAGGCACGTAAGGTTTGATGCGCTGGAGTGCGCCTCTTGCGGGCGGGATCATCGCGACTCCCCCTTGCTGGTCTCAACCCAATCGGGTCGCAACGCGACGGCGTCTCGAAGGTACACGTGGCGGACAGGCCGGGTGGCGTCCATATAGACGTGAAGGAGCACGCGGATGCATCGAGGCTGGCTGCCCGGCACCGGAATCTCTTGGGCGCACAGCAGCGCGACGTTGACCAGGCCGGCCTCGCGGGCTCCTACGGCGGGAAACTCCGACGTCAGATCGGCCGTCGAGGTAAAGATCGCGCTGATGACGTCGTCGGGCTTAAGGCCGTTTGCGGCCAAGATCGTCTCGGTCAGTTCTTTCGCCGCGGCGATGACCAGCGCCCGCTCGTCGGCTTCGACGGTGATCGCGCCGCGGATCGCTCGAAACTCTTGCACAACTCTCACCCCGCTCCATGGTCGTTCTCTCCTGCCGCCGGGACAGCCCGGTGCCCCACGCTGATCGCGACGTCGTCGAGATGGAGGAGCCCGATGCCCGCGTACATCGCGACGGCCACGTGGCCCCCGCCGCGGGCGACGCCGACTTTTCCCCCAATGTTGAGGCCCAAGGCTTTGGGCAAGAGCTGCTGGATTGCCTCGTGCGCTGCGCCCGCGACGGCGCCCTCTTCGGCGTGGGTGCCCGTGATGACCCCCTCGCGCTTGGCCGAGATGACCGCCCGTTCGATGATGCGCCGCACGGTGGAGGTAAACTCTCCGCCGTAGTCGACTCCCGCGGCCAGGATGCCCTGCCGGGCAAACTCCTCGACCAACCGCTTTTCCTCGTCCCGATCCTCGGTAAGGGCGATGCGGATCGCCGCCCTGGCCACCGCTCGGCTCATGGCCTCTTTCACCCTTTGAGCACCTCCTTGCCCGCCCGAGGGTGCGGCATGTTTGAAAGGGCGGAAATGAAAAAAGCCCTCCGGCAGGAGAGCAGCGAAGCATCGAGACTTCACGGATCGCGACAAGAAAACCGCCAAGGCGTAGAGCAATCCGGATCGGCCAGATGGGAACTCCTGCTCTCCTACCGTCCTACCGACTCCCAGTCCGGCGCAATACCGTATTTCTTAGCGCTTGCACTTCGACTTCCTGCAGGTAACGGAAATTTCCGCTGGCCAAGTCGCCGAGGCGGAGCGGGCCAAATTGGATCCGGACCAGCTCGATCACGGGAAAACCCACGGCTTGGGCCATCCGGCGCACCTGGCGGTTGCGACCTTCGTGGATGGCGATTTCGATCCAGCTGGAGTCGATCGATCGCGAGAGCACCCGGACCTGGGCCGGAGCCGTCATGCGGCCGTCCAGAAGCACTCCGTTTCGCAGGCGGTGCACCGCTTGCCGGCTGATCGCTCCTTGGAGCTTGGCACGATACACCTTGACGACTTCAAAGGAGGGATGAGTGAGGCGGTGAGCGAGGTATCCGTCGTTGGTCAAGAGGAGGAGGCCGCGCGTGTCGCGGTCGAGGCGGCCGACAGGGAAAACCCGCTGGGGAACGGAGGCGACGAGATCGAGCACGGTGGGGCGGCCTTGGGGATCCTTGGCCGTGGTGACGTAACCCGCTGGCTTGTTGAGCATCACGTACACGTGCGCCTCGGTCCGAATCGGCCTCCCGTCTACCTCGATCCGGTCCCGCTCGGGATCGACTTTCGTGCCCAAAACGGTGACGACCTGGCCGTTGACCCGCACGCGCCCTGCCGCAATCAATCGCTCCGCCTCGCGGCGGGAAGCCACGCCGGCCTTGGCGATCGCCTTTTGCAGTCTTTCCATCGGGGAGCAACCGCGCCTTTCAAAAGTGCGATCTCCAATCGATTATATCACGGCGGCAGTGGCCCATAAGGGTTCCCCCGCGCGGGCGGGGCTCAAATTTTAGGGAGTGTCGACGCCGTGGTACGTGCCGTTCCCCTCGCGCGAGGCGCCGAGCCCTTTGAGTTGCTCGACGAGCCGCGGGGCAAGATCGATCAAACGGTCGAAGATGGCGTTGCCGTCGACGGGGAGCAGCCGCACTTCCCCTTGACCGACGACGAGAAAGGCGACGGGGCTGACAGAGATGCCGGCGCCGCTGCCGCCGCCAAAGGGAAACTCAGGGCCCCCGCCCTGCTTTCCCCCGCTTTCGTATTCGGTCCCTCCGGCGGCAAAGCCCAAGCTTACCCGGGAGACGGGCACAACGACGCTCCCATCAGGAGTCTCCACGGGGTCGCCCAGGATGGTGTTGACGTCGACGATGGACTTGATGCTCTCCATCGCGGTTTGCATCAGGCCTTCGATTGGATGACGCGTCTCGTCCAAGGCAGGTCACTCCCTCTGAGTTGGCCTTTGTAGCATGGCGGCACGGATAATGTCACCCAGCGTCAACCGGAATATGCAGCGTATCTCCAGGGCAAGGCGCACGTCGCGGTAAAAGGGCGCGACCCGAAGCTCCGGCGGCTCAAGAAAGCGATGGTGCCTTAGGAGAAAGCCGACGATGGCGCCTTTAAGCGCCCAGAGAGCCCCCGCCAAAAGCCCGGTCGCGGCGGCGTCGCCCGCCCCCACTTCGGTGCGCCACTCCAGCCGCTCGATGGTGCGCAGCGCGGGCCGGGCGATGTGGTACACTCTCTGGACGATCCCGATGGTCCGGGCCGTGCGGTCGATCAAGGAGCGGTTGGATTTCGTCGCCGGCTCAGGGCCGTCCTGGCCAGTGAGGCCCTTCGAACGCCCCGCGCCGCGATTTTTCGGGCGGGAAAGGCGAAACCGGGCCCGGATCTTTCCCCCGATGGAGAGGAGGAGCCACACCTGGGCCTCGCTACGGAGATTCACGTGGAAACCCACACCCACCGGGATGAGCAACAAAAAAGCGACAGCCGCCCCAAGGGAGGCGGCCAAAAGCGCGATCCCTAGCCAGGACGTGGCGTCCACCCCCAAAGGTTGCAGAGGGTTACGCCTTTATCCTGTCCTAGAAAAACCCGCCTGTTTCATGGATCAATCAAGGCCAGTTTCGATTGGGGATCTTGGTCCTCGGCCTCCGGCGCAGGAAGCGGTGGCAAAGACGCGAGGCTGTCGAGGCCAAAGCGGATGAGAAACTCCTGGGTGGTGCCGTAGAGGATGGGCCGTCCAGGGCCGTCCGAGCGTCCTTTTTCCTCGATCAAGCCCCGGTCGATCAGCGATGCGATGGCCGACTCGGCCCTGACGCCGCGGATGGCTTCGATTTCGGGGCGTGTGATCGGCTGGCGATAAGCGATGATGGCCAGCGTCTCGAGGGCCGCTTGGCTGAGTTGTCCCGGCCGGGTGGTCTGTCCCAGCGCTTCGACGTAGGGCGCATACTGGGGTTTGCTGCAAAGGCGCACCCCCCCACCGACTCGCTCGAGGAAAAAACCCCTCTCCGGATCAGCGTACTCCTTTTCGAGCTCCAGGAGGAGACTTTGCACGGTGGACGCCGGGATCGAGAGGATGGCGGCTAATTCGTCAACCGTGACGGGATCAGGTGAGGCGAACAAGATCGCCTCCAAGGCAGCTTTCTTAGAGCTCGTCGTCGCTCCCTCCTCGGTCCGGCGATAGGTCTTGGGCTTCTTTCAATTCGACGATGATCGTTCCAAAGGGCTTCTCCTGCCTTGCAGTGACCACGCCCTGCCGCATCAACTCCAAGACTGCCAAGAAGGTGGCGATCACTTCGGCCCGGGCGGCAGACCTGGGAAACAGGCGCTGAAACCGGATCCGGCGCCTTTGGACGAGGATCCTTCTTAACTCGAGCATGCGGGCTCCCACATCGACCTTGATCCGGGGGACGGGGACGGATTTTTCACGCTGGTACCCGTCGAGAACCTTTTGAAAAGCCCGTGCCAGATCGATGACGCTCATGCCGCCGGCGGGGTCTTTATAGATCACCTTCGCATTTTGGGGCCGAAAGACGTCGGGGCGAGGGTAAAGGCCCCAGCGCCCTTCGGCCATCCTCGCCAGCTCTTGCGCTACCTCTTTGAACAGCTTGTACTCGAAAAGGCTCATCGCGAGGTCGAGTCGAGGATCTTCTTCCTCGTCTTCCCCCGGCGATGATGGAGGACGCGGCAAGAGCATCTTGGCTTTGATATAAAGGAGCCGCGCGGCCATCACGATAAACTCGGCGGCGATGTCGATGTTGAGCTGTTCCAGCGTATCGAGGTAGGCGAGGTACTGCTCGGTCACCCGGGCGATGGGGATATCCCAGATGTCGATCTGCTCTTTCTCCACCAGCTGGTAAAGGAGCTCGAGGGGTCCTTCGTACACTTCGAGCTGGACGCGGTAGCCCGACTCCACGCCGGAGGATCCTCCCTGCACGTCTCTAGCCGTCGGCTTGGGAAAGGAGTTGGAGGAGGCGGCCACCCCGCTGGGGCTGGTGGTGCCAGCGGATCAATTGCAGCACTTCCTCCTCGACGCCCCACATCTTGGCCATCGCCGCCCCGCGCTCGGCGTGGACGGATTGTGTGTAAAAGGCCCGCCGCCACCGAGCGCCCCAGGACGATCGCGCAAAGCCGCGCACGAGATCCTCTTTCCCCCGTTCCGCAAGGGCCCGGGCCAGCTTGGGTGAAAGCCTCTGGACGAGGACGATCGCGACTCGTTGCCAGAGCGTCACGTCGCCCCCGATCTTGCCGATGTCGTGCAAAAGGCCAGCCCGGATCAAGACGCGAAGTTCCCTGGGGCTGGTAAGACCCTGCGTCTTGGCCAGCGCCGCCGCCCGCCGCGACACCTCGACCGCGTGCTTTTGGTCGATGGGCGACATCTGCCAAAAGAGCGCCTCTTCTCCGGTGGAGAGGTGCTCTTGCACCCAGCGCACCTCGTCCTCCCGCAGGCCTCTTTGCGCGGCCACGGCCCGGAAAAATTGCGCGACCCGCCTCACCGCCAGCTCGCCCGCTTAAGCGGCTCCCCGTCGTGGGCCGCGGCGGCTTGGTCCCGGGCGTCCCTGAGACGGGCGGGAATCCGATCAAAACGGACGAGATCCGCGAAGGTTTCCCGCGCGACAATGAGCTCGGCCGACCCATCGGCGACCAACACCATCGCCGGCTTGGGAAGCCGGTTGTAATTGCTCGCCATCGAATAATTATAAGCTCCCGTGGCAAAGACGGCGAGGATGTCGCCCGGTTGAATCTTGGGCGCCTCAAGGTCCCAGATGAGGATGTCGCCCGACTCGCACAATTTGCCAGCGACCGTCACCCTATTCGTCTTGGGCGCGTCGGCTTTATTGGCGACGATCGCTTCATACCGGGCCTGGTAGAGGGCGACCCGGGGATTGTCGTTCATACCTCCATCGACGGCGACGTAGGTCCGCACGCCGGGGATTTCTTTCACGCTGCCCACGGTGTAAAGGGTCGTCCCCGCCTCGGCGGCGATCGACCGCCCCGGCTCGATCAAGAGCGCAGGCAGCTCAAAGCGCCACCGCCGGGCCTCCCTCATGACGATTTGCGCCAAGTGGGCGACAAATTCGGCCGGGCTCGTGGGGTGGTCGACCTCGACGTAGCGGACGCCGAGTCCTCCCCCCAAGTTGAGCTCCTCAGGCGCAAAGCCCGTAGCCTCCCGAGCTCGGGCGAGAAATTCGAAGATGATCTCGCAGGCGGCGTCGTAAGCGGTGATGTCAAAAATCTGGGAGCCGATGTGGCAGTGGACGCCCCGGAGCCTTAGATGCGGGGAGGCTACGGCCCGTTCGATGGCTTTTAACGCCATGCCGCCGTGTAAACTGAAGCCAAACTTGGAGTCGAGGTGCCCTGTCCGGATGTAGGAATGCGTGTGGACCTCGACGCCGGGCGTCACCCGGAGCAAAATGTCAGGCACAACACTCCGGCTCTTGGCGAGCGCCTCGAGCAGCTCCAGCTCGTCGAAGTTGTCGACGATGATCCGGTGCACTCCGGCGTCCAGGGCCATCTCCAGCTCCTCGATCGACTTGTTGTTTCCGTGAAAGTAGATGCGATCGGCTGGAAAACCGGCGTGAAGGGCCGTGTACAGTTCACCGCCGGAGACGACGTCGAGGGCGAGCCCCTCTTGCTCGACGATGCGGCAGATCGCCGCGTTGAGCAGCGCCTTGCCCGCGTAGATCACGCGGCTTTTGGGGTAAACGGCGGAAAGGCCCGCGCGATACTCCCGGCAGCGGGAGCGGAACATCGCCTCGTCCACGACGTAAAGGGGCGTGCCAAACTCTTTTGCGAGCTGGACGACGTCGCATCCCCCGATCTTGAGCCGACCGTCTTCGATGGCCATGCTTCCCCGAAGGATCAAGTGCCTCCACGCCTCCCAAGCGACGCCGCGGGCTTGAGCCTGGCCGCGGCGGGCAGTGTATGCTTTATGTTAGCACAGGCCGCAACACAGGGTCAACGCGGCTCCAAGGCTGTTTCAAAGGTCATCTTCTCCGAGATGGTTGGCGGAGCTTGCCGTTTTTGGAAGGCCGGTCGGACTCCATTTGGGCCCGGGAACGATCGCTCTCGGGGTTGCCAAAGAGCGGCGGGCGATGCCCCACTTTGGGCACAGGCAGCCGGAAGAGCACCTTGACGAGGCTCGGGCCGTGAAAGGGGATCAGCGGCCAAAGGTAGGGAACGTCGATCGAACGGGTCCTCGCGAGGACAAGAGCCCCGAGTCCGCAACCGATGAGAAAACCGGGGAGGCGGAGGACGATCACCAAAGCCAAAAGGAGGTAGCGGAAGAGGCGGATGGCGTAGCCAAACTCGATGCTGGGCACGGCGAAGTAGCCGATGGCGGAGATGGACATATACAAGATGGTTTCGGGGACGAAGATGCCCACTTGGACGGCCAGGTCGCCAAGGAGGATCGCGCCGACGATACCCAGCGAGGTGGCCAGCGCGCTGGGCGTGTGGATCAGCGCCATTCGGATCAAGTCGATGCCCACCTCCAGGAGGAAGAACTGGAGGGGAATCGGGACCGTCACGCCCGTCTCTTTCGGCCCGATAAAGGCTAATGATGGGGGAAGCATTTGAGGTGACATGTAGAGCGCAAGCCAAAGAGGAGGCAAGATAGAGGCGACGATAAACCCTGCAAGCCGGATCCACCGGAGGTAGGTGCCGATCAACGGGGTTTGAAAAAACTCCTCAGCGTGTTCCAAAAAGTGAAAAAACGTCACCGGTGCCAGCATGGCCATAGGGGTGGTGTCGACCAGAACGACGAGGTGCCCCTCGAGGAGGTGGGCGGCGACCACGTCGGGACGCTCCGTGTACCGCACTTTGGGAATCGGATTCCACGGGTTTTGGACCACCATCTCCTCCAAGTTTTTGACGCCCATGGGAAGCGCGTCCAGATTGGCATTGCGGATCCTGTCTCGCACCGTCTCGACGAGGCGGGGGTCGACGATGTCGCTGATGTAACCGATGGCCACGTCGGTTTTCGATCTCGTTCCAACCTGGAGCGCTTCAAAGCGGAGGTTGGGATCCCTCAGGCGCCGGCGGATCAGCGCGGTATTAAAGATAATGGTCTCGACAAACCCCTCGTGCGAGCCCCGGGTCACCCTTTCGAGGTCGGGTTCTTCGATGCTCCGCACCGGATATTCGCGCACGTCGACGGCGATCGCCTGGCGCTCCCCCTCAATAAGGAGCACCATGGGGCCCGAGAGCACTTGTTCTACCGCCTCATCGATGGTGTCGACTGGGTTGACCTCAAAGTATGCGATGGTCCGTTCCAAGAGTTTCTTGACGGTCCTCGGAACGGCGTCCGCGCGCTCCACCTCTTGCAGCGCGTTGATGACGTCCGCGGTCACCTTGTCCTTGAGAAACCCGTCGATAAAAAAGAGGCTGGCTCTTTTGCCGGCGACCTGGATCTGGCGTTCGATGACGTCAAAGGAGAGGCCGACTCCCAGCCGGCGTCTCATCTCTTCCAAGTTGTCGTCAAACTTGCGGACGATGGGCGTCTGTGTCGTGGGACTCATAGACGTTGCTCCTTTGCATGGGCGCAAAGCAACCCAGGCACACTGGGCCTGGGTTGGAAAGCCATGGCGAAAGCTTCTCGACTTAGCGTACGGCCGTCGGGACAAAGAGGTCGATGATCCCGATGATGAACGCTGCGAGCAGCGCTCCGAAGAACGTGACCTCCATGCCGGGCACGATCAACTGGGCTGCCCAGATGACCAACGCCGAGACGATGAATCCCACCAAGCCCCGCCGGTAAGGAGAGATCCCTTTACCCAACGTCGACTCGACGACCCAGCCTAAGGCTGCGATGACGATCGCGGCCAACAGCGCGTTAAAGAAGGTCAACGAGCTAAAGCCCGGCAGCAGAAAACCGACGAACATCAGCACGAGGGCGGACACGATAAAGCGGATGATGGCACCGAGCCAGTCCATCCCCCTCACCTCCGATTCCTTCAGTATCACCAAGCATAGTGTGGCGACCAGCAAGGAATCGTATCCTCGTGCCCGGTTGTCAGATTACCCCTTGGGATGAAAAAGCAGCGCCATGAGAAACCCGAGGATGATGGCGGCGGCTACGGCGCCCCCCGCCAGCGAGAAAAGGCCGTTGAGCAGGCCAAACAAGCCGGTCTGCTCCAGCTGGCTGATGGCGCCCCGCGTCAGCACAAATCCGAAGTTTGAGACGGGGACCGTCGCCCCGGCGCCGCCGATCCGGATGAGGGGCTCGTACAGGCCAAAGGCGGTCAAGACGGCGCCCGCCACCACAAAGATGACCATGATGTGTCCCATGGTGAGCCGCGTCCGGTCATAGAGCGTCTGGCCCAACGCGCAGATCGAACCTCCGACCAAAAAGGCAAGCAGGTACTCCATCGCCAGCGTCCTCCCATTTCTCGCTGTTAGTCGCCGGTCTCGACTTCAAAGGCGACCGCGTGGCACACCGCGGGAATCGCTTCTCCCTGCTTATAGCTGGTGGGACTGTGCAGCGAGCCCGTGGGGGCCAGCAGGATCCGCCGCCATCGCCCTTCGAGCATCATCCGATAAAGGTAGGCGCAAAAGACGCCCGCAGAGCATGCGGTCCCGCTGCCCCCCGCTTGCACGCCTTGCCGGCGCCGGTCGTAGAGCAACAGCGCGCAGTCCTCAAAGCGGTTTCGTACGGCGAGGCCTTTGGATTCGAGGAGATCGACTGCGATCTCACGCCCCACGGCTCCCAAATCCCCTGTGATGATCGCGTCGTAATGAGAGGGGCTGATGCCGAAATCTTTAAAGTGGGTGGCCAATGTGTCGCAAGCCGCGGGCGCCATGGCGGTTCCCATGTCGTAGGGATCTTTAATCCCGATATCGATCACTTCACCGATCGTCGCCCCCGTCAAGCGCACCCGAGGGCCTGGGCGAGCATAGGGACTTGTGGGGTACCCCAACAAGACGGCGGCGGCCAGGGTCGCTGTCCACTGAGCGGTGGGCGGCCGCTGGACGCCGAGCTCGGTGGGAAAGCGAAACTGCCGCTCCGCTGAGTCGTGGTGCGACGAGACCGCAACCACCGCATGGCTGGCGAAGCCTCCTTCGAGGGCCATGGCAGCGAGAATCAGGCCTTCGCCAAAGCTCGCGCATGCAGAGTATATGCCCAGGTGTGGAATGGCCAGCTCCCGGGCGGCAAAACTGCCGCCGATGCACTGGCTGAGGAGATCCCCCGTCAGCATAAAATCGATGTCGCGCTCGGAGGCGCCCGCTTCTTGGATGCAGTGGGTGATCGCCTCTTTGAGCATCTTGCTCTCGGTCTTTTCCCAACAACGCTCGCCGTAATAGGTATCGGGGATGATGGTGTCAAAGGCGCTTCCCAACGGGCCCTGGCCTTCCATGGGGCCCGCCACGGTAAACGTGGAAAGGACGGCGGGCCTTCCCGGAAAATACACGCTCTTTTGGCCCAAGCGGCGCTCTGCCTTCAGCTGACCGGCGGCTTGTGCGACCTTCAACCCTCATCCTCCTATGCCGACGATAAAGTAGCGCACCGCGGCGGAGATGAAGGCTGCGATCACGCCATAGACGATGACCGGCCCCGCGATGACAAACATCTGCGCGGCTGTGCCCAAGACAAACCCTTCCCGGGCAAACTCCATCGCCGGAGCGACAATGGAGTTGGCAAACCCCGAGATGGGCACAGCCGAGCCCGCGCCGCTAAATCTTCCCAAGATGTCGTAGACGCCTAGGCCCGTCAAGAGAGCGCCCAAAGCGATGACCGACGCCGCCATCCGGGCGCCGGCCTCCCCGTCGTCCAGTCCCTGGGCGACAAAGACGGCGTGGAGGATCTGCCCGGCGGCACAGATCGCCCCCCCGACGAAAAACGCGGCCAGGAAATTGCGCAAATAGGGCGTCGGCGGCCGGTACTTGGCCGCGTCCCGCGCGTAGCGGCTCTTGGCGTCGCTCGTCACCTTGGAACTCACCGGCGCTCCCTCCAAGCCCCCACTCTACGATTCGACGACAAACGCGACCTGCACGTCGGCCCGGTACTGCTTGATCTCGCCGCCTTCGACCTCACCGGTCCAGTTAAGCACTTCCACGCCCGTGATGTGGCGAACCGTCTTGGAAGCCTCATGGACGGCGCTCCTCACCGCATCCTCCCAGGAATGATCGGACTGTCCGACCAACTCGATCACCTTGACAACCGGCATACTCCCACGGACCTCCTCCAGTGTTGAATCCTCACGAAAGATGCTTTCCGGACGGTATTATGCCCGGGCCTCGTGGGAGCTATGAAGGGCGCGAGCGAGCTTTCCACGCTTAGCCGGGAGGAAGGACCCGCTTTAAAAGGCGCGCCCAGTTGCCGCCCATCACCGCCGCAATCTCCCCCTCGCTGCAGCCTCGCTGGCGCAAAAGCGGGACGAGATCGGGAAGCCGTCGGACGTCCTCCATCCCTTGGGGAGGCGTGTCAAAGCCGTCAAAATCGCTGCCGAGCCCTACACACGCCGCGCCCCCAACCGTTGCGATGTGCTCGATGTGCCGTACGATATCATCGATGCAGGCGCGGCCGGAGGACGTCAAAAACGGGGGGTAAAAATTGACGCCGATGACGCCGCCCGTGCCTGCGATGGCCCGGATCTGGTCATCGGTGAGATTGCGCGGGTGATCGCACAGCGCCCGGGCGTTGGAGTGGGAGGCGACGATCGGGCCACCGCCCATGCGCACCAGGTCCCAAAAACCCGCTTCCGACAGGTGCGAGACGTCGACGACCATTCCCACCTCCCACATCGCTTTGACCACTTCCTTGCCGAAAGGAGTGAGTCCGCCTCCCCCGCCGCGGGTCATGACGCCGTCGGCCAACGCGTTGCGGTAATTCCAGACGAGCCCCATGGCGCGCACGCCCAGGCGGTAAAACGCGAAGAGGGCGTCGAGGCTGCGGTCGATCACTTCCCCTCCCTCGATGGCGAGGAGGCCCCACAAGCCGCCTTCGGCCCGGTCGACATCCTCGCGCGTGCGAATCACCCCCACAGGAAGCCCGCTTCGAGCGGCCTTCTCCATTCCGGCGTAAAAGCTTTCGATCATCTCCAGCGCCCGTAAGGCGTAGCCGGGAACACGGTGGTCCGGGTCGGAAAAGAGAGCGAAAAACTGGATGTTCACCCCGGCTGCGATCATCCGGGGGAGGTCGGCGTGGCCCATGACAGAGTGTTGCGTCCAATCCCTCTCTTCTCTCTTGGCGGCCCACAGGGTGTCGCAGTGACCGTCGACGATCAACACGTCAAACCCTCCTCACCCAGGGACTGTAAAGCACAAAGTGCCTACCATAAGTCTTATGGTAGGCACCTCGCGCTTTCTTCGCCGGTGGAACAACCCCGCTCTTAGCGGGGCTCCACGATCAACTTAATCGCAGTCCGCTCTTGGCCGTCAATTTGGATGTCGGTGAAGGCAGGGATGCAGATGAGATCCAGCCCGCTGGGGGCCACAAAGCCTCTGGCGATGGCGACCGCTTTGACCGCCTGGTTTAGCGCTCCCGCACCGATCGCCTGAATCTCCGCGCCACCTTTCTCCCTGATGACGCCTGCGAGCGCTCCTGCAACCGAGTTGGGGTTGGATTTCGAGGATACCTTCAACACTTCCATGGCGCATCAGCTCCTACCTTCGGTCTGGTGCGATGTCGGCAACTTCCGAAACTCTCCGACAATGCATATAGTTAGCAGTCTGGAAAAGAAATCCTCTCGGAGATGAGCGGTTTACTACTTAAACACGAGGACCCGGCCGCCGTCCCGTATGCCGATCAGTTCCCGACCGGGCTTTTGGGTCCTGAGAGCGTGGAGCGTATCCGCGATCGCCTCGGCGTCGTCCGGGAGGTCGTTGGGAGGCTCGTGGGCGTCATCTACGATCAGGCGTTTCCCAAGGCTCTCTTTGACGATGGCGACGATGATGGCAAACTCTTCGGGCACGAGATCCGAGAGATCGCGGCTTACGATCAGCCGGGTAAGGGAGTCGTGGCATTGATGGTGGACCGAGACACGCCGCTTGTGGCCTGGATCTTGCCGGACCAGAAGCGTGAGCGCGTCGAGGCTTGAGCGGATCTTCGCGGCACACGCTTCTACCTCGCGGGACTGGACGGCGCCTGAAAGGAGGAAGGAGAGCTCAAGAGTGTGACCGGACGGGCTGACATGCACGGCGCTGAGCTCAGGATAACGGATGAGAAGGGTTACCAAGAGGTCGACGGAGCGGTCGACCCCGCGTTCCGGCACGGTTGCAGACATGTTTCCACCACATTTCTCTACCAGCAACGACGGGTAGAGGCCCCCAGCCCCCGCCCGTCCCTTCGTCCTCCGACGCGTGATCTCCTTTCGGAAACGGAAAAAAGCTCCCGGCAAGGCTCCGTTGCTTGCCGGGAGCTGCGCTTTGCACCTTGTGTCACCGGGCGTATTCGACGGCCCGGGTCTCGCGGATGACGGTCACCTTGATCTGCCCAGGATACTCCAGCTCGTTTTCGATTCTCTTGACGATATCCCGGGCGACTCGCGCCGCTTCCGCGTCGTCGATGCGATCGGGTTTCACCATGATGCGCACTTCCCGCCCGGCCTGGATCGCGTACGCTTTCTCCACGCCTTCATAGGAGTCGGCGATGGCCTCCAGCTTTTCAAGCCGCCGGATGTAATTTTCCAGCGTCTCCCGGCGAGCGCCCGGGCGGGCTGCCGAGATGGAGTCGGCTGCCATCACCAAGACCGCTTCGATCGATTGGGGTTCATAATCCCCGTGGTGGCACTCCATCGCGTGGATCACATCGCGCGACTCTTTGTACCGGGCCAAGAGGTTGCGCCCGATCTCGACGTGGGTGCCTTCGACCTCGTGGTCCACGGCTTTGCCGATGTCGTGCAGGAGACCGGCCCGCTTAGCCACTTTGACGTCCGCGCCCAGTTCGGCCGCCATGATGCCGGCCAAGTGGGCCACTTCGATGCTGTGCTTGAGGACGTTTTGCCCGTAGCTGGTCCGGAATTTCAGCCTGCCGAGCAGTTTGATCAGCTCAGGATGCAGGCCGTGGACTCCGGTCTCAAAGGCCGCCTGTTCGCCCTCCTCGCGGATGATGTTTTCCACTTCCTTCTGGGCCTTTTCCACCATCTCTTCGATGCGGGCGGGATGAATGCGGCCGTCGGCCACCAGCTTCTCTAGAGCAATCCTGGCGATCTCACGCCGGATAGGATCAAAACCTGAAAGGATGACCGCTTCGGGCGTGTCATCGATGATCAGATCGATGCCCGTCAAGGTCTCAAGCGTCCGGATGTTCCGTCCCTCTCTGCCGATGATGCGCCCCTTCATCTCGTCGCTGGGCAAGCTGACGACGGAGACGGTGCTTTCGGCGACGTGGTCGGCGGCGCAGCGCTGAATGGCGAGGGAGATGATCTCACGGGCGCGGCGGTCGGCCTCTTCTTTGGCCTGGCTTTCCGCCTCCTTGATCATCACCGCCATCTCGTGCCTGATCTCGCTTTCGACCCGCCGCAACAACAGCTCCCTGGCTTCCTCGCTGGTCATGCCAGCAAGCCTTTCCAGCTCCGCCTTCTGCTCCGCGATGAGCGACTCGAGATGCTCTTTGTTCTTTTGCAGCTCGGCTTGGATCTGGTTGATCCGCTCTTCCCGTGCTTGAATCCCCTCGAGCTTTTTCTCCAACGACTCCTCACGCTGGACGAGGCGGCGCTCAAACTGCTGCAGCTCGTGCCTACGATCGCGCAGCTCCCGTTCGGCTTCGGTCCGCATCCGGTGGATCTCTTCTTTGGCCTCCAAGGCGATCTCTCGCTTTTTGGCCTCGCCCTCTCTTTGAGCCTCCTCAAGGATGCGTTTCGCCTCGGCCTCGGCTGAGGAGATCTTTGCCTCACCGACGATCTTGCGCAGCAGGTACCCAGCGGCCACCGATAGGGCCGCCGTGATCACCACTGCCACAACAACGGTGGTCATGCAAGAGCCACCCCCTTTCCCCTGTCTCAGTTCAACACCGGCTAGCTGTACGTTTACGACGGGGCTCGATCAGGGGGCGCTACGTGCAAAGAGAGCCGAGTTTGATGGACTCGGCCCGTTTCAATCGCTTGAGCAACGATCGATCTGATCCGCCTATCCGCTTTTACCTACATCGCCAGACTCTCAGACGAGCGGTATCAATCGTATGGGAACGATGGATCCTCCGCACGTACACGCCAGCAAACTCAAGGACTATTGTAACGTTGGCCCAAAAGTGTTGTCAAGCTAACCAATCCCCAGCCCGGCGGCCCTTCGACGACAGAGTGCGAGCTTAAGGGAGCAAGGTTGCGATGACCCAGCGAATCACGTCGTGACGAAAGCCGCGCCGTTGGAGGTAGCCCGCAAGGCGGCGCTGGGCCACTTCTTTCGGCAAGTGCTTCAGGCGGCCGAGCCTCTGCGAGGCCAAGTCGTAGGCCCATTCCCTCTCTTGGACGGGTGTGATCTTTTCAATCGCTCTTTGGGCCGTCTCCTGCGAAACACCCTTTTGCCGCAGCTCCAGGGCCAACCGCCTCGCGCCCATAGGCTTCAGGTGGATCTTGGCGTCGACCCAGCTCTTCGCGAAGGCTTCGTCGTCCAGGTAGCCCAGCTCCTCTAGGCGCTGGCACACTTGCGCGACGACGGACTTTTGGTAACCGGCCTCCTGCAACCGCCGCTCCAGCTCCCAACGTGTGCGGGGACGAACAGCGAGAAGCCTCCACGCCCGCTTCTTGGCTGCAACCAGCTCAGCCTCTCGCCGGGCTTTCGCTTCCGTTTCATCATCGATGAGGTCCCCCTCTCTAAAGCCGAGCCGCAGCAAGAGCTCGGCGTCGACATCAAAGGCGTGCTCCCCATCGATGTACACCGAATAGATGTCGTTGCGCCTCTTTTGAATTGCCGTCACAGTCCGCTGAATGGCTGTCAGCCTCCGGTCTTAAGCTTCGCTGTTTGGCGATGCGGAACTGTTGGCGGCAGCGGCGTCGTGCTTCTCATCCACCTTAAGCCCTGCGGCCCGGCGGACCAACATCTCGATTTCGTCGCACAGATCTTTGTTCTCTTTGAGAAACTCGCGCGCGTTGTCGCGCCCTTGCCCCAACCGGATATCGCCGTAGGAGTACCAGGCGCCGCTCTTGGTGACGATATCCAGCTCGGCCGCAAGATCGAGGATGTTCCCCTCCCGGGAGATCCCTTCGCCGTAAAGGATGTCAAACTCGGCTTCTCGGAACGGAGGCGCCAGCTTGTTTTTGATCACCTTGACCCGGGTGCGGCTGCCGATGGTTTCGTTCCCCTGCTTCAACGTCTCGACCCGGCGAATATCCATGCGGACCGAGGCGTAAAACTTGAGGGCTCGGCCTCCAGGCGTCACCTCGGGCGAACCAAACATGACCCCGACTTTTTCCCGGATTTGGTTGGTAAAGATGACCGCCGTGCGCGAGCGGCTGATGGCGCCCGTCAATTTCCGTAGAGCTTGCGACATCAATCTCGCCTGCAACCCCACGTGAGCGTCGCCCATCTCCCCTTCGATCTCCGCCCTCGGCACTAGGGCAGCGACCGAGTCGACGACGATCACGTCCACAGCGCCGCTGCGCACCAGCGCTTCGGCGATCTCAAGAGCGCTTTCGGCGTTGTCGGGCTGCGAGATCAGGAGGTTGTCCACATCGACACCGAGTTTTCCAGCGTAGTTGGGATCGAGCGCATGCTCCACGTCGATGACGGCCGCGATGCCCCCGCGCTTTTGGGCCTCCGCGATGACATGGAGCGCCAGCGTCGTTTTTCCCGACGATTCCGGCCCGTAAATCTCGACGACCCGCCCCCGGGGGATGCCGCCGACCCCCAAGGCGATGTCGAGGGCCAAGGAGCCGGTAGGGATCACCTCGACGTTGAGCTTGGCCGAAGCCTCGCCAAGCCTCATGATCGATCCTTTTCCGTGAGCTTTTTCGATCTGCATTAAGGCGAGCTCCAACGCCTTCTCCTTTTCGCTGATGCTCATGGGATTGCGTCCGCTCCTCTCTCTCCCAGCATCACTGCTGCCAGCAGGGTGTAAACGGGACCCTGTGGCGTGAGGCGGCTGCGGTACACCTCCAGCCGCTCGATCCGTTCCGGGCCCGCCCGGTGCAGAGCCAGGGCACGCTCCGCCTCGGCGCCATCGATCTTTGTCCCGATCTCCTTCACGCGCCCGAGGGTCAGATGCGGTCGAAACGGGCGGTCCCAAGGGGCGAAACCCGCTTGCACCGTGGCCGCTTCTACACCGTGAGCGAGGTCGATCAAGGCGTCGCTGCCCGTCGCAACCCGGGCCCAGAGGACGCGGGGACGATTCCAATCGGGGAAGGCGCCGACTCCTTGAAAGGAGAGCTCGAAAGGGCGCCGGAGTTGAGCCGCTTCCTGGACGGCCAGGACCAGGCGATCGACCGCTGCGGCGTCGATCTCTCCCAAAAACTTGAGCGTAACGTGAAACTGCTCAGGCGAGGTCCAGCGCGCTTTGAAACCCCGGCCGGCCAGTGCCCGCTGCATTGCGGCCAACGATCGGCATGTCGCCTGCGAGACAGAGATCGCGACGAACGTGCGGAACATGGATGACATAGCTAATGTTTCGACTCCTGTCGAGGGTTTCCTTGTTCAATCGAGCAAATGTTCGCCCAAACTTCAAGACGAAGGAGCAAAGCGCCTTTCGAGGGTGAAGCCTTCGGCCACCGGAGACAGCCGGATGAGGTCGACCGCGATCACCCGGGCCCTTTCCTCCTTTTTAATATAGACGACGGCGAGGCTGATGCGAACCGGCTCTTGGGTTTCCAGCCCCCGTACTCCCGCTCCCCCCGTCGTGCCAGCGTTGATGTAGGCCGTTCCGCCGCGAAAAGCCACCATCGGCGTGTGGCTGTGTCCAAAAAGCACGACCGGGACTAATCCGGGCCGGATCGCCATTCCCACCCGGTGGTTGTGGACCGCGAGCACGTCGGGAGGAGCGGCAAGCTGCGCGAGAGAGCGATTGATCTCTTCGGCCATCTGTTTGGCTTCGGCCGGCGTGATGGCCTGGGCGCTGTAGCTTGCCGCGCGGGGGTCGCCGACACCCAAGAGGCGCAGCCCCGCCGCCTCCACCATTTGACCGTCGAGGATCGTCAGGCCGTCGATCAGTGAAAGCGCTCCGACGATGTCGGGCGTCTCATGGTTGCCTGTCACCAAGTAGTGGGGCACTGGAAACTCGCGCAAGCCCCGCAAAAGCTCCGCTTCCAACAGCGTGCCGAAGTCGGTCAGATCACCGGTATTGACGGCGAAGTCGACCTCAAAGGCTTCCGCCAGCTCCCGCGCGATCGCGGCCGCCACCGGATGGTTGTGAAAGTCCGTCACGTGGAGGATGATCACGTCGGCCTCGGCCACCGCAAAGGGAGGCGGCAACTCGTCGATGCGCTGGTACATCTCGTAGACATTGCGAGCGATGCGGCGCAGGCGCGCTTCGATCTCGGCGGCTTGGCTCAAGGCGTCCTGGGCCGCCTCGATGAGCCATGGGAGCGACTCGAGACCCCCGCGCAAGGTCGGCGAGCGAAAGGCCTGAGGGTTGTACGTGGCCCAGGCGAGCCAGAGAGAGAGGGAGACGGCCAAAGCGCCGCCCAGCCCACCCCCAGCGCTCCATTTCCACAGCGTGGGCCGCCGGAGGATCGCTCCCGATAACGCAGCGGCAATCGCTCCGCCTAAGCCTGCCCAGGCAATGATGCGGCGAGCAAAGCGGAGCGCGGCCCGCTCGGCTTGGGCGGCGATTTCGTGAAATGCCTCGTCCTGGCGGTCTAGATCGGCCGAGACGAGCTTGGCCAGGGCCTGGAAGTCGACGGCGTCCAGCGAGGCCTCGAGACGGGTAGGACCCTTGTGGGTGTGAGCGCTCACCCGCCCCAATGGGGGAAAGACCAGCTCGCTCATCCCCGAGCGCGCGGGAGACCAGCGGAGCGAGACTTGAAAGGGACCGATGGGGTAAGCCTCTTCGCCTAGGTGGGCCGGGGCATAGATCGCGCCGGCAAGCGAGAGTGACAGTAAGAGAAGCCCTTCCCAGAGGCGCCTGGACCTGAGCCCCGAGAGCAAGATGCGACGCGCCCGCCGCCGTTTGGCGCTTTGGGCCATGACACCATCCCCTGACGGAGAGGGTGTCCCACTTCCCTCCCGTTCAAAACGGTGCGCGGGCCGATCGCCCGCGCCGGCGATACACGCCGCCCAGGAGGCCTACGAGATCAAGGCGAGGCGCGCCAAATTGAGGGCTTCGCTCGCGCTGCGCCATTTGATGTCCTCGCGGTTACCGCGGAAAGACCGGGTGACGGTCTGGCTGCCCTGCGCCGTGGCTACGGCAAAACAGACCGTCCCGACAGGTTTGGCCGGCGTGCCCCCGGTAGGCCCGGCAATCCCGGTCACCGCCAGGGCGATCTCGGCTCCTGAGCGCTGGAGAGCTCCTTGAGCCATTTCTTGGGCTACTTCCTCGCTGACGGCGCCAAAGCGCTCTAGGGTCTCAGGGCTCACCCCAAGCTCCCGCACTTTCGCTTCGTTGCTATAGACGATCCAGCCCTGTCCGAAATACGCCGAACTTCCGGGCACGTTGGTGATCCGGTGAGCGATGAGGCCCCCGGTGCACGACTCCGCGGTCGCGATCCTCATCCCTTTCTCTTGGAGCAAGCGACCGACGACACTCTCGAGGGAATCGTCGTCCTCGCCGTAGAGATACTCGCCCACCCGTCTCAAAATCTCTTGCTGCAAGGGGGCGATCAAGGACACGGCCGCTTCCTCGCTTTCCGCCCTGGCGGTGATCCTAAGGCGGGCCTCGCCGACGCTGGCGTAGGGTGCCAGGGTCGGATTGTTCCCGTGCAGCAGATCCTTGACCCTCTCCTCCAGAGCCGCTTCGCCGATGCCGTAAAAGCGGAGCGTCTTAGAGCGAATCACCCCGCCGCCTTCCCGGATCCGGACGAGCCGGGGCGCCACAGACTCCTTCCACATCGTCCGCATTTCGGTGGGCACTCCGGGTAAGCAAAAGACGTGGGCCCCGTGAGCGTGCAGGTAGACCCCCGGCGCTGTCCCCCGGGGGTTGGGGAGCATCTCGGCGCCCTGGGGTAGCATCGCTTGCCGGAGGTTGTTTTGGCTCATCTCGCGGCCGAGCGACCGGAAGTAGCTTTCCACATGTTCCCGGGCCGCCGGGTCGAGGACCAAGGGCCGCCCGGTGACGGCGGCCAGCACCTCTTTTGTCAAGTCATCTTCGGTGGGGCCCAATCCTCCTGTGATGATCACCACGTTGGACCGGACCAGAGCCTGGCTCAAGACCGCGGAAAGACGCAGGGGATTATCTCCGACGCTGGTGTGAAAATAACATCCGATGCCTAGTTCGGCCAAAGACTGCGAAATTTCCACTGTGTTGGTGTCGATCACCTGGCCAAGGAGGAGTTCGGTACCGACAGAGACAATCTCTGCCTTCAAATTCATCGCCCTTTCCATTCCTTGCGGATCGATTCAAAGCCCGCGGCGCGGGCGTCGACAGGAAGTGCGCACGTGACCCAATCCCGTCAGAAACGGCTGATGGGCGGCGTAGGCATCGCGACGAGCCTTGTCCTCTTAGCCCTCAAGACGTGGGCGAGTTTTCGCTCGGGCAGCGCCGCCCTGATGTCCGACGCGATCAATTCGCTCCTCGATGTCCTGACTTACTCCGTCGCCTACCTGAGTATGCGGATCCAAGATCAAAGTCCGGACGAGGATCATCCCTTTGGTCACCGGCGGGCCGAACCCTTGGCCGGCCTCCTCTTTGCCCTCGCCGCGTCCGCGTTGGGAGCAGCGATATTGCGCGATGCGGTAGCAGGTTTTTTCCAGCCGGCGCGCATCCGGCGCGACCTGGTGTCGACGGTCCTGATCGCTTCGAGCATCGTGCTCAAAGGAGGAATGGCCCTGTGGTACTTCCGCGCCTTGAAGCAAACGGCAAGCCCCGCATTGCGCGCCAGCTACATCGATTCGCGCAATGACGTCCTCGCGAGCTTCTTGGCGCTGGCAGGCTTCGAATTAGGCGGCCTGGCTGACAAGGCTGCGGCCGTGGCGATCGGTTGCTGGATTATCGGCTCGGGAGTCCGGGTGGGGTTAGAAAACGTCGGGTTTCTGATGGGGAAGGCCCCCTCACCCGAAATCCAAGAGGCGATCCGCCGGGAAGGCTTAGCCGTTCCCGGCGTGCTGGGCCTCCATGACCTCCGAGCCCACTACGTCGGCGACCGGATTCACGTCGAGGTTCACATCGAGGTGGACCGGTGCACGCCGCTTGCCGAAGCCCACGACATCGGCGTTGAGGTGCGCCGCCGGCTCGAATCGTTGGAGCCGGTTCAGACGGCCTTTGTCCATATCGATCCCGTCTAAAACTTTGGCTCTTCTGCCTTTTCCAGCTGGATGCCTCCAGCCCTCAGGATCTCGATGGAATTGGGGTCGGGATAGTCGGCGAGATACACCACCCGCTCCACGCCGGCTTGCACCATTGCCTTGGCGCACGAAACGCAAGGGAAATCCGTGCAGTACATGGTGGAATGCCGGGAGGAGACGCCGTTGAGCGCACATTGGATGATCGCGTTGAGCTCGGCGTGGACCGTGCGCTCACACGTTTCCCGCCCGTCCCGAATCACCAAGAGGCAACCCACATCGTCGCAGTGGGGCGCCCCCCGGATCGCGCCATTGTAACCTGTGGCTAGCACCCGGTGATCGCGCACCAAGACGGCGCCGACCCGCCGGCGGGGGCACGTGGCCCGCGTCGCCGCCAATCTCGCCATTTTGAGAAAGTATTGATCCCAATCGGGTCTCTCGTAGCGTGCCATCGCCTAACTCTCTTTCTCGCAAACTCTGCTAATTCTCTTTCGCTTCGCCCGCAACGGGCGCTGGATACCGTGCCGCGTTGTGATCGATCTTGGCGTCGATAGCCGCCGCCAGGTCAAAACCCAGCGTGCCGGCCAGGCTCAGACAATAGATCACCACATCCGCCACCTCTTGCTGGAGGTGCCGGAAGCGCTCTTCCGACTCCAGGCAGTAACTCTTAGCCTCCCTTGAGTCGACCCACTGGAAGATCTCCATCAGTTCGGCCGCTTCGATGCTGATCGACATCGCCAGGTTTTTGGGCGAGTGGTGCCCCTGCCAGTTGCGTTCTTCGACGAAACGGCGGACGGCCTGCTTCATCTCAGCGACCGTCGTCGTCTCATCCCTCCAACCTCTTGGCATCGCGGTCGCTCCTTACTCCATCATTGTTGCACCACCAGCTCAAACCGGACGTCGAGCGAATCGTACACCCAGACGTCCCGGGCAGCGATGGCCTGCACGGTCACCAAAGTGTTGTGCCGGGCGATCTGATCGACCACTTCGTAGGCCTCGGCCACTGAGACGCCGCCGTAATCACCGCCGGGCGGGAGGAGGTTGGCCCGCGCTACCCCACCGATCTCGACCTCGAGAAAGGTCCACAGCTGCTCGTAAAGCTGGGAGCGAGGAAGCCTAGGGTCAAAGGTGGCTTCCCCCAGCACTTCGCCCTCGGCGAAGGCCAGCTGGTTGACGACAAACAGGAAGCTGCCGTAAACCGGATCCCCAGCCCGGGCGTTGGTCGATGCGATCACCTGAACGATGACGCTTTCATAACCTTGCTCGGCCCCGTCCACAAGGCTTTGCGCGGCTCCTTGAAGCACCTCTTCCGCGCTAAAGGTGATCATCTGGCCTTCGACCAGCTCGATCACCCTGTCCAAGCGGAGGATGTCGCCGGTCTCGGCGTCGCCGACTCCCAGCTCAGCCAGCCGCCGTTCCCCTTCGGCGAGTCCTTCCCGCAAGGCCTGGACCGTCTTTTCGCGGCCCTGGGTCACGTCGACGAGAAAGGTGTGGAGCACGTCCCCTTTGTGGACGATAAAGTGGGCGTCAAAGAGGTTGGCCGCCACGTTAAAAAACTGCTCGCCCAAAAAACGGATCACTTCCAAATTTTGCTGAAGCGCTTGGAGTTCTTCCCTCGCTTGTCCTAGCTGGTCCCGGGTGCTCGACAGCTGCTCGCGCAAGCTCGAGAGCTCTCGTTGCAGCTCGGCCCGCTCCCCCTCAAGGCGGCTCCGCTCGGCCTCCAGCGCCTGGTTGGTCCGCTGAAGCTCTTGATTGCTGGCCTCCAGCTCTGCGCGCTTCAGCTCAAACTCCGCCACCTCGGCGGAGAGCGTTTCGACGCTGGCCTGGAGCTCTTCCATTCCAAAGAGCGCGGTTCGCACGCTGTTGGAAACGATCAAGAGGGTGGTCAGGGTAAAGAGAACGATGAGGACGCCGGTGCCGACAGCCACCACTTGAGAGGTGTACTTGGGCCGCAGCCCGAGGAATGAGAGGCGCTTTTTCCCCACGATCATGCCGACCCGGTCGCCCCAGTAAGCGGCTACGCCCCCTACCAGCATCAACAAAAAGATAAAGCCGATCCCAAACGGCACGCGCGCGCCGACCTCCTCGTGTGCTCGCGCCGGCAAGGGCCGGCCGGGCACGCGTACCTATTTCTCTCCTAGTTAAAAGGCATCCTCCAGAAAAAGGGGAGGGAGTCAATCTTCCCCTGGCTTAGCACGCGGTGGCGGGGCTTTTGAGTCGAGGAGATGGTCGGCCTGATTGAGGCGAAGCACCCGCCACGATAACCCGCGGCCTGCGACCACGGTGATCCCCCCGTTGTGGAGGGGTTTCCATCCTTCGCCGGGCCTTTTGGCGCCCACTTCCCGCAAAAAGGCATTGATCAAGCCGCCGTGGGTGACGGCGACCACCGCTTCTCCCGGATGGGCCTCGGCCAGGGCGCTCATCGTCTTTAGCGCTCGAGCGCGCAAGGCGCCCTCGGTCTCCAGCCCCGGCACGCTCTCCGGGCGCTCCCACCAAGAGGGGTACATCGCCTCTACTTGGGCCCTGGTGAGCCCTTCGATGGCTCCGAAAGCCCTCTCCATGAGGCCGGTGAGCTCGCGGGGTTGAAGCCCGAGCCAGCGGCCGATTTCAGCGGCAGTCTGACGAGCCCGGGAGAGGGGGCTGGTGTAAAGGGCGGCCCAGCCAGAGTAGCCAAACTCCCCCGCCAGCCCAACCAGCGCCTCGCCGGCTCTCCGGGCCTGGGCAAAGCCTGTCTCGGCCAACGGGACATCCTGCTGGCCTTGAAACTTGCCGGCTTCGTTCCATGAGGTGGCCCCGTGGCGGACCAGGCTGATCAGGGTTTCCCCGGGCACGCAAGCTTCCCCCTCTCCTCCGGCAGCACCCTCAACCGGTGCGTCCAGCCGTCATCAACCTATGCGTCACATCGCCTCGGGAGCCGCGATCCCCAAGAGGTAGAGGCCGCTCTTGATGACCTGCTTGGTCGCGGCCACCAACGCGAGCCGCCCTTGAGCCTGAGGTGTCCCGAGGATGCGGTGGGCGTGGTAAAAGCTGTTGAAGTCACGGCAAAGATCGAGCAGGTGTCTTGCGATCTCCGACGGTTCCCTCTCTTCGGCCGCGCGCAAGACCACTTGGGGATAATCGGCCAACCGCTTTGCCAGTTGGAACTCCTCCGGCTCGCCCAGCTGCCCGGTCGCGACGTCGATGGTTTCCCCTTGGATCAGCCCCTCCTCTTCCCCCCGGCGCAGGAGGCTTGCCGCCCTCGCGTGGGTGTACTGCACGTAGGGGCCCGTGTCGCCGTCAAAATTGAGGGCGGTCTCCCAATCGAAGGTGATGTCTTTGATCCGGTTGTGGGAAAGATCATTAAAGATGACGGCGCCGACTCCCACCATCTCGGCGATCGCTTCCTTGTCTTCCAATTGGGGGTTGCGCTCCTCGATGATGGTCCGCACCCTCTCGACAGCTTGGTCCAAGAGCTCCTCCAAAAAAATGACGTTGCCTCGTCGCGTCGAAAGCTGGGCGTCCCCTAAGCGGATGTGGCCAAAGGCGATATGTTCGCAGCGTTCGACCCACGGGAAGCCCATCTTCTTGAGCACCCCGAAGACCTGTTGAAAGTGGAGCTGCTGGGGAGCGCCCACGACGTAAAACAGGTGATCAAATTGGTAGCGTTCGTACCGGTGAATCGCCGCCGCAAGGTCGCGGGTGGCGTAGAGGGTCGCCCCGTCCTTCTTTTTGATTAAGCACGCCGGCAACCCCTCCAGCTCGACGACCAACGCGCCCTCGCTTTCGGTGAGGAGACCTTCTTCCTCCAGGCGTTTCACCGTCTCTTCCATCGCCTCGTTGTAGGCGCTCTCTCCCTGGTGGCTGTCGAAGTGGACACCGAGCCGCTGATAAATCCGTTCGAACTCTTCGAGCGAGAGACGGCGAAACTCACTCCACAACCGGGTCTCTTCCTCCCCGCCGTCTTCCAGGGCTTTGAAAGCCGCCCGGGCCTCATCCTCCAGCGCGGGATTGGTTTCGGCCTCTTGGTGAAAACGGACGTAGAGGTCGAGGAGTTCGCGGATGGGATCTTGCTGGAGCCGCTCGGGCCGCCCAAATTTACGGTAGGCGACGATCAGCTTGCCAAATTGGGTGCCCCAGTCGCCCAGGTGGTTGATCCGGACGGTCGTGTAACCCAGGCTTTCAAAAATCCGGGCCAGCGAGTGTCCGATGATGGTCGACCGCAGGTGCCCCACGTGGAAGGGCTTCGCGATGTTGGGCGATGAGAAATCGAGCACGACCGTCCGTCCGCTGCCCATCTGGGACTTGCCGTACTCGTCGCCCCGGGAGAGAATCTCGGTGACGACCCGCTCGCAAGTCGCCGGCCGGTTGAGGAAGAAGTTGACGTAGGCTTTGACCACGTCCACTCGCTCGATCAGCCCGTCTGGACCGAGTTTTTCCGCCAATTCTTGGGCGATGCGGTCGGGCGCTTTGCGCAAGATCCGTGCCAGTTGAAAGCACGGGAAGGCGTAGTCGCCGAGGTTGGGATCGGGCGGCACTTCAATCGTCCCTGCCACGTCAAATTCCTCAACGCCTAGTTCAGCCAGGGCTTGCTCTACCCGTTCGCTGACATGCTGCCAAAGGATGTTTCCCATCGTCGCACGCACCTTTCCACATCCAAAATAAAAAAGCGCCCTCTCTCGCGTGAGACGAGGATCGCTTCCCCGCGGTACCACTCCGCTTGACCGGCCAAAGCGCGCCGGCCCCCTCTTTTCGGACAGCAAGATGCCGTCCTCGCCGGTAACGGTGGCGACCGTTGACGCCTACTGGAAGCCTCTCGCTTCGTTGGGGCCAAACCTCCGAGGACCGTTTCGCCGTCGACTTCGGCGGGATTCCCACTCTCGCCCGCTCACTGCCAGCCCGTCGGACGGTTACTCTCCCTCATCATCGGCTTAAAAAGCTCTGCCATGAGACCGCTTCCACTATTATAGCCAAGCCCCGCCATCGGCCGCAAGAGAGCTTGCGATCAGCCCGCGCGCCATCCTTTGCGCGCCTCCGAATACAGAGCGATGCTGCTCGGCCGGCCCGGCTCTCCGCCAAAACAGACGGCGATCCCGTCGGAGTAGTGCTTCACCGAGCGGACATGACGCATGTAGAGGTTGATCCGCACCCCGTTGGCAAAGGAGAGCGTGACATATTGCGGCACGACGCCAAAGCGCCTCGCAGCTTCGGCGTTGCACGAGGCCGGCCGGTCGACTTTGATCAGCCGTGAGCGAAACCGCAGAAACGCTCCCTGCCACTCGACGTCGACGATGGCTTCGCTCCCTTCCCGGCTTTCGAGATCGCTCAAGAAATCGCCCCATGCAAGCTGCAATGATGTCACCCCCCTTTCGAGGCCATGCCGGCGGGCCTTGGGTTAGACCGCCTCGGATTCGGCCGCCGGAAGCCGGAGAGGCATGAGGATCGCCCGAAATTGGACGCTTTCGTCGGCGGGGGCGACCGCCACCGGCGCCAGCGGCTCCGATAGATAGAGCGCCACCTGCGCCGAGGGTTGCGCTCTTAGAGCGCTCAAGAGCCGCTTCGCGTCGAGCCAGACACGGCGGCGGGGATGATCGCCAGCGAGCGCGATGACGATCTGGGCCTCCCCCAGCTCTTGTTCCGCCGTAAAAAGGTGAAGGCGATCGTTATCGACGGTCAAACACAAGCTGCGGCGGGAAGCGTCGTCGGCGATGCTGGAGACTTGCTTCACCCCTTCGATCAAGCGGTCGCGGTCTACCTCGACTCGTACGCCCGCAAGAGGGCCCGTAAACCGGCTCAGGTTAGGATACTGGACGTCGAGCCGCCGCACCGACCAAGCCACCGAGCCGGAGGTGAAGTGAACGGTCCTCGCGGTCCAGGAGACGGCCGCCTCGCCGCCGCCAAAGCTTTGTAGCGCCTTGGCGAAGGCGTTGAGCGGAGCTGTGGGGAGGACCGCTTCCAAAGGAGGATCGCCTTGAGGCCGCCCCGGCCGGATCACGGCCGGCAGGCGGTAATGCGCCAGCTGGTAACTATCGGTTGCGGCCATCGTCAACGCGCCGTCGGACGCCGAGACATACACCCCGGCAAAGGGCGAATGCTCTTCCGAGTCGACAGCGCAAAAGGTCGTCCGGGAGATCAGATCGATCAAATGGTCCGTCTCGATGACCGCATCCTCGTCGCCTTGGGGGACCGGCGGGGGAAATACGTCGCTGGCGTCGAGCGTCTGCAAGCGAAACGCCGCCGCTCCCGACGTCAGCCGGAGCGATTCGCCGGAACCGCTTTGCGAAAGGACCACGTCGCCGTCGGTCAAGGTCGAGACCACGCTGGAAAGCGTGCGGGCGAGGACGGCGACGGACCCGGGCGCGTGGACGCTGGCTTCGAGGCGGAACTGGGCGGTACTTTGAAGATCCGTGGCTCGCAGGTAAACCCAGCCGTCTTCCGCTTCAATGACGACGGCGCTGACGATCGGAGTCACGGGTCGCCGGGGAACGATGCGTCCCACGATTTGGAGCGCTTTGGCCAACCGCTGCTGGTCGATCAAAAGCTGCACGACCCAAGGCCCCCTTCATCCGTCATTGACATCATATCACAGCCGATCGAGGGCGCGCCAGGGCGGCCCGGCGCATCGGAAATCCCTTGCGCTGCGAAGGGACGGCCGTTGTGAAGAGCCGCGTCCTGTGTTACCCTGGGGTTGAACCACCCCGATGCACCCTAGGCCTTGACCCGGCCCAACCCATCAGATCGGAGGCCTCCTCAGCCCGTGCCTCGATCCATTCCCGACTATCTCAAACAACACCTGGACCCTTCCCAGTATCGCAGGCTCAAGGCAGTGAGCCAGGGATTTACCCGGCCTTTGTTTGCGATGGATCCGAGCACGGGCCGGTTTGAAGCGGCCGCTGATTTGGATCCTGACAAGATCGAGGACGACCGGACTCTGGATGCCCTTTGCGTCGCCTGCGAGCTCTTGTCGGAGGCCGGGGTCGAGTTTGACCTCGCTGCTCCCGTCGTGGAGCAGGCCGCGCCCTCGGGATCGATCCAGCTGACGTTTGACTTCCCCAGCGAAGAGGAATCCGTCTTTCGCCGGTTTCAGCAGCTCTTGCGGCAAAACACCGATCCCGGTGCAGGCTTTCACGCGGATTTTCAGAACTACCCATGGGGCTATCGGGTGGTCGTCGACCTCGTCTATCACGGCGATCTGGACTACCAGCGCAAAAAGGACATCCTTGACTGGCTCCTCCTCATCGCCAAGAGGAAGGACAAAGGCGATCCTTTTCAAGGGTCGCGACTTTGAGCAAAGGACTCGGTGAGAGCATGTCGATGGCTGCGGCTGAGCTCCCGTTTCTCGTCGCGGTGTTGTTTTTGTTGGTTGTCGCCAGCGGGATCTGTGCCGCCGTCGAGGCGTCGGCGTCTCGGTCTCAACAGCGGCGTCTCGAGGAACTCATCGCCTCGGGAGTCGACCAGGCCGATGCGGCGCTCCGCGCGGGAAAAGAGCTGGGAGCCAAGATCGAGGCGGCGCGGTTTGTGGCGGCGGCGAGCGCGATCCTCCTTGGGTGGCTTGGCGCTCCCCCCCTGTACCGGGCGCTTTCCGGCGCGCTGATCCCGGTCCTTTCACAAGGGCTTGGACAAGCTCTCTCTGGGGTGTTCGCGCTGGCGCTGCTCCTCCTGTTCCAGCTGGTCTTGGGACAGCTCATTCCCCAGCGCCTTGCGACGCCGGCTGGGAGCTCACCGCCCCGTTTCCTCGAGCAGCTCGCGCTCTGGGTCTACCGGCTTTTCTCGCCGCTCATCGTTTTGACGCATGCTTTGGCCCAAGGTCTCGTCGCGATCATGGGCGGCCGGCGATTTGGCGAAAAAGGGGAGTTGGCCCATGGCTCCCTGGAGTTGATCGCGCTGCGGAGCTGGAGCAAAGGCCCGTACGGCGCGACCCAACGGGAGATCCTCAAGCGGTACTTCGCCTTTGAGGAGAAGACGGTGGGAGAGCTCATGGTCCCGCGCCAAGATGTGGCGGCGCTCCCCTCTTCGATGCGCATGCGCGAGGCGAAAGACGCGGCGCGGCAGTTTGGTTTCACCCGGTATCCCGTCTTTGACGGAGAACGGCAACACGTCATCGGGATCGTGCATTTGCGCGATCTGATTGACGCTGCCGACGCGACGCCGAGGGCCCCGGTGACTGACGCGATGCAGGCCGCAGTGACGCTCTCGCCGCGCACCCCGGCCTCGGAAGCCTTGCGGACGATGCGGGCCGGAGGAAGCCACCTTGCGGTCGTCGTCGATGACCACGGGGAGGCCGTCGGCATCGTCACCGTCGAGGACATCTTGGCCGAGCTGGTGCTCGAAGGCCATGAGGGGCAAAGACCGCCGCAGTCGCTCCCCTCCAGCGTCGAGCTGGCTCCCGGGCTGTGGGAGCTGGACAGCCAGCTCCTGGTGCAAGAGGTCGAGGATCTCTTGGACGTCGACCTCGACTACGCTGGGCTGCAGACCATTGGAAGCTATGTCTTTTCTCGCCTGGGGCGAAAGCCCAAGCCAGGCGACTCAGTCAAGGTGGACGGCTTCATCTTTGAAGTGATCGCCGTGCAAGGCGCCCGCGTGCGGCGCCTGCGGGCGCAGCGAACGCGGGAGGCTCCTCCCCCCGAGGCGCCCGCCGCGCCGGGCGAGCGCCCTAGCGATTAGCAGGCGCCCTTTGGGCGGTAAACCCCATCCGTTCCTTTACCTCCCGGAGGGTCTCGCGCGCTAAAGCCCGCGCTTTTTCCGCTCCTGCGTCGAGGATGTCGATCACCTTTTGGCGATCGGCGAGCAGCTCGGCCCTGCGCTGCCGGATCGGCGTCAGCTTCTCGATCATCGCCTCGGCGACGGCGTCCTTGAGATCGACGTAACGCAGCTGGCCCCGTGCGTAATCGTCCTGGAGGGACGAGACCACTTCAGGACTTCCAAAGGCTTCGAGCAGGACAAAGAGGTTTTTCACCCCGGGGCTCATCTCGCCGTCGGGCCCCTGGCCCGAATCGGTGACGGCGCGCCGCACAAGCTTGCGGATCTGGTCGGGCTCTTCGGAAAGGGCCACCGCCCCTCCGGGAATGCTCTTAGACATCTTGGAAGTCGGATCCGACAGGGCCATAATGCGGGCCGTCTTGGGAACGTACGCCTCGGGCTCGGGGAAGGTGTGCCCAAAGAGGTGGTTAAACTTCCGCGCAAGGTCGCGGGTGAGCTCCAAGTGCTGGATTTGGTCTTCGCCCACCGGTACCAAGTCCGCCTTGTACAGCAGGATGTCCGCGGCCATTAACACCGGA
>PKEU01000087.1 GCA_002919195.1 bacterium
GCTTTTTCGTGCCCCCGGAGGTGGAGGCGCTGGAGGCCCAGCGGACGAGGGAGGGGTACCGGTTTGGCCCCCTCGCCTACGAGTACCTCCACGACGTGATCGCGTTTGCCGAGGAAGCATTTAACCCCGACTGGGGCCGGGCGATCCGGGACGCGATCAAAAGCGGCGTGCCGCTGGACCAGTGTTGGATCGCCCTAAGCGGCGAGGGGAGGGTCGTGGGATTTGCCCTCTTTGGCGGGTACGACGGCATCTTAGAGCGCTTCGGCCCCTTTGGGGTCGATCCGTCACAGCGGGGCAAAGGGCTCGGGAAAATCCTCCTCTACCGCTCGCTGGAGGCGATGCGCGCGAAAGGCGCGCACGGCGCCTGGTTTTTGTGGACCGGGGAGGCGACTGCGGCGGGCCAACTCTACCTCAAAGCCGGCTTTGCGATCACCCGTTCCTTCCGGGTGATGAGGCGGCGGCTGTGAAAGGATGAGGCAAAGGCCCATGTGGTACGCGGGCGTGGACGCGGGCGGCACGGAGACCAAGCTTTGGCTGCTGCGTCAAGAGGGAAGGGAGTTTGCGTTTGTCGGCAAGGGGACGGCGGGGCCGGGAAACATCCAAGATGTAGGCCCTGACGGCTTGATGGAGGAGATTAGAAAGTGCCTTGCCCAGGCCGCTGAGGCCGGCGGGCTGGCTGAGCCGCCCGCTCTGGACGCGCTGGTGGTGGGGGCGGCAGGCATCGGCCGGCCTCAAGATGTCGCCAGGACGATGGATGCCCTGGCCCGGGCGTTTCCCAACGTCAAGGCGCAAGCGCACAACGACGCCATCGTCGCGCTGGCGGGCGGCACGTTGGGCGATCCCGGCGCCGTGGTGATCGCCGGCACCGGTTCGACGGCCTGGGCCTACTCGGCCGACGGCTCGTGGGTGCGCACCGGCGGCTGGGGGTACCTCTTGGGCGACGAGGGAAGCGGTTTCGCCATCGGGCTTGAAGCGCTGCGCAGGGTCACCCGCGCATCCGACGGGCGCGAGGAGCCGACGAGCCTGACCTCCGCCATCCTGTCGGCCTTGGGCGTTGCGGAAGAGTGGGACCTGATTCCCATCATGTACGGCGGGCCGGTGCCAAAGCAGACGATCGCCGGACTCGCTCCCGTCGTGCTCAAGGAGGCCGAAAAGGGCGATCGGGTGGCCCAGGAAGTGGTCGAGCAGGCGGTGTCGGACGTCACGGATCTCGTGGCGGCGCTTCGCCAGCGGGGTGGGCTTCCTGACCCTTCACCGCTGGTCGTGGTCGGCGGCCTCTTTTCCAACTCCATGTTTTTTGAGCGGTTTCGCGAGGAGATCAGCCGCCGCCGCCTCGGCTTTGAGCCTGCCCGCCCGGTCATGGACCCGGCGGCGGGGGCCTGCGCGATGGCGGTGCGCCTTGCGACGCCCTTTGAACCCTGGATGAAAGACGCGCTGATCGCCGCCTATTCCCAAAGGAGCGCGTGATGCGCTGAGGAGTTGACGACGATCGGACTCGATCAACTGGTGACCGAAGCTCGTTCGCCCTATACGGATCTCGACGCCCGGAGCACCCGGGAGATCCTGGAGATCATCAACCAAGAGGATGCCCGCGTGCCTGAAGCTGTAAGGCGTGAGATCCCCAAAATCGAGCAGGCTGTCGAGATGATCGTAGAGGCCTTTTCCCAAGGGGGGCGGCTCTTTTACGTCGGTGCGGGGACGAGCGGAAGGCTGGGAGTCCTGGACGCGTCGGAGTGCCCGCCTACCTTTGGGGTGCCCCCAGAGCAGGTGCAAGGGATCATCGCCGGGGGCGACGGGGCCCTCCGCCGCTCCAGCGAAGAGACGGAGGACAGCCGCCAAGACGGCGAGAAGGACGTGGCCCAGGCCGGCGTCGGGCCCCGGGACGTGGTCGTCGGCATCGCCGCCAGCGGCCGGACGCCCTACGTTTTGGGCGCGCTGGCCGAGGCCCGGAGGCGGGGCGCCCGCACGGTGGGCTTGGTCTGCAATCCCGATTCGGAGTTGGATGACCACGCCGACGTCGTGATCGCCCCGGTGGTGGGGCCCGAAGTGCTGATGGGCTCCACCCGCATGAAGGCGGGGACCGCGCAAAAGCTCGTCCTCAACATGCTCTCGACGACGGCGATGATCCGGAGCGGCAAAGTGTACAGCAACTTGATGGTCGACTTGCAGGCGACCAACGAGAAGCTGCGGGTGCGGGCGCTCCGCATCATCCAAATGGCGACGGGCTGCTCGCCCGGGGAGGCCGAACGGGCCTTTCAGGAGGCTGGCGGCCGCGTGAAGCCGGCGATCGTCATGATCCTTGCGGGATGCAGCGCCGCCGAGGCCAACGCCTTGCTCGAAGAGGCGGGCGGGTTTGTCCGCCTCGCCTTGGAACGCGCGGCGCCAAGGCGCGGCGGGACGGAAACCACTCCGTCCTAGGCTGAGAAGGATTTCGGCGGAGAGCGAGGGGGTGGGTGCCCGTTGCGCCAGGCGGAAAGCGCGGCTTTTTCCGCACGGATGAGAGCTTGGCTCTTGCCGGGTGGAAGCCGGCGCCAAGCGTCCGGTGAGAAATGCGGCAAGCCCAGTAAAGCACCTGGAGGCGACCCTCGTCCCTGGCTCGTCGCCGGCGTCATGTCGGGAACCAGCGGCGACGGGGTCACCGTGGCGCTGGTCGACCTATACCCACGCGAACCCGATTGGCCCGCGATCGCCTTGCGTGCCCACGTGACGATTCCCTACGACCCGGCCTTTAAGAGCCGGCTCTTCCCGCTCTTTGATCCCCAAACCGCCCGCCTCGACGAGGTGTGCCGGCTCAACGTGGCCTTGGCCGAGAAGTTTGCTGAAGCGGTCGAGGCCTGCGCCCGCCAGGCGGGCCTCTCTCTTTCCGACCTTGACCTCATCGGTTCCCATGGGCAGACGATCTGCCACCTGCCGCCCCAAGCCGAAAGGAAGGTGGCAGGTGGTGTCCCCTCGACCTTGCAGATCGGCGATGTGTCGGTGCTCGCCGAAAGGACCGGCGTCACGGCGGTCGGCAATTTTCGCCTCCGCGACATGGCCGCCGGCGGCGAAGGCGCGCCGCTGGTGCCGATCTGCGATTGGCTCCTCTTTCGCTCGCCCGGAAAGACTCGCATCGTGCAAAACATTGGCGGCATCGCCAACATGACGGTGCTGCCTCGGGGCGCAGGCCTCGACGAAGTCTTCGCCTGCGACACAGGTCCTGGCAACATGCTGATCGACGAGGCGGTCCGCTCGATCACCCACGGGCTTGAGGAGTTTGACCGGGACGGGCAGCGCGCGAAAAGGGGAACGGTCGACCATGAGCTGGTCGCGATGTGGCTCCAGGACCCCTTTTTCCACGCCCCTCCTCCCAAGAGCACCGGGAGAGAGCTCTTTGGGCGCCAGCACGCCCCGCGCTACTTCGCCGAGGCGCGCGCCCGGGGGGTCCAAGGGGACGACCTGGTCGCGACGGTGACGGAGCTGACGGTCCAGAGCATTTTGCTGCACTACCGGCGCGACGTGATCCCGCGGTACGGGCTCGATGAGGTGATCATCGGCGGCGGGGGAGCCCGCAACGCGACGCTGGTCGAGCGGCTGGCCCAGGAGCTTGCCGGCGTGCGGGTTTCGACGCACGAGGCCCACGGCATTCCCTCGGAGGCCAAAGAGGCGATGGCCTTCGCGCTCCTGGCCTACCTGACGCTGACGGGCCGGCCCGGAAATGTGCCCAAGGCGACCGGGGCGAAAAAGCCTGTCGTCCTCGGCGCTGTGGCCCCGGGGGTTGAGCCGTGCCGGCCGTAGGGCCTCGCGCCTGGCGAGGAGGGCCGTGGGCAGCGGAACGGTCCCGGAGGAGGCTCGGCTGCTTGGGAAGGGTTTCCGGGGCAAAGCGCTGAAAACCATAAAACAAGTGGGAAAGGTCACAAACCACGGCAAGGATTTGTGAGAATGGGCGATCCCCTGGTACGCCTCGAAAAAGTTGAAAGAGTCTACCGCCTTGGGAACCAAGAGGTCCACGCCCTGCGGGGCATCGATCTTGAGGTGCACCAAGGCTCCTTTATCGCGCTGATGGGCCGGTCAGGGTCGGGCAAGACGACGCTCCTCAACATGATGGGCGGTCTTGATCGCCCGACGTCGGGGCGCGTTTTTTACATGGGCCGCGATCTTGCGACGTTTAGCGAGCGCGAGCTCACCCGCTGGCGCCGCCGAGAGATCGGCCTCATTTTTCAAGCCTACGCCCTTTTACCTGCCTTGACGGCCATCGAAAACGTGGAGGTGCCGCTGCGCATCAGCGGCGCCCGCCCGCGGGACTCCATCGCCCGCAGCCGCGAGTGCCTCGAGCTGGTGGGCCTGGGCAAACGGGTGCATCACCGCAGCTTTGAATTGAGCGGCGGCGAGCAGCAGCGGGTCGCCATCGCGCGCGCCCTTGTCACGCGGCCCCGGCTCATCTTGGCCGACGAGCCCACCGGCGAGCTGGATCAGGCGACGGCGATCAAGGTTTTAGAGCTATTTCGAAACATCGTGGACACCCAGGGCGTGACGATCTGCATGGTGACCCACGATCCTGTCGCCGCCGGCTACGCGGACATCACCTACACGCTCGAGGACGGAAGAATCATCCCACCTGGGAAAGAGGGAGCGGAGGAAGGTTGAAGACGCCTCAAACCACAGCGCGACGGCTTTTGCTCTTGGGTGTCTTGGTGACGGCGTTCGTCTCGGGCTGTTCGCTCTTACCTGAAGAGCGCGTCGACGAGATACCGACGCTCATCGAGCCCCCTCCATCCCGGGTGGTGACGTACCCCGTCGAGCGGATGACGCTGCAGGAGGAGATCCGCGGCCTGGGCCGGGTGGCGCCGACGCTGGAGGAAAAGATGTACTTCCGCCAGAGCGGGCGGGTGGCCCGGGTCGAGGTCCAGCCGGGGCAGGCGGTCAAAAAGGGCGACGTCTTGGTGCAGCTGGAGCTCGGCTCTTTGGAGCACGACCTGCAGATGGCCGAGATCGATCTGGAGATGGCCCGGCTTGAGCTTGAGCGGCGCAAACTCAATGCGCCTCCTTTTGAGCTGCAGGTGCAGGAGCTCAACCACCGCAAAGCTCAGCTGCGGGTTGAATTTTTGAAAGAGCGTATTGAAGCGGCGACGCTCCGGGCGCCCTTTGACGGGATCGTACAGAGCGTGCGCACGCGGGTGGGCGAACTGGTGGAGGAGTACGACACCGTCGTCGTGGTGGCCGATCCGACGGCGCTCGAGCTGCAGCTTGAGATCAGGAGGGTCGAAGACATCAACAAGCTGGCCCGGGGGCAAAAGGCGCTGGTGGAAGTGGCCCGCGACCGCTTTGCCCCGGCGACGGTCGTGCAGATCACCGACATCGAGACCGGCTCTTCCTTTAGCACGGCCAAGATGGTGCACTTGGAGCTGGACGACGGGATCGCGGCAAGCGGCTTGAGGTTGGACGATCTGGTGACGGTCCGGCTCATCGTGCAAGAGCGCCCCGACACCTTGGCGATTCCCCGGGCCGCGCTCCGGGAGTTTATGGGCCGCACCTACGTGCGGGTGCTCGAGGGCGACGCCCGGCGGGAGGTCGACGTGGAAGTGGGCATCCGCACGCCGACGCACGTCGAGATCTTGAAGGGCCTTTCCGAAGGCGACATTGTGATCGGCCAGTAGGACGCGAGAGTTCACTACCGGACAGGGGTTAGAGCCGTTGTACGTCCTTGCGATCTTGTGGATGACCGTCAAGCGGATCGTCAGCAACTGGCGCCTGGAGGCGGCGCTCCTCTTTGGGCTAGTGCTGGCGGTGGCCATCGTCTCGTCGATCCCTATTTACACGTCGGCGGGGCTGCAGGAGAGCCTGGTCACCCAGTGGCTGCGGCAAAGTGGCTCCCGCCCGCCTCTGGGGCTGATGATGACCCACAGCAACACGGACTACAGGCACCGGGTCACCAGGGACCAGCTGATCCAGCTCACGGAGTACCTGGAGAGGGAGCTCCCCCGCCAGGTTGGGATCCAGCCCATCAATTACTCCCGGGCCGCGGAGCTGGGGATCAACTACTTTGGCCGCGAGGACGGCGGCCGAAGCCGCGCGACCTCGCCCTACGTCAACCTCAAGATGATCGACCGCTTGCAAGAGCTTTCCGTCATCGTCGACGGCCGGTGGTTTGAGCCCCGCGATGACGGCGTCATCGAAGTCGTGACCGATGAAAACACGCTCGAAGAGCTCCAGCTCTTGGTCGGTGACCGCTACATCTACGAGTACGCCCCCCGCGACGAGGACAAGAGGCTCATTCCCTTCGAGATCGTCGGCGTCTTTAGGCCGCGCTCCGAGACGCTCTCCACGGAAAACTGGGTGTACCCGCCGCCTTTCTCCCGCAGCCTCTTTGTGCATCCCGATGTTTTTGACCAGGTGTTTTTGCAGGAGATGGGGCTGCGGCCCAGCGCGTACGATTGGTACTTCGTCTTTGACTACCGGATCGTGCGGGTTCACCGGCTCGAGGAGTTTATCCGGGACCTCACCGCCATCGAAAGCCGGGCGGGACAGATCGTGCCCGACACGCGGTTTTGGCTCTCGCCGCTCTCGCTCTTTCGCTGGTTTCACCAGCGCTCCGTCACCATCGCATCCTTTCTCTCAGCGCTCAGCGTCCCTATCGTTGGCATGGTCCTCTACTACGTGGTCTTGATCGCCGGCCTCACGGTGGAGCGGCGGCGCAACGAGATCGCCGTCCTCCACAGCCGCGGCGCGGGCAGGGTGCAGATCGCGGTCAGCTTTTTCCTGGAATGGGCGCTCCTAGGTGTTTTGGCCTTGTTGATCGGACCCTATCTCGGCTTGTGGATCGCCCGTATCATGGGCGCTTCGGCAGGCTTTCTCACCTTTGTGGGCCGCAAAGCGCTCCCCGTGGCGATGACAGATGACGCGTACCGCTATGGCCTATACGCGGTGCTCCTCGCCATCGGCGCGGCGATGATCCCGGCCATCCAGTCCTCTCGCCACAGCATCGTCAGCTTCAAGCAGGAGCTGGCCCGGGGCGCCACAGCGCCCGTCTGGTACCGGTACTTTTTCGACTTCCTGCTCCTCGGCATCGCGGCGTACGGTTACCGCGCGCTGTCGCTCCAATCGCTGACGGCCCCGGAGGGGCTTGCAGGACTGGTCGATCCTTTGCTCTTTTTCGTTCCCGTCGTCTTCCTCTTAGGGGCGGGGCTCTTGTTTTTGCGCCTCTATCCCATTGCGATGCAGGTCTTGATGTGGATCTCCGCGAGGCTCCCGGGGATTGTGTGGAACTTGACCTTGCGCCAGCTCACGAGAAACAGCGGTCAGTACATGCCGCTCCTCTTGCTTCTCATCCTCACGGTGTCGCTGGGGATCTACACCGCATCGACGGCCCGGACCCTCGACCGCAATTTCGTCGACCAGATCTACCACAGCATCGGCGCGGATCTATCCCTTGCCGAACGCTGGACAGTGCCCGGAGGCAGCAGCGCCATGACGGCTCTGGCCGGCGCGCCGGGAGAGGCCTTTGCCAGCGAAGAGCGGGTGTACGAGCCGCCATTCTACATCCACACGGAGCTCCCCGGTGTCGAGTCGGCGGCGCGGGTCCTCTCGGTGAGCGCCAGCGCCCGGGCGGGGGGCCGCTTTCTCGGGGAGGTCGATCTCATGGCGATCATCCCCTACGAGTTTGGCCTAACGGCGTGGTGGCGGGACGACCTCTCGCCCCACCACTTTTACGATCATCTCAACCTGCTCACCCGCCACCGGGAAGGCGCGATCGTCTCGAGGAGGCTGCTGGAAAACACAGGCCTGACCGTGGGCGACGTGGTGACCCTCACGTTCAAAAATCAACCCATTGAGGTGTATATCGCGGGTGTGGTCGATTACTGGCCCACGCTGGGCTATCAAAACCGGCCGTTTTTCATCGCCAACCTCGACTATGTCCAAGAGATGATCGCCCTCGAGCCTTATAACGTCTGGCTCTCGCTGGAGGGGCCGGGGTACCTCGCCCGGATCGTCGAGGAGCTGAGAAACCAGGGAATTTACGTCATCAGCCTCAAGGACGCCAATTCCCAGATCGTCCAAGGGCGCAACGAGCCCCACCGGATGGGCTTTTACGGCATATTGTCCATCGGCTTTGTCGTCTCGAGCCTCGTCACGGTGCTGGGCTTTATCCTCTACACCTTCCTATCGATGCGCAGCCGCCTGCTGCAGTTTGGCGTGCTCAGGGCCGTCGGCCTTTCTTTGGGCCAGCTCATCGCCCTGCTCGGGCTTGAGCAGGTCCTCTCCTTGGGGCTGGGCCTCGGGGCGGGACTGGCTCTCGGGCTGATCGCTACGCAGATCTTCCTGCCGTTTTTGCGGGAGAGCGGTGACGCGGGCGTCATCCCCTTTGCCATCGTGACCGATCCGGCCGACGTGGCCCGCATTTTCACCGTGCTGGGCGCCATGCTGGTCGTCGCCATCGCGGGCCTGTCGATGATCCTGGTGCGCATGAAGCTCAACCAGGCGATCAAGCTGGGAGAGGAGGCGTGATCCCGGTGAGCGCCAGCGACGAAGTCTTTATCCTTTGCGAAAACCTCGTCAAGATCTACAAGGTGGCCGATATTGAGGTCATGGCGCTGCAAGGCTTGGACCTCACGGTGAAAAAGGGCGAGGTGATGGCGATCATCGGCGCGAGCGGGAGCGGCAAGTCGACCCTCCTCAACGTGCTGGGCGGGCTGGACAGCCCCACTGCGGGCGTCGCGCAAGTGGGAGGGCTCAACCTCACCCGCATGACGCCCAAGCAGCGGATGATTTACCGCCGCACCATGGTGGGCTTCGTGTGGCAAAACGTGGCCCGCAACCTGATTCCCTACTTGACCGCCATGGAAAACGTGGCGCTGCCCATGATCTTGCGGGGCAGGTACGACCGCCGGCGGGCGAAAGAGCTCCTAGAGACGGTGGGGCTCGGCCACCGCCTGCACCACCGTCCTCTCTACATGTCGGGGGGAGAGCAGCAGCGGGTGGCGATCGCCATCGCGATGGCCAACGAGCCGAGCCTCCTCCTCGCCGACGAGCCGACCGGCTCGCTGGATTCGGCCAACGCCGACCTGATCCTCAAAGTGTTTAACGACGTGCGTGACCGGTACGGCGTCACGATCGTCATCGTCACCCACGACCCGTCGATGGCGCGGGCCGTCGATCGGTACGTGGAGATCAGAGACGGCAAGACCAGCAGTGAGTCGGTGCGCCGGGCGCCCAAACCGGCCAAGCGGGAAGTGGCCGAAGACGGCCGCCCGCTGGTGAGCGAGGAGACCCACGAGGAGTTTACCCTACTCGACTCGGCCGGGCGGCTCCAGCTTCCCGCCGATTACCGGCAGAAGTTTGGCATCAAAGACCGCGTCAAGCTCTCGGTCGACGGGGATAAGATCGTCATCACGCCCCCGAGGAATGAGGGGTAAACAAAGCGCCCAGGGGTCGATGCCCTGGGCGCTCGTAAGTTTTGCGGACGATTTCTCACTGCTTGAGAGCTCGTGCTCAAGGGCTCGCGTTTTGGCCCCGTACTCGTAGCAACGACCGTCAGTTGGACTTGACGATCGTGCGGTCGCGGGGGCCCACATAAGCTGCCCGCGGCCGGATCAAACGGTTTTCGCGATATTGTTCGAGGAAATTGGCGGTCCAGCCGGACATGCGGCTTACGGCAAAGATCGGGGTGTAGAGCTCGGGCGGGATGCCCAGCGCGTAGTAAGCCGACGCCGAATAGAAGTCGACGTTGGGCAGGAGCCCTTTCTCCTCTTTCATCACCTGTTCGATACGCTCGGAGATCTCGACCCAGTGGAGCGTCCCCTTTTGCGCGTTAAGCTCGCGCGAGAGGCGCTTGAGGTGCTTCACCCGTGGATCGCCGGTCTTGTACACCCGGTGCCCGATCCCCATGATCCTCTCTTTGCGGGCCAGCTTCTCCCGCACGTAGGCTTCGGCCCGGTCGGGAGAGCCGATCTCCAGGAGCATCTTCATGACGGCCTCGTTGGCGCCTCCATGCAAGGGCCCTTTCAACGTGCCCACGGCGGTGGTCACCGCGGAGTAGATGTCTGAGAGCGTGGAAACCGTGACGCGCCCTGCAAAGGTGGAGGCGTTGAGCCCGTGCTCCGCATGGAGGATCAAGGCCGTGTCCATGGTTTTGACCGCCACTTCGGTCCCTTCCTCGCCGTTGAGCATGTAGAGGAAGTTGGCGGCGATGCCAAGATCAGGCCGCGGCGCTATCGGCTCCTTCCCCTGCATGATGCGCCCGATGGCAGCGACCAAGACGGGCGATTGCGCCGTCAGCCGGATGGCCTTGCGGAAGTTGGCCTCCAGGGAGTTGTCCTCGGCTTCGGGGTCGTAGTGCGACAAAGCGGAGAGGGCCGTCCTTAACATCGCCATGGGGACCGAATATTTCGGAAGCGACTTGAGGAGCTCGATGACCGGTTGGGGCACCTCCTGCTCGGCAGCGAGTTTTTGTCGAAACTCGGCCAGCTGCTCGTCGCTGGGCAGGTCGCCGTAAAAGAGCAGGTAGACGACGGCTTCGTAGGTCGCATGCTCGACCAGGTCGTCGATATGGTACCCCCGGTAGTAGAGGCTCGCATTCGCTCCATCGACCAACGAGAGTTCGGTTTCCAAGGCGATGACGCCTTCGAGTCCATAGGCGACTTGGTTGGCGTTGGACATGATGGGACTCTCCTCTCCTTTGGCAAAGTTCCGAGTAGAAAACAAACCCGTCCGGATCAAAAAATCGAAAGGGGGGTCGATACTTGGGCGGCCGCAGGAATCCCCGGTAACAGTTGTTTTTTAGACACTCGGGCTGCAAATCCCTTCCCAAGCGGCCTTCGACTCACTCCCTCGAAGCGATTTCGATGAGCAACGCTCCCGTCGGCGTGACCCAGGCAGTGTCGTGCGGCGGGATCACCGTCGTCGCGTGGGGCTCGACCAGGATCGCCGGGCCTGGGATCGACGCTCCGGCCATCAGCTGCTCTCTGCGGTAAACGGGCGTCCTGACCCTCGCTCCATCAAATCGCGTCATGAGCGCCTGGTCCGGCACGGGCGCTCCGGAGCCCTGTCCTACCGACGGCGGAACGCCCCGCTCGATCCGGCCTTCGGCCCGGACACGCACGGCCACCAATTGGATCCTTTCGCCGGGATTGGCGTAACCGTAGGCCGTCTCGTGCGCTTGGTGAAAGGCGGAGGAGAGCTCCGAACAAAGATCGCCGGGACCGATGCGTTCGTCAGCGAGCTGGGGCGCGGGAAGGGTGAGTTCAAAGGACTGCCGCTGGTAACGGAGGTCGAGCAGCACGTGGATCACCCCGTCGCCTGGAGCGACCCCCTCTCGTTGGAGATCGGCCGCAGCCCGCTCCACGAGTTTTCTTGCCGTCTCTCTTGCGCGCTGGAGCCTGGCTTCGTCCAGAGGGCCGAGGAGGCCCTGAACATAGCTCTTCACCACATCCGAGACGGCCATCCCAAGGGCCGAAAGCACTCCCGGGTAGGGGGGCACCAGCACCTTGGGGATGGAAAGGCTCCGCGCGAGCTCGCAGGCGTGCAACGCCCCTGCGCCGCCGAAGGAGACCAGGCAGAAGTCGCGGGGATCGTACCCCCTCTCGACGGAGATGACCTTGATCGCCCGTTCCATGTTGGAGGCGACCACTTGCAAGACGCTGTAGGCCGTATCTTCCAGGCTCGCGCCGAGACGATCCGCAAGGCGCCGGCAAGCCCCCTCCGCCGCGTCGAGATCGAGCTGCATCCTTCCTCCCAAAAACCAGTCGCGGGGGAGGCGGTCCAAAAGGACGTTGGCGTCGGTCACCGTAAAGTGCTCGCCGCCCCTCCCGTAACATGCGGGACCGGGATCCGCCCCCGCGCTCTGGGGGCCGGCCCGCAGCGCCCCTCCGGCGTCGAGCCAGGCGATGGAGCCACCGCCCGCGCCCACCGTGTGAATGTCGATCACGGGGACGCGGATGGGAAAGCCCTCGATCTCGCTCTCCGTCGTCACTTTCAGCGCCCCGGGGACCAGCGAGACGTCGGTCGAAGTGCCGCCCATATCCAAGGTGATGATATGGTCAATGCCCAGCGCTCTTGCCACCTTCAGCGCTCCCACCACGCCCCCGGCCGGGCCCGACAAGATCGTGTGCACGGCGTACGCTCCCGCGTGCTCCGCGTCCGTCACGCCGCCGCTCGACTGCATGATCCTAAGGTCGGCAAAGCCTTTCTCGAGGGCTGCTTTATTAAGACGCCCAAGGTACCGCTGCATGATGGGCGAGACGTAGGCGTTGAGCGCCGTGGTGCTGGCCCGTTCGTACTCGCGGTGCTCGGGCAAGATGTCACAGGAGGCCGAGACAAAGTAGCCCTGCTCTCGCAAAGCTCCAGCGACTCGCCTTTCGTGGTCGGGATTGGCGTAGCTATGCAACAAGACCACCGCGACCGACTCGACTCCCGCTTGGGAAAGAGCAGGAAGGAGCGCTGCCACCGAGCGCTCGTCCAAGGGCGTTACGACCTCGCCGCCGGGCCCGAGGCGCTCCCGCACTTCAAAAGAGAGCTCCCGGGGAATCAGGGGCGGCGGGGCCTTGGGCATCAGGTCGTAAAGCTCCCGCCGGTTTTGCCGGCCGATCAGGAGGAGATCCCGGAAGCCCTCCGTGACCACCAGGGCAGTCCGGGCGCCCCGGCGCTCGAGGACGGCGTTGGTGGCCACGGTAGAGCCGTGGACGAGGCGCATCCGAGACGCCGCGAGGCCCTCCGCGGCTAGCGTCGCTAGGAGCTCATCCAATCCTTGCAGGACAGCCTCGGCAGGATCGTGGGGCGTGGAGAGGCGCTTGTGGGTCCAGACCCTCCCGTCCGGCGCGATCGCGATGAAATCGGTGAAGGTGCCGCCCGTGTCGACGCTGATCACAAGGGCCTTTTCCAGGGCGTTGTCACGGGAAAAGCTCATGGCGACACCTCCGGCGCTCCGTAGCCGCCCCCTCCGGGCGTCCCGATTTCGATGATATCGCCGGGCTCAAGCTCCACCTCGACTTTGGCGGGAAGGTCGACCACTTCGTCGTTTGCGGCTCGCCGGAGGCGGTTGTAACCCGGCGTGCCGGGCGCGCCCCCGCGCGCCCCGTAGGGGCGGCTGGCCCGCCTTTCGGTGAGGAGCGCGGCCCGGCAGGGAGCCAGCGCCTCAATGGCGCGGATGAGCCCGTCGCCTCCGGGAGACGCTCCGGCCCCTCCGGTCCCCGTGCGGATCGCGTACCGGCGGACCCGCAAAGGATACGCGTGCTCCAGGGCTTCGACGGGCGTGTTTTTCGTGTTGGTCATGTGAGCCTGGACAGCGGAAAGCCCCGGCCCCTTGGGATGCCCGCCCAGTCCTCCGGCCAGGGTCTCGTAATAGGTGAAGGCCGATCCCGTACGGGGATCGACGCCCCCGATGACGACGTTGTTCATGGTTCCGGAGCTTGCCGCGGGGATCCGGTCGGGAATAGCTTGCGCCAGGGCGCCCAGCACCACGTCGACGATGCGCTGCGACGTCTCCACGTTGCCCCCCGCCACGGCCGCCGGCGGGCGGGCGTTGACGAGCGTGCCAGGCGGGGCGATCACCTCGAAGGCCCGGAAGACGCCGGCGTTGGCCGGGGTCTCAGGCCCCGTCAAACAGCGGAAGACGTAAGCGACGGCCGACAGGGTGACCGCCAGAGGGCAGTTGAGGGGGCCCTGCGTCTGGGGAGCGGTGCCTGTGAAATCGAGGATAGCCCGCTCGCCTTTGATCTCGAGGCGGAGGCGGATGGGAAGAGGGCCGTTTCCCAGGCCGTCGTCTTCAATGACGTCTTCAAAGGTGTAGGTTCCGTCCGGGATCTGGCGGATCACCTCTTCGGTCATCCTCTGGGCGTAGTCGAGGAGGCGATCCATCCACAAGAGGACGGTCTCGGCGCCGTATTTTTCCACCAGCTCGCCAAGGCGAATTTTGCCCCGGCGGTTGGCGGCCACCTGGGCTTGCAGGTCGCCCCGGCGCTCCTCAGGCACCCGCACGTTGGCAAGGAGCAGTTCCATCACGTCGTGTTGCAGCTCGCCCCGGCGGTAGAGGCGGACCGGCGGGATGCGAATCCCTTCCTGAAACACTTCCGTCGCAAGCCCCATCGAGCCGGGAAAGGCGCCGCCGACGTCGGCGTGGTGCGCCCGGTTGGCGAGATACCCCACGAGCTTTCCTTGATGGAACGCGGGGGTGATGACGGTGATGTCAGGCAGGTGCGTGCCTCCCCGGTAGGGGTCGTTGAGGAGGACGACGTCTCCATCCTCGAGGTCAAAGGCTCCGGTCGCCGCTTGGACCGCCATGGGCATCGAACCCAGGTGCACGGGGATGTGGGCCGCTTGGGCCACGAGCTCCCCTCTAGGATTAAAGAGAGCGCACGAAAAGTCGAGGCGCTCTTTGATATTGGGCGAGTAGGCCGAGCGCTGGGCTACGACGCCCATCTCTTCGGCGACGGAGCGGAAAAGGTTTTTAAAGATCTCCAGTTGGGCTTGGGCAAGCAACGGGTGACGACACCTCGCCTCGTCCACAAACGTGCATGCTACCTTCATCACCCTAGCGCGCGAGTCCTGTCGGCACATCGTACACCGCATAGGTCCAAAAGGTGAAAAACGACGAGGATGAAGATTCGGGTAATAGAGATAATTGGGAGGAGACGGACGAGCCTCGTCGAACGTCGATCCAAGATGAAAGTTTTTTCCACCATCGACTCAACATCCTCGTATGAAGGGGGCACTGGGATGAAAAGACATTGGACAGTGCTGGTGCTGGCGGTGGCTCTCCTCTTGGGGACGGCGCTCGCGGCCCACGGCCAGAGCGGGCCCGTGGTCATCGGTTCGCTGATGAGCCTCACCGGTGGTCTTGCGCCCTACGGCATCCCCATTCAAAACGCCATAGACCTGGTCGCCAACGACATTAACGCTCAAGGCGGGATTTTGGGCGGGCGCTCGTTGGTGATCGCGCACCGCGACGACGGGACGTCTGAGCAAGTGGGCGTCGACGCAGCCAGCAAGCTGGTCAACATCGACGGCGCGACGGCCATCGTCGGGGCCCTCGGAAGCGGCATCACCCTGGCCGTGGCGCAGAGCGTGGCCATTCCCAATGGGGTGGTGATGGTCTCCCCCGCGTCGACGTCGCCCACCCTGTCGACGCTGCAAGACGACGGCCTCGTCTTTCGCACCGTCTTGTCGGACGAGATGCAGGGCGTTGCGGCGGCCAACCTGGCCAGGGAGCTGGGGTACGAGACGGTCTCGATCATCTACGTCAACAACCCTTACGGTCAAGGGCTGTATGAGAAGTTTCGCGACGCCTTTGAAGCCGCCGGCGGCCGGGTGATCGGCGCCTCTCCCTACGACGAAGGAAACAGCTCGTACCGGGGCGAGCTCGAGGCGGCCACTCGGGGGGAGCTCCCTGACGCCATGCTCGTCATCGGCTACGTGCAGCAGGGCGGCACCACCATCTTGCGCCAGGCCATCGAGGGCGGGTACACGCAGCGGTTTCTCTTGACCGACGGCCTCAAGTCGCTGGAGATCGTCGAGGCGCTGGGCGCCGACGTGCTGGAGGGCACCTACGGCACGGCGGCCAGCACCACCAGCAGCGATCACTTCCAGCAGGCGTACGAGGCGCAGTACGGCACGCCTCCGCCGCAGCCTTACATGGCCGAGGCGTACGACGCGGCCTTCCTCATCGCCATGGCCATTGAAAAAGCCCAGAGCACCGATGGGTATGCCATCCGGGACGCCCTCAGCTCGCTCCTTGATCCCAACGGCGTCGAGGTGCGGGCCGGCGAGTGGGCCAAGGCCGTGGAAGTGATCGCCTCGGGTGAAAAGATCCGCTACATCGGCGCCTCGGGGTACTTCACCTTCGACGAGGCAGGCGACCGCACCAACGGCGTCGTGGAGGTGTGGAAGATCACCGGCGGCGACATCATTACCGAGCGGCAGATCGAGTTTTAGGTCGAGACGATAGATCAAAAATCGCGAGCTGGCCGGAGCAAAACGTGCGCCTTTTCAGCAGGCCTCCGGCCAGCGCTTTTTTTGGAGGACCTATGGCCGGGCAAAAAACGAAAGGCCAATCCTCGGGAATCGGCCTTTTGTCCTTCAGCCGATCACTTCGCCGTTTTTCACGGGCCGCTCGGGGGCGAGGAGGACGACGCCCGCTTCGTTGTAGACGCCGAGGACGAGCACTTCGGAGAGAAAGCCAGCAATCCGCTTGGGCGGAAAGTTGACCACACAGATCACCTGGCGGCCGACCAGGTGTTCCGGCGTGTACAGGTCGGTGATTTGCGCGCTGGAACTTTTGGTCCCGAGCGGGCCAAAGTCGATCCAGAGCCGGTAGGCAGGGCGGCGGGCCTCGGGAAAGCGCTCCGCCCGCACGATGGTGCCTGCCCGGATATCCAGCGCGGCAAAGGTGTCCCACGAGGTTTGGGGTTTCAAAGGCTCATGCTCAGCCATGACGACGCCACCCTTGCTGCCGGGGCGGAGCAAAGTCCGGCCCGGCGTTTTCATCCCGAACGGGCGTGGCTCCCGCCGGTGGGGCTCCTGGCGATCAAGCGGGAGACGTGCCGCTCTTCGCCAAAAAGGCCCGTCGGCCGGTACATCAACACGGCGATCAGGAGCACGCCGATGAGGACCACCCGCAGCGACGCCGCCCGGGTGGCCATCGCGCTGGGTAGGAAGTCCGTGACAAACTCGGTCATCGACCAGATGGCCCACACAAGATAGGCTCCCACGATGGCTCCCTTGTTGTTGCCGCTGCCGCCGACGGTAAGCATGACCCAGACGATAAACGTGGTGAGCATGGGGTGGAAGGCTTGGGGGCTGATAAACCCGACGAAGTGGGCGTAGAGGCTGCCCGCAAACCCCATGACGATGCCGCCCAGCACCAGCGACTCCAGGCGAAAGCGGAACACGTCTTTCCCCGAGGCGGCCGCCACGTACTCATCTTCGCGGATCGCTTTGAGCACGCGGCCCCAAGGGGAGCGAAGGCCCCTTTCCAAGGCGAAATAGAGCGCCGCCAGGATCGCGATGACCAGCGCCAAGTAGACGAAGTTGGCACTGGGGCCCAAGGCCCTCCTCCACGGGAAAGGGATGCCTGCCAGGCCCCGGATGCCGCCGGCGAGCCACGCTTCGTTTTGGAAAATATACCGGATCGTTTCGGCAATGCCGATGGTGGCGATCGCGAGGTAATCCTCGCGCAGGCGTAGGGTGGGGATGCCGATCAAGAGCGCGATCAGCCCGCTTGCCGCTCCGGCCGCCAAAAAACCGACCATCATCGGAAGGCCAAATCCGCCAAGGTGTGTAGGCGACGGCGGGGTGGTCAAGATCGCCGAGGTGTAAGCGCCCACGGCGAAAAAGCCCGCGATGCCGATATTAAACAGGCCGTTGTAGCCCCACTGGATGTTGAGGCCCAACGAGAGCACCGCGTAGATGCCCGCCATGGTCGCGAAAAAGACGAGGTAGGAAAGGACTCCTTCGACGGTCAAAGTTTCACCGCTCCCCCCGTGCGAAAGATCCCGCCCGGCCGGACCAACAAGATGACGATCATGATCACAAAGGCGACGACGGGCTTATAGGCGGCGGAGATAAAGAGGGTCGAAAGCTCCTGCGTCATGCCGATGATCAAGCCGCCGGCCATCGCGCCGTAGGGGCTGCCGATCCCGCCCAGGATGACGGCGGCGAAGATGGGCAAGAGCAGGTTCCAGCCCATGTCGGGAAAGAGCTGCGTGTCGAGGCCCAACAAAAACCCGGCGGCGACGCAGAGGGCGGCGCCGATGGCCCACGTCCAGACGACGATCCGTTCGGTGGCGATGCCGGTGACCATCGCGAGCTCCATGTTGTCGGCCATGGCCCGCATGGCTTTACCGATCTTGGTGTAGCGCAAAAAGACGTGGACGAGGATGACCAGGACCAGGGCGACGCCCAAGATCCAAAGATGGTCGGGCTTGATGCGCAGCCCCATCCAGCGGATGGGAAACTGGATGCCCCGCCGGTAGTAGTGGTTGTCGGGCCCCCAGACAAAGCGGATCAAGTTGCGGATGATCAACGCGACGCCCACCGAGGCGATCAAGAGGGTGATGGATCCCCTGCTGCGTAAGGGCCGGTAGACCACCTTGTCGATGAGCACCGCCGCCACGGCGCCCGAGATCATCGCGGCCACCAGCGAGAGGGAGAGGGGCCAGCCCAGCCCAAACCGGTAAAACAAGGCGAAGTAGGCCCCCAGCGTCATCATGTCCCCATGGGCGAAGTTGGCGAAGTTGAGGATGCCGTAGGTCAGGGTGAGCCCGATGGCGCCGAGGACGATGATGCTGCCGAGGACGAGCCCGTATAAGATAACTTGCAGGACTTCGGTCACGCCGTCATCCTCCCAAAAAGAGCCGGCCGACTTCGGGATTTTCGAGCAGCTCGGCGGCGGGGCCTTCCATGCGGTTGCGTCCCATGGTGAGGATGTATGCCCGGTGGGACATGGCCAAAGCCGCCTTGGCGTTTTGCTCGATCATCAAAATGGGCACCCCGGCCGCGTTGATCTCCACCACCTTTTCGAGGATCAGCCGGGCGAAAGCGGGAGAGAGGCCGGCCGTCGGCTCGTCCAAGAGGAGGAGCTTGGGGTCGAGCATGAGCGCCCGGCCGATCGCCACCATCTGCTGCTGACCGCCGGAAAGGGTGCCCGCGGGCTGGCGCCTTTTTTCCTTGAGCGGGGGAAAGAGGTCGTAGACGCGGGCGATGCGCTCCCGCAGGTCGGCGTTAAGAATGTAGGCGCCCAGCTGCAGGTTTTCCTCGACGGTAAGGCGGGGAAACACGTTGCGGTTTTGGGGGACAAAGCACATGCCCTGATGGACCAGCCGGTTGGGCCGCTCGCCCGTGACGTCCTTACCCATGAAAGTGACGGAGCCGGCCCGAGGCGGCACCAGGCCGAAGATGCTTTTTAGGAGCGTGGACTTCCCCGCGCCGTTGGGCCCGATGATCGTCACGATCTCGTCGGGACCTACGTCGATGGAAACGCCGTGTAAGATGTCAAGCCCGCCGTAGCCTGCTACAAGGTCGCGCACCAAGAGCGTAGACACTGCTGTACCTCCCGGGCCGCGTCACGGAGTGCCGCCCATATAGGCTTCGACGACGACGGGGTTTTGCCGGACGACTTCGGGGTCGCCTTCGGCCAGATGTGTCCCTTGGTTCATGACGATCACCTTGTCGCAGATGTTCATCACAAGGTCCATGTCGTGCTCGATCAAGAGAAAGGTCGTCCCCCGCCGTCTCAACTCTTCGATGTAACCGGTGATGCGCCGCATGAGGGACGGGTTGACGCCGGCGCCCGGCTCATCGAGGAGAAACATCTTGGGGTCGGCCATCAGTCCCCGGGCAAGCTCCAAGAGTTTTTTCTGGCCTACCGAGAGGTTGCCGGCCAGCTCATGGGCATGCCGCGAGAGGTCCAAAAACTCCAGGACCTCCTCAGCTTTGGCCCGGGCGGCCTCCTCTTCCTCGCGCACCTTGGAGGGAAAGAACCAGCTGTTCCAAATCCTCTCGCCCCGCTGGTCGCGGGCGACGAGCATCAGGTTTTCCAGGACGGTCATGGCTTTGAGCTCCCGGGGGATTTGAAAGGTCCGGACCAGCCCAAGGCGCGCGATGCGATGGGGAGGGAGGTGGTCGATGCGCTGGCCGTCAAACCAGACCTCCCCCCGGTCGGGCCGGAGAAAGCCGCTCATGATGTTGAAAAGGGTGGTCTTGCCTGCCCCGTTGGGGCCGATCAGCCCGGTGATCGAGGCCCGCTCCACCTCAAAGGAGCAAGCGTCGACTGCACGGATGCCGCCAAACTCTTTGGTCACCTGTCGCACCGAAAGCATATCGGTCTCTCCTGGGATGATCCGTCTTTTCCGAGGGCACCAAAGAGTGCATAAAATTTCCTTTTGACGGTCCGCGACTTTTTCCTTCTTTCTCAAAATTTAGCTCATCCGCATCCTCCGCTGAATCCGGCGGCAGATGTTGATCTGGGTCTGGGTCAGCTGCTCGATCTCAGTGATGGCGTCGATCAGCTCCTTGTCCTTTACGGGATGCAGGCCCTCGAGGCAGGAGGCAAAGATCTCTTTGCTCTCTTGCAGCCGGTCGAGGATCCGCCAGACGATGTCTTCGGGGTTCATGGAGTGTCGCTCCTTTTCGCTGGTCGTTGGTAGGAATGCTTGGGAACCTTGGGCTTTAGGCCAAAAGCTCGGCGATGATCGCGACCGCCCGGTCGATCGCGGCGTCGTCCACGTCGAGGTGAGTGACAGCCCGCAAACTGCCGCCCCGGCCCTGGGAGAGGATCACCCCCCGTTGTTTCAGGGCGTCGAGGAAGGTTTTAGACGTAAAGCGGGGGTGTCTCACCCGGAAAAAGACCATGTTGGTCTCAACGTGAGAAGGGTCGATCTCGATGCCATCGATTTTGGCCAAAGCGTCTGCCAGGCGCCGGGCCCGGCGGTGATCCTCGGCCAAGCGGTCGACGTGGTGATCCAGGGCGTAGAGGCCTGCGGCGGCGATGATCCCGGCCTGGCGCATCGCCCCTCCCAAAGCCTGCTTGTACCGGCGGGCCCGGGCGATCTCCTCCGCGCTGCCTGCCAAAAGCCCCCCCACTGGGGCGCCGAGCCCCTTGGTCAAGCAAAAGGAGACCGTATCAAAGGGCTCTGCTAGGACGTGGGCAGGATGCCCCGACGCGACCGACGCGTTGAGGAGGCGGGCGCCGTCCAGGTGAAGTTTCAGCCCCAAGGACCGGCCGGCCTCGCAGACGGAGAGGAGCTGGTCCAAAGGCCAGACCGTTCCGCCGCCCATGTTGTGGGTGTTTTCAACCCAAAGGAGCGCAGAGCGGCTGTGGATGGCGAGATCCGAGCGGACGGCCTCTCTTACTTGCTCTGCCGTGAAAAGCCCTCGCCGGCCCGGGATCGTGCGCAAGTGGACTCCGGAGATGAGGCCGGGACCGCCCCCTTCGAAGTGGACGGGGTGGGAGTCGGCCTCTAAGATCACTTCGTCGCCTGGCTGCGTGTGCAGCTTGATGGCGATCTGGTTGGCCATCGTGGTCGACGGCAAAAACAGGGCTTTCTCTTTGCCCAAGAGCGCGGCGACCCGGGCTTCCAATTCTAAAACGGTCGGATCTTCGCCCCTTTGTTCGTCGCCGACGGCCGCCTCCATCATGGCCTTGCGCATTCCCGGAGTCGGCCGGGTGGTGGTATCACTAAACAGATCGATCAGGATGTGGGCCACCCCCAGTGTTTCCTTTGAGTTGCCGGTGCGTTATAGTTAAATCAGCCACCGGGCTTCGGCAGGCACGTACGAAAACCTGCAGGAGCTGGAGGAAGGAGTTGAAAGATCGTGAACGGACCGGCGCCAATCATCTTGATCCTTACCCTCGTCGTCGCTCTGGCGGCGGGCGCCTTTTCGGGGAGTGATCCTGGTCTGGAAAGCATCTACAGCCGCAGCGTGGGCAGTTCGTTTACGTGGCACCAAGAGGGCGCGCCCATCGACCGGGTGCTGGCGGTGGTGCTCGACCAAGAGGGGCTGAAGCGCCTCGCGAGTGAGCAGGTCATTTTGAAAGAGATGCTGGATGACGTCAAGATCAACTTTGAGACCCACGCGCTCGTCGTGGCCTACATGGGCGCGATGCCCACGGGCGGGTATGCCATCCGGATCACGGATGTACAAGCCTTTCGCGACCAGCAAGGCCAGCCGTCGCGCGTGGCCATCCGCCTGGCCGTCGCGAGCCCATCGCCGGGAAGCTTTGTGACGCAGGCGTTGACCTATCCGGTCGATACCGTGGCGATTCCCAGGAGCAACTGGCCCGCGGGGGTGCTGGAGGCGCTCGCCGGCGGCTCGCTGCCGATCGAAGCTTCCGATCAGGACGGGCGGGATTGGGGTCCGGTGATCGTCTACGCGTCCCGGTAGCGGCAAAAAGTGAGGGGGACCGACTCCGGCCCCCGCTCCGCTTCGCTAACCCGGGGATCACCGCCCTCGTTTTCGGCGCCGAGCGTCGAGATCGGTCCATCGCGCGATGAGCCGATCCAGCTCTTCGTGGAGTTCCTGGTACTTTTCGTAATTGGTCGCGTCGGCGAGAGAATGCAACTTCTGGCGAAGGTGTTCGATAGATCGGAGGATTTTGTCAATTTCCTGGTCGTGACGCTGAGGAGAAGGCCCAGTACCTTTCCGCTCCGCTGTGATCCGGCATCCCTCCCTCGAGAGAGGGCGAGCCACCGGGTGGCACCTTCTATTATCGTCCTTCGAAGGCGCCGACTCAACCCTGTTTTTTCCAGGAGTTAAGGAGGAGTTTCATGCTGCATGCCGCGCCGGTCACCCCAGAGCTCGTGACGCGCCTTGTCTGTGACCTCGTCGCGATTCCCAGCGTCAATCCGGCCTTTATGCGCGAAGGCGATCCTCGCGAGCACTTTGGCGAAGGCGGTGTGGCCGAGTACCTCGTCGAGACGCTCAAACGCTGGAAAATCGATGTGGAGACGGTCCCGGTGCTCCCAGGGCGGCCCAACGTGATCGCCAAGATTGAAGGGCGCTCGGCGAAAAGGCGGCTGGTCTGGCAGACCCATATGGATACCGTGCAGGCGGACCGGGGGATGGAAGACCCTTTCCGCCCGCGGGTGGCGTCTGGGAAAATCTACGGGCGGGGCGCGGTGGATGCGAAGGGGCAGCTCGGCGCGATGATGGCGGCGCTTTTCCGGTTGGTCCAGACGCAACCGCCCGCCTGCGACTTGTACTTTGTCGCTTCGGTGGATGAGGAGCACAACTTCCGCGGCGTACATCACTTGGTAGAAAGCGGGTTGCGCGCCGACGGTGGCATCGTGGGCGAACCCACGAACCTCCAGGTGGTGCGGGCCTGCAAGGGATGCGTCCGCTGGGATGTGCACGTGCTGGGGAAGGCAGCGCACACGTCACGGCCGCACCTTGGGCGCAACGCCATCGACGACGCGATGGGGCTCCTCGCTTACCTGCGGGAAACGTTGATCCCCCGGTACGAGGCCCGGGCCCACCCGCTGGTCGGACCGCCGACCCTCACCGCGTCCCTCATCCGCGGCGGCGCCGGGGTCAACACCGTCCCCGACCGGTGCGTCGTCACCTTTGACCGGCGGGTGATCCCCGGTGAGACGCCGGAGCAAGCCCTAAAAGAGTTCGCGGAAGCGGTGGAGGAGTATTGCCTCAGGACGGGGAGCCGGGTTGAGATCGAGCAGCCCTTTACCCGCGACATCCCCATGGAAGTGCCGGCCGAAGCCGAAATCGTCGCCGTCACCCGGGCGGCGGCCCGGCAGATCTTGGGCGAAGCCACCGTCACCGGGGCGCCCTACAGCTGCGATGCCACCAAGATGACCGCCGCCGGGATTCCCACGATCGTCTTTGGGCCGGGCGACATCGCGCAGGCGCACGCCCGCGACGAGTCCATCGAAGTCGACCAGATCCTGCTGGCCGTGGCTGTGCTCACTGAGATCGCCTGGAGTTTTGGGCAGGACGCTTAACCCAGCGCTTCTTTGAGCGCGTCGGGGGAGTTTTCATACACCTCAGGATAGGTGTCGAGAACACGGCGGAGCACTTTTTTCGAGCGCTCGGAAAGGCGCTCCAGGTCAATGCCGCCCCTGAGCGCTTTGCTCAGTTGATTGGCGTGATCGGCAAGGTATTTGTAACCCACCTTGGCCTCTTCGTCGATGATCATGGAGCTCGCCGTCGCGCCGTGGTAGGTGTACTGGCCCTTGCTGGGCTTGATGTAGAGCCAGACGATGTCGATTTGGCGGCCGCCCGGCACCTCTTCGGGCGACGACTTCCACTCGATGCCCCGCTCCAGCTCCGTGCGGCCGTGGGTCGCCGCCTCGTCAAACCACCCCTTGTCGCCGTCGATCAAGACCGCGGTGATCATGGTGGTCTTGTCGCCCCGCTCCCTGCCAGAGACGATAGGGAGCTTGTTGGGATCGTCGTTGTCGACGCACGCCATGTTGATCACAAGCCGGCTGGGTCGCATCGTGCACCTCCTCCCGAAACGCCCCGGCGGCCCCTAACGTGCACGGCCGTCACTTTTCGCGCCGCCGTTCCACGAGGCCGCCGGGCGCATCTCCCTCCATTATATCTAAAACTCGGTGTCGAGATTTTGAGCCCAGGTGCGCAAAAACCCGGGGAGCTCCTGGCCCGCGGGGCTCCTGCGGTTTCGCACGTAAAAACCGGAGGTGGCTGCGCCGACCGCGAGCGACGCTTCAGGGTCGAGGCCCAGCACCTGCGCGAGGCAAAACCCGGCGTTGAAGTTGTCGCCGGCGCCGGTGGTGAGCTTGGGCTTGCTGGTGTAGGGTCCCGGCACGCGGTAGTACTTGCCTTCGATGTAGGCGGCAGCCTCCGAGGTGGGGTGCACCACGACGCCGTAGAGCTCGAGCTTTTCGCCGATGGCGGTGGTGATATCGACGAGCGGCGCCTCCGAGTTGGACGGCGCGACGGAAAGCCCTAGGGCGTCCGCCACCTCGGTCGCCTCCTTCCGGTTGAGCCCGAGGATCGGCCGGCTCTTGGCCTTAAAGGCCTGGATCGTCTCCAGCGCTTGGACCAGCTCTTTGGGTTCCCTCTTGGCCGGGTCGCAAAGGTCGAAAAAGGTGATGGGCGGCGTCTTGCCCTCTTGGGGCTCGACCAGCACTTCATCGAGAAAACGCTCCCATACCTCGGTGAGATAAGGGAGCATGGTCCAGTTGAGGGCGGCGATCAGCGACGAATCGTTCGCGATCTGGGCCAGCTCCTGTACGGGGATGCACTCCACGATGCGGTCCCAGCGGACGTCTTTGAGCGGCTGGTGTTTTCCGAGCATCACCTTGCCGTCGTCAAACTCCAGAGCGTCGGTGTGCCCGGGTTCGGCGACGGAGATGACGCGGCATTTGGCGGCCAATTCCTCAAAGACCGGATGAAGGGTAGGGTAGCCGACACAACCGATGTAGGTGACTTCAAGGCCCATGCCGCTGAGGGCGTTGGCCATGATGGGACCGTTGCCGCCCAGCTTGACCTGGGTGGGGACCAGCTCCAGGTTGGTGCTAAGGCCGGCGGCCTCGCCGATGCGCCGGGCCAGCTCGGCGATGGTCGGGATGCGTTCGTAATGCTCGGGGCTGTGTCGGGTTTTGACCACGTCGATAATCTCATCGACAAAACCGTCAAAGCCGATGAGCGCGCGGTGTTTTTCGCTGAGGCGTTGTTCGAGGGTGCGGGCGGTCTCTTGAAGCAGCGCTTTCATGTCTGTGGCCAAAGGGCATCCTCCTTACTGTGTCTGGGCATTCAAAGCTGCGTCAAGCTTTCCGATGGCGAGCAAAAACCAGTTGGGCGGGGTGACGTCCCAAGGGTTCCTGCCGTACTCCACAAACCGGACGATCCCCCTCTTGCAGATCAAAAACTGCGCAGGCAGCTCTCCCACTCTCCACCACGAGCGGCGCTGGCCATAGGTCTCAGCAATTTCTCGTTCGGGGTCGACGACCACGGGAAAGGGAAGCACGCTCGCTTGGAGCCAGCGCTCGAGGGCGCGAGCCGGTTCTGAGGAGACCGCGACAATCGCGGCACCTTTTTCGAGAAAGAGGGGGTAACTTCTGGCCAGCGAGCGAACGTGCCTTTGACACGACCGCCGCCTTGCTCCCCAAAGAAAGACGAGCAGGAGATGGCAGCGGCCGAGAAACCCTTCGAGGCTCACGGGCCGCCCGTCGACGCTTTGGGCGTCAAACAGGGGCGCGACGGCACCCTCGATGAGTTCAGCCACGGCCAAGACCCCTCACGCGCCCGCTTCCTTGATCACCCGTCCCAAGCGGGCGATCCCGGTGTCGATCTGCTCAAACGAGGCGTTGGAGAAGTTGAGCCGCATCGCATTTTCACCGGATCCATCGCAAAAGAAGGGGGTCCCGGGAATAAAAGCAACCTTTTGCTCGACCGCCCGTTCCAAAAGCTTGGACGTCTGGATGTGCCCAGCCAGCGTCACCCAGACAAAGAGGCCGCCGTCGGGTCGCGTCCAGGTGGCCGACTCGGGGAAATGGGTCTCCAGAGCCTGGAGCATGCGGTCGCGCTTTTGTCCGTAGACGGCTCGGATCGACTTCAGGTGCTCGGCAAACCGCGGCGAGCGGCAAAACTCGTTGACGACGTACTGGGCCAGGTTGTTGGAATGGACGTCGACGGTCTGTTTGCCGACGACGAGTTTCCTAAGGAGCTCGGGCGCGGCGATGGCGTATCCCAGGCGCATGCCCGGCGAGACGATCTTGGAGAAACTGCCGAGGTAGATTACGCAGCCAGCGGAGTCAAAGGCCTTGACGGCGGCAACCGGCTCCCCGCTGTAGCGGAGCATGCCGTAGGGATCGTCCTCGACGATGACCACGCCCGCGCTGGCGGCGATTTCGGCCACGATTTGCCGCCGCTCCCGGCTCCAGGTCTCCCCCGACGGGTTGCGGAAGGTGGGAACCAGGTAGATGAGCTTAGGCCGATAGGTTTCAATGGCTTCCTGGAGGGCGTCGGGATCCATGCCGTCGGCATCGCCGGGGACGGCGACAGCCCGGGCTTGGTACATCTGGATCACTTGCAGCGCAGTGAGGTACGTCGGGCGCTCGACCAAAACGACGTCGCCCGGATCGAGCAGCGCCTTGCAGGCGAGATCGATCCCCTGCTGCGACCCCGCGAGCATCAGCACCTGGTCGGCGGTGGCCTCGATGCCCCGGTCCTTCACCCATTGGGCGATAAACTCCCTCAGCGGAGGGTAGCCCTCGGTCGTCGCGTATTGCAAGAGGCTGATCAACTCGTCGCCGACGTCGTTTAAGATCCGCTGGATGTCGGCTTTGGGAAAGGAGTCGGGTGAAGGCATTCCGCCGGCGAAGGAGATGACGTCGGGCTGCTGCGTCAGCTTGAGAATCTCTCGGATCACGTTGCCGGACATGCCTTCCATCCGCCGGGCGTAGCTCAATTGGACGCTGCTCACCTGGGGCTCACCTCAAAACTGCGGCATTCAAGGGAATAACATCACGAGAAGATTCGGGAGAAAGGGCCGTCATCCTTCCCCAGCGGGCATGGGAGCGCCGGCCGCCTGCGCCGGCGCCATCGAGCCAAAGCGCCCGCGGCACATCGCCCAAAGGCAGTTTCAGCCTAAAGGAAAAGCCGGTCTGTAAGACCGGCTTCCGAAGCTTCGATCGGCAACCGAGACCGGCTGCTGGGATCGATCATGGGACGCGGCGCGGGCTCCGGTTGCAAAAAAGCCGCCGCTACTCTTGCAAAATCTTGACGGGGCCGTTGACGACCACCTGGCACGAGAGGCGGAAACCCTTGTTGACCTCGTCGCCCAGCATGGCCAGCTCCTCGGGCGTCGGGGGCGAGATGTTGTTGATCCCCGCGAGGATGCGGACCAGGCAGCTGTCGCAGCTGCCGTTGCGGCAGCTGTAGTCGAGCTCCACGTCGCGATCGAGGGCCGCGTCCAGCATGTTTTCGCCTTCGTTGACCTCGAGCTCGTACTGCATGCCCTCCATGATGACGTACATCTTGATGGGCTCGCCTTCTTTCCGCTCGAGGGGAGGGATGACGTCGGGAATCTCCACGGTGACGGGCGTGCCCTTGACTTTGGGAGCTTCCTCGGTCTGGACGGGCGCAGCCGCTTGGGCCGCCTCTTGGACGACCACTTCCTCGGGCTCGGGCTCCGGAATGGGAAGCGGGAAGCTGTCGGGCAGCACGACCCGCTGGTTGGCAAACCTGTAGAGAGCGGCGGTCAACACGCCCAGGGCGCCCACCGCTGCCAGCTTGATGGGAATCGTGGTGGGGATCAACGCGATGCCCACCAAAAACAAGAGGAGCGAAACCCCCATGCCGGCCGCCAGGAGCTTATCGTTGAAGTCGGGTTCTTTTTCGAGCTTTTCGACCCGCCCGAGCACCATGGGGCGGACGCCGGGAACCAGCGGCTTGGCCTTGGTAAAGTCGAGGACCGCCGTGCACCCTTCGGGGCACGTGTACCGGCGGACGTAATGGTACAGCTGGGGTTTGTTGTCGAGGGTGATCTTGCGATGAAAGACGATCTCCTCTTTCATCGGCGCACGACACATGGGGCAGCGCTTCGCCATACCGCAACCTCCTGCAACGACCACGGGCGCGGGCGCCCGCTGCTTTCAAAAGATGTTGCAAGTGTCCATCTCTCTTATGATAGCATGAGTTGAAACGCCGCGCCAGCCGCCGTTTTCCCCGGCGCGCGGCCCGCTTGGGGGCAGGAGTTGTGTTGAACCAATTGAAAGAAGTAGCAATGACGCAGGGGCTGCATTCATCTACCGGGGAGTCGGGAACCAGATGGACGCGGGCGAGATCATGGAACGCATCGAGTACAAGCGGGGCGTCCTCGTGAGCGTGGGGGAACAGGGCGAGGAGCTCGAGGCCGCGGCTCAAGTCATCCGGTTTGAGCACGGGCGCCTTTTGGTGCGCGTTGACGACGAAAGCGGCGACAGCATCCGGCTCGGCGGCGTGGTGGAGCTTGAGGTGCCCGCCGCGGAGTCGCTTTACTGGCTCAAGGCCCGCATTGAGGAGATCACGCATGCCAGCGACGGAGTGCCCATCGTCCGCTTGAGCGTCGACGATGCCGAGGCGATCCAGAGGCGAAAACAAGAGCGGTACGCCGTCTCTCTCCCTTGCCGAGTCGGCTTGATGGACGAGGACGAAAGCCCGTTGGAACCCTTGACGGATCCCTTGGGACCAGGCAAGATCACGGACATCAGCCTGGGAGGCGCCGAGTTTGAGAGCGAGCTCAAGCTGAAGCAGGAGAGTGCCATCAAGCTCCAAGCGCTGGTGGCCGACGGCCGCTTGTACTTGCCGGGGACCGTCGTCCGCGTGGAGGCAACCCCATCGGGCGAGTACCGGTACGGTGTGCAGTTTGGCCCGATGGATCCGGTTTCGGAAAGCCGGCTCAACCGGCTGATCTTGCGGCTCGAGCGCGCGGTGCGCCGCAAGGAGTGGGCCGCTGCCTTAGGCTTGGGCGAGGATGCGGATTTGAGCCGCGCCGCCCGGCGGCGGGAATCGAGGCGCCGCTGGGGCCGATATAAGTAGAGGAGCGAT
>PKEU01000086.1 GCA_002919195.1 bacterium
TGGGCGGGATCCCCAGGGGGAATGAAACCGGTGATGAGGAGATCGCCCTTTTTCACTGTGTCTCCCGCCCGGACCAGCGCGCGCCCGTTCAACACCACGACGCGCTCGACGATGCCGTCTCGCGCCGCCACCAGGTCGCCAGGCCGGGTCATCGAAGGCGGAAGACCCGCTCGCAAGTTGGCCTCGATGACCGCCCGAGTCCCCTGGATCTGCACCGTCGCCCAAGAGAGCTCGTCGATCTCGAGCAGTAGCGCTCTTTGAATTTGGTGGCGGTCGATGGACCGGCGCGATGCTCCGGGGCGAAGCCCCGCCTCCTCGGCCACTTGCAAAATCCTTTGGACGGGCGCCCCTTCTTCCGCTTCGACGGCGACAAACCAGATGTAGCCTGAAGCCCAATAGATCGCGGCCAGGGCCAAGAGGCCCCCTGCCACCAGCATCTTGCGCCGCAGTAGGCGAGCGCCAAGAAACGGAAGGCCCACTTTTTCGGCGATCGAGACCCGCCAGCCTTGGGCGCGGCACAAGCGGCGCGCCCGGCGAAATCCAGCCAAAGAGACCCGGACCACCAGCATGGTTTGGCCCAGCCGTTCGGCGTCCCAAATCGCGATGCCCTCCTTGGCGGCACGATTGAGGAAGCGCTCGAGCTTGGGGCCGCGGATTTTGAGGACGACGTAGCCCAACAAAAACCGCCACAGGCGCTGGATCATGAGGGGGAAGCCCCCCTCTTCCCGGCCGCCTCTTGCCGCTCCACCTCGATGCGGTCGACCGCCCCGTCGATGGTCACCTCTTCGCGGAAGATGCTGCCGATCTTGAGGCGGCTGCCCACGATGACGAGGACGCCGTCCCCGGTCCGGATGCGGATGCGCCCCGGCGTGTACTCGAGGACGCCCCGGTGGTTTTCAATCTGCACTTGGAGGCGGCCGATCATCGTCACCCGGGGGACATCCAGGAGCACCTCTTGGGGCATCTCCATCGAACCTGTCAGCCGGGTCAGCCAGCGCCCCAGGCGTCCGGATTGACCATCCCTCGCCATGCCCTCTCCCCCAACACAAGCCTCTCCGCAAGCTTATGCCGGGGAAGTGGGACAGAGTACCGGGCAGAGCCTCGAGCTGACCCGACCCTCAAGATCGCGCCGCCTCACCGGTTCCACGGAAACGGCGAGAAAGGCCTCAAGGCTCTGGGCGGGCCCAAGAGCTCCGCGATGATGATCGCCCGGCGGATTTCCGCGGGGCTGAGCCCAGCCTTGCGCGTCACGGCCGCCGCAGCCACGGCCCGTGCTCGCGGCGCTACCCGCCGTGCGGGCGCTCTAGCAGGCACAGGCGCCGTCGCCGCGGGCCCGCCCTCGACCGGCGCGGCTTGCGGCCGGACCAAGGCCTCCCGCTCTGCCGCCTCTGCCACCTCGGCGGCGACTGTGCTGGTTTCAAGCCCCGGCTCTGGATTTTCAACCGCAGGCGTCTCGGGAGCAACGCTGCCGGGCTGCGCGCGTCGAGGCTCGACCTCCAAAGTCCGGGCCTCCGCCGGGGGCTTACCCTCTTCGATGAAAGGCCGGGGTTGCTCTTCGGGAAATGCCACCGGAGGAGGGAGTGGGCTCGGACCGGTCCGGAGCTTGCGCAGGATTGCCACCAGGATCGCCCCTGCAATATAGAGCGCAAAGAGCAGGGGGAAAATCCGGTCCATCAGGCCTCGCCGCCCTTCTCAGGCTCTTCCTCCAAGCCGCCCTCCTTGGCGATGGACTCCCGCATCTGGGTGTCCGCCAGCACGTTTCGCATCATGTAGTAATCCATGATCCCGATGCGCCCTTCCCGCAGCGCCGCGGCGATAGCCTTGGGCACCTCGGCTTCGGCCTCGACGACTCGAGCCCTCATCTCCTCGACCATCGCTCTCATCTCTTGCTCACGGGCCTGGGCGGCAAACTGCCGCTCGGCCGCCTTGGCCTGGGCGATGTTTTTGTCGGCCTCCGCTTGGTCGATCTGCAGCTGGGCGCCGATGTTGCGGCCCACGTCGACATCGGCGATGTCGATCGAGAGGATCTCAAAGGCAGTGCCCGCGTCGAGCCCCTTTGCGAGCACCGTCGCCGAGATCCGGTCGGGGTTTTCCAACACTTCCTTGTGGGTTTCAGAGGAACCCACCGTCGTGACGATTCCTTCGCCCACCCGGGCGATGATCGTCGGTTCGCCGGCGCCGCCCACGAGCCGGTCGATGTTAGCCCGGACAGTGACGCGCGCTTTCACCTTGAGCTCGATGCCGTCTTTGGCCACCGCGGAGACGATCGGAGTCTCGATCACCTTGGGGTTGACGCTCATCTGCACGGCTTCCAGGACGTCCCGGCCGGCAAGGTCAATCGCGGCCGCCCGTTCAAAGGTGAGGTTGATCTGAGCCCGGTGCGCCGCGATCAGGGCGTCGACAACCCGGTCGACGTTGCCTCCGGCCAAGTAGTGCGCCTCCAGCTTGTCGATCCCCGCTTCAAGCCCGGCCTTTTCGGCTTTGATGAGCGGCAGGATGATCTGGGCCGGAGGCACCCGCCGGAGCCGCATGCCGATCAGCGTGACGATGCTCACCCGGACCCCGGCTGCGACGGCCGAAATCCACAGGCCGATCGGCACAAAGCTGAGGATAATCATGAGGACGACGGCCGCGAACACCAAGACGACCGTGAAAAAGAAAAACGATAACTCAGCCACTCTCTTTGCCTCCTTCTCGTTCCCGGACGACGACGCGTGAGCTTTCGGCCCGCCGGACGATAACGGGGCGGCCTGCGTCCACGTAGCCGCCTTCCGAAACCGCGTCGATCCTCTCGCCATCGATCTCGATCGTTCCAAAGGGCCGGAGCGTCGTCACCGCGACGCCTTCTTTGCCGACATAACCGGTGAAATCCCGTAGCGGAAGATCCTCGTCCTTTGGCTCCAGCCGGGCGCGGAGCACCACCCGGCCCCACCAACCCGAACGCCTGCCGTATCGCCAAAAGATGGACGCGCCCGCCAGCGCGAGGACGAGGGCAATCCCCAGCGACCGTAAGGCCTCCTGCCACCCGCCAAAGGAGGCGACCAGGCTTCCGATCACCGCCGCGAGGCCTAAAATTCCAGCGATGCCAAATCCGGGGATCACAAAGATCTCCAGGGCGATGAGAATAAGGCCTAACACCAGGATGAGGACGTGTTCCCATCCAGCGAGCCCCACCACCAGCCGCGCGCCGTAAAAGAGCGCAAGGGCCAGGACTCCCAACGCTCCGGGCACCCCCAGCCCCGGCGAGGTCGCTTCGGCGATCAACCCCATAAGGCCAATCGTCAGGAGGAGCTGGCTGATCGTGGCGTCGCTGAGGAAGCGGGAGACGTTTTCAGCCCAGTTGAGCTGGGACACGACGACCGGGCGATCGGAGACCCCTAAGGCCGAGAGCACTTCATCGCGGGTCGCGGCGACACCGTCGGCGTACCCTACTTCCTGGGCTCGGTTCGCCGTCAAGGTGAGGATCTCGCCCTTGTTGACCAGGCCCTCCACTTCCACCTGGGCATCGACCATCGCCGCGGCGATGACCGGATCGCGTCCCCGGCGCTCGGCGGTGGCTTCAAACTCAGCCCGCAGCGCGGAGACGGTCTTTTCGCTGGCCGGTACCGGCTCCGCCGCGCCCATGCTGGCGCCCGGCTTCATCCAAAGGGTCTCGGCGGCCAACGCGATGAGCGCCCCCGCCGACCAGGCCCGCTCCGAGACGAACGCCGCCGTGGGCACTTCCGCATTGAGGATGTGATCCCGGATCTCCGTCGCTGCGTCGACCCTGCCGCCGAAGGTGTTTACTTCCAGGAGAATCAACGCAGCGCCGGCCTCCGTCGCCTCCCGCACCGACCGCTGGACGAAAGCGGCAAGTCCCAGGTCGATACCGCCCTGGACGGGAACCACCCAGACGGCGCCCGCTGGTTGACCCGCGGGCTGGGCGGCTGCGGCCCAAGGCAAGGGGAAGGCAGTCGCTCCGGCGAACGCCAAAAGCACGATCCAGGCGGCCCAACGCCCCAGATCCCAGCGGTCCTTCAACCGCAGCACCTCCTGTTTTCATTGTACATCGAAGCGGGAGCGAAGGAAACGCGCCCTGGGCTTGCCGGAAGACAAAAGAGGCAGGGTTTTTCCCTGCCTCCTAACACGCGCGTTTCCGGTCACACGTCCCATCTTGCCTACGGAAGACTTTTCGCCTGCCATCAACGCTTCCGCTTTCTCGCCTCGTCCGCCTTCTTTTTCCTGCGGACGCTGGGCTTTTCGTAATGGGAACGTTTTTTCAATTCAGAAAGAACTCCCGCCTTGCGGAGCGACTGCCTAAACCGGCGCAGCGCCCGATCCAAGGACTCGCCCTTTCCCACTTTCACCTCTGCCATGTAAAGGTCTCCCTCCCCTCCCTCCCCTGGAGGCACTGGCCGGGGACCGCCTCAAACGGGGGCCGATTATCTCGGGGAGCCCATCAACCGGGAGGCCACGCCATGCTCCGTCCGCCTAAGAGGTGAAAGTGGATGTGCCCCACTGCTTGCCCGCCGTCTTGGCCGGTATTGACGACGACGCGATAACCACGTTGATCGAGTCCTTGGGAGGTAGCGACCTTGGTCAACGCGACAAGCAGGTGCCCGAGAAGCTCCCGGTCGCTCTCTTGGACGTGAGCCAGGCTGGGGATATGCCGGTTAGGGATGACGAGGATATGGACCGGCGCGACGGGGTTGATATCCTTAAACGCCGTCACCGTGCCGTCCTCATACACCTTTTCACTGGGGATCTCCCCGGACACGATACGACAAAAGATACAATCCTTTTCCACTCGCACCCTCCTCCCCGACGGGGAGTATCCTTCGCCTCCCCGAGGGACGACTCCTTCACAAGGTCCCCCGAAGCGCCGGAAAAACCTCGTCGACGAGGCGACCGGTAACTCCGTCGCTCTCCGCCTCGTCGACCCGCACCGAGACCAGATCGCCTTCCTGCACGGGAGAGCTCCCCGGCTCATCTTGAAACTCCACTCGCACGTAGGTGTCGGTGAGGCCTTTCCTCCACGGCCCCGACGAGCGCTCAACCAACACCTCTTGCACCGTGCCGACCAACCGGCGGTGAAAGGCTAAGGCCAGCTCCTCGGAGAGCGCGATGAGCCGCTCGGCCCGGGCGTGTTTGACCGAGTGCTCGACGTGGCCTGGGAGCCTCTCCGCCGCGGTGCCAGCCCGCACTGAGTATGGAAAGACGTGGATCTTGCTGAAACCGATTTCGCGGCAAAAGCGGAACGTGTTTTCAAAGCGCTCGTCGGTCTCGCCGGGAAAGCCCACAATGACGTCGGTCGTGATCGCCAGCTCCGGCAGGCGGGCCCGCAAGACCTCGACCACTTGGCGAAACTGGTCGACGCTGTGGCGGCGCCGCATCAAGAGCAGGATATCGTCGTCGCCCGATTGGGCCGGGATGTGAAGGTGGCGGCACACCTTGGGAAGCCCCGTCACCACATCGATCAGCTCGTCGTCGATCTCGTTGGGGTCGACCGAACTGATGCGGATCCTCTCCAGGCCCGGCGTGTCGTGGATGCGGCGGATGATCTCCGCAAGCGAGCTGGGGGGATCGAGGTCCATGCCGTAGGTGCCAAGATGCACCCCGGTGAGCACCACCTCTTTAAAGCCCTGCGCCGCCAGCCGCTCCACCTGCTCTTGCACCCGCTCCGGCAGGCGGCTCCGGCTCCGGCCCCGGGCCCAGGGGATCTGGCAGAAAGAGCAAAACTCGTTGCACCCGTCTTGAATCTTGAGCGTCGCGCGGGTGCGGCCTTCAAAGTCGAGGACCGGCAGCTCCTCAAACTCCCGCACTTTAAAGATCTTCTCGACCGCGCGGATAGGCCGGCCGGTCTCCAACACCTCTTCGACCATGTCGACGAGCTCCGTCCGGCGATGCGTGCCGATGATGATGTCGACCCCGGGGATTGCCGCCACCTCATCGGGAGCGTACTGGGCGTAACAGCCCATGACGACGACCACGGCCCGGGGATTTTGACTGATGGCCCGGCGAATGCTCTGGCGCGATTTCTTGGCGCCCGTGTTGGTGACGCTGCATGTATTGATGACGTAGACGTCGGCCAGCTCGTCGAAATCGACGACGCGGTACCCCCGCCGGCGGAAGAGGGAGGCAACACCTTCGGTGTCGTGGAAATTAACCTTGCACCCCAACGTGTGAAAAGCGACCCGCAGCGGACCGGCGCTGCTTGTGAAGCCTTCGACTTTGGGACGGTCGTAAGCTTGAGACGGCGTCGACACGCGCCTCCCTCCTTCGCTCTCGGCCCTTGGGAAAGGTGTTGGCCCTCGAGAGGTTTTGCGTCGGCATCGGCAGTCTCCAGTTTACCCGTCCTTGAGCCGGGCGGTCAACCGCTTTTCCCCGGCGATGGGCGGCGCCCCAAGTAGGAGCCTTGCGCCGCGCCGGAGAATGTGCAAAGACGCGGAACGTGTCGGAGGGACGTGACCCATGGCCCCACGCATTTTGGTCATCGAAGACGACCCGGCGATCTCGGAGTTGATCACCTACCATCTCCAGCGGGAAGGGATGCAGGTGCTCACCGCCGCGGACGGCAGGAGGGCGCTCGAGCTTTTCAACGCGAATCACCCGGACCTTTTGGTCCTCGATTTGATGCTCCCTGTCCTCGACGGGTTTGAAGTCTGTCGCCGGGTCAGGCAAGTTTCCGACGTGCCCATTATCATGCTGACGGCCAAAGAGCAAGAGGCCGACCGCATCAAAGGGTTTGAGTACGGCGCCGACGATTACGTCACCAAGCCCTTTAGTCCCAAGGAGCTGGTCGCCCGCATCCGGGCGGTGCTGCGCCGCTCCAACTACCACGAAGGGCCCGCGCACTTGAGCGCCGGAGACCTCTCCCTGGACCGCCGCCGCCACCGGGTCCTCGTCGGCGAGCGGGAGATCGAACTGACTCCCAAGGAGTTTGACCTCCTCGAGCTCTTGATGAGCCGGCGGGGCGAGCCCATCGATCGTGAAACCCTTTTGGAGGAAGTCTGGGGCTACCAGTTTGCGGGGGGCACCCGGACTTTGGACGTCCACATCCGGCGGCTGCGGCAAAAGCTGGGCGATGACCCGCAACGTCCCAAGTACATCGAAACCGTCCACGGCATCGGCTATCGTTTCAAAGACGACGTTCCCATCGTCAACGATCAGGAGACGGATCCTGTCGGAAAGGAGGGCGCCCCGTGATCGACCGCCTCCAAGAGCGGCTTCGAGGCCCCTGGGGCGCCACCGGGAGCTCGATCCTCACGGCGGCGGGATTGGCTTGGAGCATCGCCAGGGGATCCGTCGTCCCCGCTCTCCTGTTCGTCGCGCTCTTCGCATGGTCCATGTTTGCGCTCCGGCGGTTGATCAACGGCTGGCAGGCGGCGAGCGAGAAACTGCGCGAGGCGGCAAGCCGGATCGGCGAAGCCGATTTCGTACGGCCCGCTCTGGCCGAAGAGGCGCCGCTCCTTGACGCAGTAGCTGCGCAAATGGCAGCGCGCCACGATGTGCTCCGCCGCCGGCTCGACCGGGGCGTCCAAGCCGAAGAGACGGTCAACGCCGTCTTTCAAGCGTTGTATGGCCCTGCGATCCTCGTGGACGCATGCGGCAACGTGCAAAAGCTCAACCGCTCGGCCTTGCTGGTGCTGCAGATCTCGGAAGAACAGGCCATCGGCCGGCCCTTCCTGCAGGTCTTGAGGGATCACCGCATCGACGAGGCGCTTGCCGTCTCGCTGGCCCAGGCCAGCGGCGCCGCGTTGGACGTGGACGTCATCGCGGCAGCGCGCCCCGCCCGTTATCGGGTACGCATAGAGCCCATCCTCATCGGTGGCGAAGGCAAGCTCATCGGCGCGGCCATCTTGCTCTTTGACGTGACCCGCCTTCGCTACTTGGAAAAGGTGCGCAGCGAGTTTGTCGCCAACGTCTCCCACGAACTGCGCACGCCGATCACCTCGATCAAAGGCTTTATCGAAACCGTCCTCGACGACGACGTGCCCGAGGAGACGCGGCGCCGCTTCCTCGAGATCGCCAAGAATGAGGCGGATCGGATGGAAACCCTCATCGGCGACCTCCTGGGGCTTTCCCGGCTCGAATCGGATACGGCGCCCATCACCCGGGAAGACATCGCCCTGGAGCAGCTGGCCAGCGAGATCATCGAAAAGCTGCGGCCTCAGGCCGACCGGAAACGGATCACGCCCGAAGTGCGGATACCCCCGGGACTTCCGCCCGTCCCGGCCAACCGGGACATGCTGGGCCAAGCGCTGATGAACCTCTTGGACAACGCCATTAAATACACCCAGGAGGGAGGCCAGGTGTGGATCGAGGCCCGGAGGGTCGCGGGGGATTACGTGGAGATCTGCGTCTGCGACAACGGTCCTGGGATCCCTTCGGAGCACCTGCCCCGGGTCTTCGAACGCTTTTACCGGGTGGACAAAGCCCGCTCTCGGGCCGAAGGCGGCACAGGCCTTGGCCTTTCCATCGTACGGCATATCGTCCAGCGGCACGGGGGGTCGGTACGAGCCGAGAGCCGGCTCGGCAAGGGGAGCCGCTTTATCGTCACCCTGCCGCTCAACCCCCAACAAGTGATCTTGCCCGAGTGGGAAGGGTAGGATGCGGAGGCGATGACCTTGTCCGAGTCACCGTTGATCCGATTTGAGCAGTTTACGCTGCGCGACGCCCGCCAGCAGCTCCTCCTCTCGCTGACAATGGAGGTCGATGAGCCGGGGATCATCGGCGTCGTCGGTCCCGAAGGAGCCGGCAAAAGCCTCCTCCTCTTGGCTTTGGCTGGAAGGCTCCCCCGGGGCATCAACTCTTCGGGCGTCCTTCACCTGGCTGGGAAGCCTCCGCAAAGGGAAGAGCTCGAGCCCCCCCTCAGGCCCGAGACCCCCGTCTTGCGCGGGAGCATCTTCCGGGCGCTCACCCACCCCATGCCTTTAGGGCGCGATCCCGAGCGCTCGGTGGAAGAGAGCCTGCGGGCCGCGCAGGTTTGGGAGCAGTTTCAAGGCCGGCTCGCCCAGCCGTACTCCGAGCTGCCGGAGGTCGAAAAGAGGATCGTGGCGGCCTGCCGCGCCCTGGTGAGAGGAGCGCCTTGCCTTTTGATCGACGATGCCAGCGTCGACCTCGATCCCCGGGACGCTGACCGCTTTCGCCGGGCCGTCACCGGCATCGCCGAGGTGATCCCCGTCGTTTGGGTCTCCCGGGCCTTCCGGCGAGTGGCGCCGACCGCCCGGCGGCTGATGGTGCTGGCCGGAGGGCAAGTCTTGGCCGTGGGCCCTGCCGACCAGGTGGCCGTCTCGCCCCCGGTCGACGCCCAAGAGACGTTGGAAAACGCGACGGGACGCAGCGCCGACATCGCGCTCGACGGCCTCTACCATGACCTCTTGACCATGGGAAGCCGCGCAGAGCGGGCCGTCCACATGGCGGTCCAATCCCTCACCGGGCAAAACCTGACCATCGCCCGGGAGGTCCTCGCGGGGAAAGCTGAAACGGATCTGCGCAAGACCGAGATCTACAACCGCGCCTTGGGGTTGATCGCCCGCACCGCCCCTGTCGGCCGGGATCTGCGGGTGCTGACGACGGTGATCGAAGCGGCTACCGACCTCGGGCGCATCGCCGACCATGCGGTCAACATCAGTGAAGTGACGCTGGCCATCGGCGAGGATCCTCTCATCAAGCCGTTGATCGACATCCCCCGCATGGCGGAGATGGCCCAGGAGATGGTGCGCCACAGCTTGGACGCCATGGTGCGACGCGACGTCGAGCTCGCGCGGCAAGTGTGCGAGGGAGACAAGGCGGTGGACGCCTTGTACCGGGAGCTGTTTGAAGAACTCTTGGGGTTTATCACCGACGGTGGCGACGCCTACCGCGCGGGCCAGGCCCTCTATCTCCTCTTTGTCGCCCGTTACCTGGAAAGGGTGGCCGATCATGCGAGCAACATCGCGGAGCACGTGATCTTTATGGTGGAGGGCCGCAGGGAGCAGCTCCGCAAGAAGCGCGAAGACGACGGCCTGCCTCATCCCTTTTTGCCCCGCTGACTGGCTCAAGAGGAATAGACGCCGGGGGAAAATCCAGGATCGCCATCATCAGGGAGCCAGAATGAGCTCCCCATCTTTCACTTCAGCCACCCGCAGAGGAGCAAAGCCAATTGCGTCGCAGGCCACCAGCCGGTAATGGACGCCTCGCACGGTGCCCGAGAGCGCCCCGTTTTGCGCTTCTCCGTGCAGGTGGCCATAGACGCAAAGCTGCACGCCGTAGGCTTCCAGAAGCTCGGTGAACCCGGTGGGCGCTTGCGTGCGGGGCGCGGGCGGGTAGTGCATCATCGCAATCGCCGGCTTCAGCCCCGCCTTGACGGCCGCCTCCAGCGAAAGGCGCAGGCGCTCCACTTCTCGCCGGTACACTTTTTCGTCGTGAGGACCAAAACCCTCGGTCCCCGGCAAAAGCCAGCCTCGCGTCCCGCAAATGGCGAGCTTACCCAGCGCGTAGTAGTCGTTTTGAAGCGCGTGCACCCCTGGGGGCAACGCCTTCCGCACTTTGCCGATGGCGCTCCACCAGTAGTCGTGGTTTCCCCGGATGAGGATCACTTCTCCCGGCAGCGATCCCAGGTACGCGAGATCATCCGCGGCTTCCTCTAAAGTCATGGCCCAGGAGAGGTCGCCGGGCAGCAGCACGATGTCGCCCGGGCTCACCCGCTCCCGCCAACCTTGCGCGATTCGCTCGCCGTGGTTGGCCCAATTGGCCCCGAAGATATCCATAGGCTTCTCTTGCCCACCGGGAAGGTGCAGGTCGCCGATGGCAAAAATCTTCATGCTTGTCCACCTTAACCGTCAAAACCGGATGATCTCGCCCTCAATCGTGTGGCCGGAAATGGTGAGAAGGCCGACCGAGTGTTGGGGCTGGCTCCGGCGGTCTGTGGCCGAGCCGGGGTTAAAGAGGAGCGTCTTGCCGATCCGCTGGCACATGGGGATGTGGGAGTGGCCAAAGACGATGCAGTCCGCGCCAGGGAACGCAGCCAGGGCCCGCTCGGCCGTCGAGCCGCCCGGGCCATCGCCGTGCACGAGGCCGATGCGGACGCCTTGGACCTGGATCTCGCGCTTCTTGGGCAGGCGAGCGACCACTTCGGGCGGGTCGACATTGCCGTAGACAGCGTAGACGGGAGCGATGACGCCCAGCTCATCAAGGACGTCCAGCCTGACGAGGTCACCCGCGTGGAGAATCATGGAGACCCCTTGAAAGAGCTCGTAGACGATGGGAGGAATCGCTCTCGCCCGGTAGGGGATGTGCGTGTCGGAGATGACGCCGATTCGCGTCGGGGTGGACAAAGCTCATCCTCCTTCCCACTCGTAAAGGACAATCGCTGCCGCGACAGGTCCGGCCGTCTCCGTGCGCAAGATGCGAGGCCCCAAAGAGACAGCGCGAGCGCCCAAAGCCTCCATCGCCTCTACCTCTCGGGCCGAAAAGCCTCCTTCAGGCCCAACCACCAGTGCCACCCCGCCGATGCCCTGCCGGTTTTCCTCGCGAAGCACCTTCTTGATCGGCGTCTCCGCTTGCTCCCACAGCACCAAGATCAGTTCGTCCTTGAGATCCACGAGGCATTGTAAGACCGGGCGGATCGCGGCGACCTGGGGACGCCTTCCCCGCCCTCCTTGCTTGGCCGCCTCTTGGGCGATCCTTTGCCAGCGCGCCCTGCGAGCCTCGGCCTTGCGCGGGTCATACTCGACCACGACTCGCTCCGAGAGCGCGGGCGCGAAATGGGTGATCCCGACTTCGGTCCCCTTTTGCACCACCAGGTCCATCTTGTCGCCTTTCGGCAAGGCTTGGACCAGGCAAACGCGAAAGGGGGGCTCCCCCGCCGCTGGCTCAATCGTTTCCCCCTGCACCCAAAACCGGGGCGGCTTGTCTCGCGACGCGACCTCCCGCACCCGGCCGTGGTATTCGAGGCCGGAGTCGTCAAGGACGACCACCTCATCTCCGGGGGCGATCCGCAAGACCCGCAAGGCATGATGGGCTTCGTCACCCGCGATCTCGGCGACAAAACCCCCGCCGCCCTGTCTTTCAATCGCGCTGGAATCAACAAAAAAGCGGGGGTTCACAACCGCTTTTCCCCCACGCGACCGATCAATGCCGCCCATTCGCCGTCGACCTGCGCCTGGACCGCAAGGACCCCGCTCGAAGCCAGCGCGTCCTTGACCTCGTCGAGGCGCTCCACAATGATCCCAGAGGCAACAAAATGCCCGCCCGGCTTGACGAGCCGCGGCACCTCTTGCGCCATCTCGATGATCACGCTCGCGACGATGTTGGCGACCACGAGATCCGCCTCGCCCGCCGGCAACACGCGCCAATCGCCCTGAACGACCCGGACCCGGTCGGACACCCGGTTATTCTCCACATTGCCGGCGGCCACCCGGACCGCGACAGGGTCGATGTCGCACGCCTCCACCCGGCCCGCGCCGAGCAGCGCGGCCGCAATCGCGAGGATGCCGGAGCCGGTGCCGATGTCATAGACGACGTCCTCCGGGCGCACGAGCTTTTCAAGAGCCTGCAGGCATAAGGCCGTGGTGGGGTGGGAGCCCGTGCCAAAGGCCATCCCCGGATCGAGATCGATGACCACCTCGCCGGGACCAGGAGTGTAACTGCGCCACGAGGGGCGAATGACGATACGCTCCCCGATGCGCAGGGTGTGGAAATGCTCTTTCCAAGCATGCGCCCAGGACTCCTCGGCGATGCGCCGCCACTCCACTTTGGCCGGGCCGGGATCTAAACCGAAACGGTCAAGAGCCGCCACCGACCGCCGGATCCGGTCGATGCGAGCCTCGACGTCCCCCACATCGGCGAGGTATGCGGTGCGGACCGCGGGCCCCTCTTCGACCACGCCGCCCGCCCCCTCTTGCAAAAGGAGATGGGCGACGGCCTCCACCGCTTCCGGCGTCACCGTCACCCGCACTTCGATCCAATTCATGACGGGCCCCACTTTCGCATCGTCATGCGTGCCCCTTGAGAGCGTCCTTCACCCGGCCAAAAAAGCTCTTTTCCTCCGGAGCGCCGTCGCCTCCCGCCCGGACAAACTCCCGCAGGAGCTCCTTTTGCCTGGACGTGAGGCGCGTCGGGGTCACCACCCTGACCGAGACGTACTGGTCGCCCCGGCCGTACCCCCGAGGGTCGGGGATCCCTTGGCCGCGCAGGCGAAAGCGCGTCCCCGTCTGGGTGCCTTCGGGAATCTTGAGCTTGACGGTGCCGCTCAAAGTAGGCACCTCGATCTCGTCACCCAAAGCCGCTTGGACAAAGCTCACCGGCACTTCGCAGTGGACGTCGTTCCCCTCGCGGCGGAAGAATTCGTGCTCCCGGACCGTGATGTAAATATAAAGATCTCCGGGCGGGCCGCCGCGCTCGCCCGCCTCGCCCTCTCCGGCGAGGCGCAAGCGAAAGCCTGAGTCGACGCCGGCCGGAATCTTGACCTTGATCTTGCGGCGCCGGCTGACCACCCCGGACCCGCGGCACTCCCGGCACGGCGTCTCAATGACCTTGCCCTCACCCCGGCACCGGGGACAGGGATGGACGCTCACGAAACGGCCAAACGCCGTCTGCCGGCTCTCGCGCACTTCGCCCCGGCCCCCGCACTGGGGACAGTCGCGGACCGCTGTGCCCGGCTCCGCCCGGCTGCCGTGGCAGTGCCCGCACACCTCCGTGCGCGGCAGCTCGATCTCCGTCTCAAAACCAAAGGCGGCCTGCTCGAAACTGAGCTCCAAATCGTAGCGCAGGTCCGCACCCTTGCGCGGCGCGCTCCGCCGGCGCGCTTCGCCGGCGCCGCCGAAAAACATATCGAAGATGTCGTCGAAGCCACCAAAGCCACCAAACCCGCCGAAGTCGCCAAAGGGGTCAAACCCCCCGGCACCTTGGCCCCCGGCTCCGTCGAAGGCCGCGTGGCCGAAGCGGTCGTACTGGGCACGCGCCTTGGGATCAGACAAGACTTTATAGGCCTCGCTGATCTCTTTAAACTTCGCCTCCGCCTCGGGGTCGTCTTTGTTGACGTCCGGGTGATACCTCCGGGCGAGGCGACGATATGCTTTTTTGATCTCCTCTTCGCTGGCGTCTCTAGAGACGCCCAGCACCTCGTAGTAGTCGCGCTTCGCCACCCGCTACACCCCTCGCGTCACTGACGAACCCGATGTTCTCCTCAGCGCTGCCCTCATTTCTCGTCGCTGACGGTGTAATCCGCGTCGACCACCTTGTCGTCGCCGGTGTTGCTCTTGCCATCCTGGCTCGAGCCGCCCTGAGCCGACGACCCAGCGCCCTGCGTCTGCTGGTAGATGGCCGTCGAGACCTCATGCAGCACTTTGTTGAGCGCCTCGGTTTTGGCTTTGATCTCGGCGGTGTCGTTCCCTTCCAGAGCCTTGCGCAGCGCCTCCTTGGCCTCGTCCACCTTGCGCTTTTGTTCGGCGCTCACCTTGTCGCCCAGGTCTTTCAGCGTCCGCTCCACCGAGTAGATGAGATTGTCGGCCTCGTTGCGCGCTTCGGCCGCCTCTTTCTTTCTCCGGTCTTCTTCGGCGTGGGCCTCGGCCTCTTTGACCATCCGCTGGATGTCCTCTTCGGAGAGGTTGCTGTTGCCGGTGATGGTAATCTGCTGCTCCTTGCCCGTGCCCAGGTCTTTGGCCGACACCTTGACGATGCCGTTGACGTCGATATCAAAGGTCACCTCGATCTGAGGCACGCCGCGGGGCGCAGGCGGGATGCCCGTGAGCTGAAACCGGCCCAGCGTCACGTTGTCTGCAGCCATGGGCCGCTCGCCTTGGAGGACGTGGATGTCCACCGCGGTCTGGTTGTCGGCCGCCGTGGTAAAGATCTGCTTCTTGCTGGTGGGAATCGTCGTGTTGCGCTCGATCAGCTTGGTAAAGACGCCGCCTAGCGTCTCGATGCCCAGCGACAGCGGCGTGACGTCCAGCAAGACGATATCTTTCACCTCGCCGGCCAAAACGCCCGCCTGAATGGCGGCCCCCACCGCCACCACCTCGTCAGGGTTGACGCTCTTGGTCGGCTCTTTGCCCATCAGCCGCTTGATCGCCTCTTGGACGGCCGGGATGCGGGTCGAGCCTCCGACCAAGATGACCTTGTCGATCTGTTCGGGCGTGAGGCCTGCGTCCTCCAGGGCCCGGCGGGTGGGTCCCATCGTGGCCTCCACCAGGTCCGCCGTCAGCTCGTTAAATTTCGCCCGGGTCAAATCGATATCCAGGTGCAGCGGGCCGTCGGGCCCTTGGGTGATAAAGGGCAGGTTGATATTGGTCTGCATCAAGCCCGAAAGCTCGATCTTGGCCTTTTCGGCGGCGTCTCTGAGGCGCTGCATCGCCGTGCGGTCGTGGGAGAGGTCGATGCCGTACTCCTTTTTAAACTCCGCCACCAGATAATCGACGATCCGCTGGTCGAAGTCGTCGCCGCCCAGGTGGTTGTTGCCGCTGGTGGCCTTGACTTCAAAGACGCCGTCGCCCAGCTCGAGGATGCTCACGTCAAAGGTGCCGCCGCCCAGGTCAAAGACCAAGATCGTCTGGTCCTCTTCCTTGTCCAGCCCGTACGCGAGGCTTGCGGCGGTGGGCTCGTTGATGATCCGTAGCACCTCGAGGCCCGCGATGCGCCCTGCGTCCTTGGTCGCCTGGCGCTGGGCGTCGGTGAAGTACGCGGGGACGGTGATCACCGCCTTGGTGACCGTCGTGCCAAGGTAATTTTCAGCTTCAGCCTTGAGCTTTTGCAGGATCTTCGCGGAGATCTCCTGCGGCGTGTAAAAACGGCCACCCAGTTCAACCTTGTAATCCGTCCCCATCTTTCGCTTGATGGAGACGACCGTGCGGTCCGGGTTGGTGATCGCTTGCCGCTTGGCGATCTGCCCTACCAGCCACTCGCCGTCCTTGGAGAGAGCGACGACCGAAGGCGTCGTACGGGAACCTTCCGAGTTGGGGATGACGACCGGTTCGCCGCCCTCCAGGACGGCCACAACGGAGTTGGTCGTGCCAAGATCGATACCGATCACTTTACTCATCGCTCTGGTCTCCTCCTTGTTGCCCGCTGCCACGTGCCACCTTGACCATGCTGGCTCTTAAGACTTTCCCATTTATGGCATATCCCCGCAACATCTCTTCCATTACGATGCCGTCGGGGTAATCATGAGACTCTTCGTACGCCACCGCCTCATGGAAGTTGGGATCAAAGGGTTGGCCTACGGCCTCGATCGGGGTGACGCCCACCCCTTCGAGGACTGAAAGAAACTGCTTGTGGATCATCTTGACGCCTTCGGCGATGCCCCCGCCGGGGCCTTGTTCCGCGGAGGCGATGGCCCGCTCCAGATTATCGATGACGGGCAAGAGCTGCAACACCAAGTCTTCCGCAGCCCGGGTCCGGATCTCTTCGATCTCGCGGCGCGTCCGCTTGCGGAAGTTGTCAAACTCCGCCTGCAGGCGCAGCCAACGATCGAAAAGTTCGTCCTTTTCCCGCAACAGCGCTTCTTTAGCAGCCTCGGCCTCAGCCAGGCGAGCCTTGAGCGCGCCGGGGCTCTCGCCGGCCTCGTCGCCCGAGGCGGTTTGTTCGTCTGGGCCCGGAGCCTCTTCGCCTTGGTCCTGGACCAAGGCCTTTCCGGCTTGCTCTTCGGGAGGGGCCTCCCGAGGCTCCTCCGCGCTTTGCTCTTTCGTCTCCTCGACCTCACTGGGCTTTTGCGGCTGTGCTTCGTCGTGCGCGACCATCGTCAAACCTCCCGGCACTGCCATGACCCCTTTTGGGGCGGTCTCATAAAAGGATCCCCACCCGGTCACCGGGGGAGATCCTTTGTCGAAACAAAGGACCGCATGCGCGCCCACGGCGCACGCGGCCGCCGGCATACCCTTCCTATGTGAACGTCCGACCGAGCCGCCTTAGGCAGGACGGCGCGTCATCTGCGTCAAGACCTCGGAGAGCGAGTCGGCCAATGCTCCGACAGCCGAAACCGCCTTGGAGTACTCCATCCGCGTCGGCCCCACCACACCGACCGTCCCCACCACCGTTCCGCCCACGTGGTAGGTCGCGGTCACCATGCTGCACTCATACATCTCTTCGCGGGGATGCTCGTGGCCGATGGTCACCTGCGTGCCCGAACGGCGAGAGATTTCAGACAGCATCGACGAAACCGCTTCTTCTTGCTCCAAAAAGCCGAGTAGGGCCTTGGCCCGTTCGACGTCACGAAACTCGGGCTGTTCGAACAGGTGGAGGGTGCCGTCGAAGTACACCCGCTCCTCGCAGCGCGAGCCGACGCTGCGCATCAAAAGCTCGACGGTCTCGTCGTAGAGGCGCTTGGGCTCCAGATCCTCGCGTAGCCGTTCCAAAAGCCCCCGGTTCACCTCTTTGGGGGTCTTGCCCACGAGGTAGTCGTTGAGCCGCTGGCCCAGTTTTTGCAGCGTGGCCTCATCCATGGGCGACGCCAGCTCGATGACGTGGTGCTCGACAAAGCCGGGCTCCGTCACCAGCACGGCCAGGACGTTCATCTCGTCGAGAGGGGTGAGCTGCAAGCGACGGATGGCTGTCTCGGAGGTCTTGGGCGCTACGACGACAGCCGTGTAGTGGGTCATCACCGACAAAAGGCGCGCCGCGTGGTGGATCATCTGCTCCATCACCTGGCGCCTTGCAGCAAACTCCTCGCGAAGGCGCGCGCGTACCTCGGGGCCGATCTCGGCCGGATCCATCAACACGTCGACATAAAAACGATATCCCTTGTCCGACGGCACCCGGCCGGCAGAGGTGTGAGGCTGCTCGAGGTAGCCGAGCTCTTCGAGGTCCGACATCTCATTGCGGATCGTCGCCGGGCTTACGCCCAGCCCGTACTTGCGGGCGATGGTGCGGGAGCCCACCGGCTCGGCGGTGTTGATGTAATCGTCGGTTACGGCTTGCAGGATCCTCATCTTTCTAGGATCCATCAACCGTCCCTCACCACGCTTCGACGATTTGGCGACAGGATCGCGTGGCCGTTAGCACTCATGGACATGGAGTGCTAACCGCACACCTTAAAAATACCATCCACCAGGCTCGTTGTCAAGGTGACGAAGGGGCGCAGACCCCTTTCTAGGAGCCGTTTTGACGAAGGTGGCACCCCGCCGCCGGGCTTTTTCCCGGGTGGTCTTCAACCTCTCAAAAACGCGGCAAACACCTGATTCGCCAGAAAGAGGCCTTGGCGTGTAACGCGCACGCGCTGGGGCGTCACCTCCAAGAGGCCAAGATCCGTGAGCTGGTCCAACTCGCGGGAGTAGACCTTGGTGAGCTCGACACCGAAGCGCCGGTAAAAGTCGCCGCGCGACACCCCTTCGAGCAGGCGAAGGCCAAAGATCATGGTGTCGTCCATCGCCTCGTCCACCGAAACCTCGTGGACCGACGCGACCGGAAGCTCGCCGCGGTCGAGGCGCTCGCTATAGTCCGACGGCAACCTTACATTGGCATAACGCTTCCCGTTCCAGTACCCGTGAGCGCCCGGTCCCAAGCCGAGCCACGCGCCGTTTCGCCAGTAGATCTGGTTGTGCTCGCTCCGCCGCCCGGGGAGCGCGAAATTGGAGATCTCGTAGTGCTCGTACCCTTGGGCCTGGAGCGCGTCGATCAGCCAGGCAAACATCTCGTACTCGGCGTCCTCGCCCGGCAGGCTCAGCTTGCCCAGGCGGAACGCGTCGCCAAAAGGCGTCCCTTCTTCGACAATTAAGCTGTAACACGAAAGGTGCGAAGGCCTGAGCGAAAGCGCCTGCCGCACGCTCTCCTCCCACTGGGCCAGGCTCTGCCCGGGAAGGGCAAACATGAGGTCCAGGTTGATGTTGTCAAACCCCGCTCGCCGCGCCTCTTCCACCGCTTCGACGGCCTCTTGGCCCGTGTGCTGGCGTCCGAGTAGCAGCAGCAAGGCGTCATCAAACGTTTGTACGCCAAGGCTCAGGCGGTTGACGCCGGCCTCTCTCATCGCGGCAAACTTCTCGGTGTTGGAGCTTCCCGGGTTGGCCTCGCACGTCACCTCGGCGCCGTCCTTAAACGGGAAGGCTTCGAGGAGCCGCCGGATCATCCGGGCCAGATCTTTTCCTGAGAGGACGGTAGGCGTCCCTCCACCGATGTAGAGCGTGTCAAAGACGACGCCGGGCTCCCTGGCGATTTGCGCTTGATACAGCTGTACTTCCTTCTCCAAAGCGGCAAGGTAAGAAGCAACGGCGCTCTTATCGAGGGAGTACGAGTTGAAGTCGCAGTAGAAGCACTTGCGGGCGCAGAAAGGAACGTGGACGTAGATGCCGCGTCCCTCAGTCAATGCTTAACACCGCCATAAACGCCTCTTGGGGCACCTCGACGCGCCCCAGCTGCTTCATCCGCTTTTTCCCTTCTTTTTGCTTTTCCAGGAGCTTGCGTTTGCGGGTGACGTCACCGCCGTAGCACTTGGCAAGAACGTCCTTCCGCAGCGCTTTGACGGTCTCCCGGGCGATCACTTTGCTGCCGATCGCCGCCTGGATCGGCACCTCGAAGAGCTGCCTCGGGATCACTTCTTTTAGCCGTTCGGTAAGCTGGCGCCCCCGCTCGTAGGCCTTGTCCCGGGAGACGATGCAGGAGAGGGCGTCCACGGGCTCGCCGTTGAGAAGGATGTCCATCTTGACCAGGTCCGTCTCGCGATAGCCGAGGGCCTCGTAATCCAGCGAGGCGTACCCTTTGGTCCGCGACTTCAGCTTGTCGAAAAAGTCAAGGAGGATCTCGGCGAGCGGCAGCTCGTAGGAGATCCTGACCCGGTCGGGCGTGAGGTACTCCATCGTCTGAAACTGGCCCCGCCGGTCTTGGCAGAGCTCCATCACCGCGCCGACGTAAGCCTCGGGCACCATGATGTTCGCCAAGACGTAAGGCTCTTCGACCTTGGCGATGACGTTGGGCTCCGGGTATTTCGAGGGGTTGTCGATCATCAGCACCGTGCCGTCGGTCTTGGTGACCCGGTAGACCACGCTGGGCGCCGTCGCGATGAGGTCCAAGTCAAACTCCCGTTCGAGCCGCTCTTGAATGATCTCCATGTGGAGCAGCCCCAGAAAGCCGCAGCGAAAACCAAATCCCAGCGCGTTTGAGCTCTCGGGTTCAAAGACCAGGCTCGCGTCGTTGAGTTGGAGCTTCTCGAGGGCTTCTTTCAAATCGGGGTACTGGTCGCTGTCGACCGGATAGAGGCCGCAATAGACCATGGGAACCGCTTTGCGATAACCCGGCAGCGGCTCTGCGGCGGGACGATCCGCCTCCGTGATGGTATCGCCGACCCGGGTGTCTTTCACATTTTTGATCTGGGCGATGACCGTCCCCACCTCGCCCGGCCCCAGCTGCTGCACCGGCTCCATGCGCGGGCGCAAGACGCCCAGGCCGGTCACCTCGTAGGTGGCACCTGTCGACATCATCTTGATTTTGGAACCCACCCGGATGGTGCCATCCACCACCCTCACATAGGCGATGGCCCCCCGGTACGGATCGAACTGCGAGTCAAAGATGAGAGCTCTGAGGGGCGCTTCGGGGTCGCCCGTGGGCGGCGGGATGCGCTCGACGATGGCCTGCAAAATCTCCTCGCAACCTTGGCCCGTCTTGGCGCTGGCCAGGATCGCCCCCGACGCGTCGAGGCCGATGCTTTCTTCGAGAGCCTTTTTGACCCCCTCCGGATCCGCGCTCGGCAGGTCGATCTTGTTGATGACCGGGATGATCTCCAAATCGTGCTCCAACGCAAGGTAGAGGTTGGCCAGCGTCTGGGCCTCGATCCCTTGCGAAGCGTCGACGACCAGCAGCGCCCCCTCGCACGCCGCGAGGCTCCGGGAGACTTCGTAGGAGAAGTCGACGTGGCCGGGGGTGTCGATCAAGTTGAGGATGTACGGCTCATCGCTGCCTGGCGGCGTATAAGTGAGCCGCACAGCGGTCAGCTTGATGGTGATCCCCCGCTCCCTTTCCAGCTCCATCTGGTCGAGCAACTGGTTGGTCATCTCGCGCTCGGAGACCGTGCCCGTAAGCTCCAGGAGCCGGTCGGCCAAGGTCGACTTTCCGTGATCAATATGGGCGATAATACAGAAGTTACGAATCCGCGAACGGTCCAATGGCCGCTCCCCCACTTTTCATACACAACAGCCGCGAACTTCATTATAGCATTGGGCTTGCCCCAAAAAAAGTGATCCCTGGCGCTGGTAGGAACCGCTCCCGCCGCTGGAGAAGCGTCACTGTCAGCGCTTTTTGGAAGAGAGTTCGCATGGAGGCGTCGCGCTGGTGAGCCGGGAAAGAGGCATCGCAAAAGACGCAGGACTCGTCATGCTCCTCATCCTCTTCAGCCGCTTTCTCGGCTATGTCAGGGAGCGGGCCATCGCGGACGTCTTTGGCCTCAACATCGAGACCGACATCTTCCGCCTCGCCTTTAACATCCCGGACCTGATGTACTTCCTCCTGATCGCCGGCGGGCTCAACGCGGCTTTCATCCCCGTCTTCACCAGCTACCTCGCCAACGACCAAGAGGAGGAGGGCTGGCGCCTTGCGAGCACCTTCTTCAGCCTCATCCTCGCCCTCTTGCTCCTCATGGTGGTCTTAGGGATCGCCTTTGCCCCGAGCCTCAGTCCCTTGGTGGCCTACAGCTACCGCGGGGAAGAAAGGGCTCTCCTCGTCCGCTTGATGCGGCTAATGTTTCCCGCCGTCTTTTTCACGGCGCTGGCCGGCGTCGGGATGGGTGTGCACCGCTCCTACCGCAACTTCGCGCCTCCCATGTGGGGCCCCATCATTTACAACGCGATGATCATCGCCTCGACCTACCTTTTGGGACGGGTGATGGGCATCGTCGGCATGGCCTACGGCACCGTGGCGGGGGCCATCGCGAATTTTTCCGTCCAGCTTCCCTTTGTTGTGAAAAAGATGCGGGGAAAGCGGCTCGCGCTGGACTTTTCCCACCCGGGCCTCAAGCAGATCTTCGGCCTGATGGGCCCTGCGGTGGTGAGCCTTTCGATCTATCAGATCAACTTCATCATCGTCTCCAACCTGGCCTCAGGACTCGCCGAAGGAAGCCCCACCGCCCTTAAGGTCGCCCAGACGATGGTGCAGCTTCCGTTAGGCGTCTTTGGCATGGGCATCGGTATGGTGATCCTACCCAACCTCGCCCGCCTGATCGCTCAGAAGGAGCTGGCAGCGTTTCGCGAGACCTTTTCCCAAGGAATCCGGACCGTCTTTTTCGTGACGATCCCCTCGGCCGTGGGCCTTGCGGTCTTGAGGCGGCCCCTGCTTCGCCTCCTCTTTGAGACGGGCGAGTTTGGGCCGCGCGATACCGAGATGGCCGCCTTCGCCCTCCTCTTTTTCACCATCGGCGTGTGGGCGCAAGCGGGGGTGCAAGTGCTGACGCAAGTGTACTACGCCCTGCAGGATACGAGGACGCTGGTCAAGGTGAGCCTGGTCGCCCTCGTCCTCAACACGGCGCTTTCCCTCTTTTTCATCAACTTTACGCCCCTGGAGCACGGCGGCCTCGCTCTCGCCTACTCGCTTACGGTGATCGTCAACCTGCTCAATTACCTGGTCACCCTGCGCAAGAAGATCGGCCGGATCGACGGCGGCCGCATCGCGCGAACGGTGATCTTTTCGACCGCCGCAAGCCTCGTCATGGCCGCGGTCGTCCACTGGACCTTTGCGGCCACGGCCCCGTGGTTCAACCTCGAGGCCCTTCGCGGCCAGCTGGTCCACGCGCTGCTCGTCATCGGCGCCGGCGTCCTGGTCTATCTGGGCCTGGCCTATCTTTTGCGCATGCCGGAGTTGGCGTACGTGCGGGAGGCGGTTCGCCCTCGCCGCCGGGATCAGCGACGCGGCGGCCCCGACGAGGGCACAGGCCTCGGCGGCTGAGGAGGCGGGACCGACCGGGGCGCCAGCATTTGGTCGATCCGGCCCGAGCGGATCTCGTCGAGAGCGATCGCCACCGCGTCGGCAAGAAGCGTGGCCGCCGCAATGGCGTGCTCTTCTAAATCGAGGTAGTTTCCCACCTCAAGCAGCAGCATGTGCGGGTGAAGATCCTGGTTATAACGGCGGTTGTGCACTGCGGTGACGCGGTTTAACAGGCCCGGGTGCACTTCCTCCATGGCCCGGGCCAGCACGCGGGCAAAGGCCTCGTTGCGCCTCCAATTGGGATGGGTGGCGTACTGGAAATCCCGGGAGGTCGTGTAGATCACCTCGACGGAGACCGCCTCGACGCTCCCCACCGCCGTGCTCCACACGGCGTTTTCGATTCCCTGACGATGGACGTCCAGGACGATGTCGATGGAAGGGTACCGGGCTAAGATCTCCTGGACCGTCTCCCGCGCGTTGACGTAAGCCTCCCAGTGATGCGGCCAGTTGTGGATGCGGGTCGAATGGATGGTGCCGATGCCGTACACGTGCTGCAACCTTTCGGCAAGGGCCCGTCCCACCCGGGTGATGCCGGTGTCCGCGTCGTTGTAGACGTGGTGGCGGGCGTCAGCCCGGGGATCGGGAGGGATCGTGCGGTACGACTCCGACGTGTGGCTGTGAAGGATGAGCACCCGCGGCGCCGGGCCCCAGTCGGCGGCGGCGAGGGCAGCGAGCCTTTCCCGGAGAGGCGCCGGGACGTGGGAGGCGAAACGCTCGTCCACACCGGCGCGAAGCGGCGGTAAAGCTTGGTCTTGGAGGATCGCGTCGCCCTCTTGACGCTGGTCTTGAGGCTTTGGGGCGCCGGCGCTTTCGAGGTCATCCGGGCTTATGCTGCGCTGGACGGCGGTTTCTTGGCCTGTGGAGGGCCCGCCGGCGTCCTCTTGCCGCGGCAGGCGGACGATGTCGAGGGAGCTCAAAACCGCCTGGCGGAACCCTCCTACCTCCGCTTCCAGGAAGCTCCTCGGGGAGGCCAGGTCGTAGCCCGTGAGCGTGTGGATCCACGCCCGCAAGGGGCGTTCCCAATCGCCGAAGGGCTCGGGGCCCGGCGCTTCCGGGCCGAGGCTTGCAAGGACGCTTCCCATCATCACCATGCCGTTTTCCGCGTTGACGGCGAAAAGAAGACGTCCTCGGGCAAAGCGCCAGCCCGCTTCCGCCCATTCCCAGAGCCGCTGGGTGGCCAAGTCGGCCGAAACGAGCGTCACGATCGCCCCCAAGATCGCTCCAATGCACCACATGGTCACAAAAAGCCGCAGCGGGCGGGCATAGGTTGTCCGCGTCCAAAATCTCGCAAGGCGATAGCTTACGTAGCGAAGCTTCGTTCTCCAGCGCATGGGTCGTCCGCCCCCTCCGCCACATCTATATGGGAGCGGGACCCGGCTTATGTGGGTTTGTCCCCGGGCTGTCATATTCGCCCGGTGGCGGCCATAGACGATAGACGTAGCACCGGCGTTTCAGTCGCTCCCTGGAGGTGAGGCGCATGGCCCAAAGGCCCCACATCCCCCTGGCCGTCTTAGCGCTTTTCATCCCGGCGCTGCTCGCGGCGGCCGTGCCACCGGCCTTGGCCGATACCCTCGATCCCAGCGCCGGCTGCGGTCCCGAGCGCGCACTGTCTTTGCGCTCCCCCGCGCTCACCGGCGCCGACGTCATCGAGCTCCAAGAGCGCCTCAAGACGCTGGGCTTTGGCCCCGAAGAGATCGACGGCGTCTACGGGCCCGAGACCGCCCAGGCCGTCCGCCGGTTTCAGGAGGTAGCCGGCCTCGTCCCCGACGGCGTCGTCGGCCCCGAAACCTGGGCCGCGCTGGGTCCCGAGCCCCTGACGCCCACCGCCTCTCCTCCCAAGGAAAAGCCCGAGGGCGAGATGATGATCGTCGTCGACACCAACCAGCTCAAGCTCACCCTCTACGTCAACGGCGAGCCTTACAAGACCTACCCCGTCGCCGTGGGCAGGCCCAACCAGTTTACGCTTTCGCCCGTGGGCGAATGGAAGATCATCCACAAGAGCCGCAATTGGGGCGGGGGCTTCGGCACCCGGTGGATGGGGCTCAACGTGCCCTGGGGCATCTACGGGATCCACGGCACCAACAAGCCGTGGTCGATCGGCACGCGGGCCAGCGCGGGCTGCATCCGGATGTTCAACCATGACGTGGAGGAGCTTTACGAATGGGTGCCCACCGGCACCCCGGTGAAGATCATCGGCGTCGAACCCGACGTCTCCTTCGACCGCCGCCTCAGGACGGGCCTTACGGGACGGGACGTGGTCTTTGTGCAACTCCGCCTGCAAGAACTGGGGTTTGACGCCCAAGGCGCCGACGGGCGCTACGGCCCCAATACCGCGCGGGCGGTGGAGGAGCTTCAGCGCCTCTACGGGCTTCCGGTGGACGGCGAGGTGTACGAAGACGTCTACTACATCCTGGGACTCAAGTGAGTTAAGCTCCCGGCGCATTTTGGCAGGTTAGGCGGGTGAATGAGATTGGCCTTCCCACTTCGCCGTTGGGTCGCAGCTCTTGCCATGATCCTGTCGCTTGCCGGCGGATACTGGTACTACACGTACGCCAGCCGCCTCATCCGGGTGGGCGAGGTGCGGATCGATCCGCTGGCAACCATCGACCCGGAGCGCGAGTACCGGCTGGTCGTGTGGGAGCACGAGGTCCCGCTTCCTTGGGATCAAGGCGCTCACCGCGAGGCCCTCACCCAAGCCATCGAAGAGTTCCGGTCCGTCTGGCCCAATGTGACCGTCGACCTGCAGGTGATTCCTTGGCACGCGGACCACGCCCGCCTGCGGGAAGCGCTGGCCGCAGGCTCCCCTCCCGACATCTACGGCATGCCCATGGGCGCGCGGCTCATCGACCCGCGGCTGCAAATCCCCGTCCACCCTTATCTCTCTCCCGAAGCGAAAGACGACCTCCTGCCCAGCTCCGTCGCTTCGCTGAGCGATGAAGCCGGGCTTTGGGCGTGGCCCAAATGGGTGCAGCCCCAACTTTGGGTGGTGCGCGAAGACCTCACGCCCGCCCTCGAGCGGGGGCGCTCCCACTGGACCAAGAGCGAGCTGCTTTCGGCGCTCCAGGAAGCGAAGGAGCGGTCGGGCGGCGCGCCTCTTGCCCTCAATCCCTTTGATGCCAGCGCCTTTTTCGAGGTCATGGTGGCGTCGACCGGGAAAAATCCCATCGGCCGTGACGGCAGCCGCGAGTGGAGCGTCGACGAGATCACCCACGGGCTCGCCTTTTTTCAGGAGCTGATCGCCCAGGGGCTTACCGGCCGCGATGCCGCCGGGATGGCGCGCCGCCGCTTGGCCGAGTTTTGGAACCGGCGGGCGGCGATGATCGGGCCGGTCAACCCCTGGCTGCTTCGCCATCTCATGACCCGGGGCGGCGTCGTGGACGACGGGGCCGGCCCTGAAGGCTCTGCCTCCCACCTCGCGCTGGCCGTGCCGCCACCCACGTTTCTCGACGCGTCATCCCGGGCCCGGTTGCCTGCCGTCATCTCTGGCTACGTCGTCTTCCGGCAGCAAGAGTACCAGGGCGACGACCACACGCGGGCCGCGATGGCGTTGGCAGAGCACTTGAGCCGCCGGCTCGGTCCCTGGGAGGCGGCCCACCTCTTTGCCGTGCCCGCCCACCCGTCGGCTTGGCAGGCTTGGCGGGACGACGCAGGCCTTCCCGCCAAGGAGCTCGACCTTTTGGTCGAATGGGCGCGCTCCGCCATCGGACCACCCCTTCGCGACACGTTCGCCCATGTGCAGGAGCGGGCGATCGAGACGATCCTCGCGACGTACTTCCCCAAGCTCTGGGAGGGCGGCGAGCCCAAGGCGTTGGCGGAGGAGATTGCGGCCGGGATCGACGGTTTGCGGGCGGTCGTCAAGCTGCCATAAACCCAGGTCAAACAGATTCCCAGCCAGCCCTAGACCGTCAGCGGATCGCGGCCGCCTCTTGGGCGGAGATCCCCGGGTGAAGCGCTTCGTTGAGGCCGTCAGCCAAGATGTCGGAGATGCTTTCCACCATCACGTCCACTTCTTTCGGCGTCACGACCAGCGTCCCCATCGATTCGCCCAAGACTTCGCGGATCAAGTTGCGGCGGCTTTCCGCATCGAGGGGGTAGATGGGCGCGGCGATGCTCGTCAAGAGCTGGTCGACGGCTTCGGAGACGATGGTGGTCGCGTAGATGACCGTGGGCACTCCCATGGCGAGGACAGGCACCCCCAGCGTCTCCCGGTTTAGCCCGCGCCGGGTGTTTCCCACTCCCGATCCGGGACTGATGCCGGCGTCCGCCACCTGAATCGTGGTCCCGATACGCTCGACGCTCATCGATGCCAGCGCATCGACGCAGATCACCAGCGCCGGCCGGACGCGCTCCACAACCCCTTGGACGATCTCCGCCGTCTCGACGCCGGTCAAGCCCAGAACGCCCGGGGAAAGCGCGGCGAGGGGCCGCATCTTCCCCAAGATTTCTTCGTTGAGCGCTTGGTACTCGTACAGATGGCGGGTGACGAGGAGCTTGGAAACGGTGAGCGGGCCCACGTTGTCGGGCGTCGCGTTCCAATTGCCGAGGCCGACGACTAAGACCGGCTGATCAGGCCCGATCTGCCATCGTTTCAAGTACTGCTCGATCTCGGAGGCCAACACCTCGCTCACCTGCTGTTCGAGGGTTCGATCGCGCCTTTTCAGTCCCGGGGCTTGGATGGTGACATACCGGCCTTTCGCTTTTCCCATGGCGGCCGCGCCCAAGTCAGTCTCGATGTGGATGCGCGTCACCTGGGCGAAACCCAGGTCCTCCACTTGGGTCGTCACCCCGGGAAGGGCGTGTTGCCCGGCTTGGCTGGCCACCTGATGCGCCTCAAAGGCGAGATCCGTCCGCACGTCGTGCCGGTCGACAAACTGCTGTTCGATTGGCGTAAGCTGGGGGACTTGCCAGGGACGAAGGCGGGAGAGTTTAAGACCTCGGAGCGTTTTCACCATGGGCACCCTCCTCCTCGTGGGCTGCCAGTATCTTTGCCCCAACAGGAGGAGGCTATCCTCAGAAAACAGTAAAGGGACCCGCCACCTTCTTGACTTTTGTGGCCGGTCCCTTTACCGTTTTCCGTGGACGCTCAAGAGCTTGCGACAGCGGGAGATGTACAGTTGCCGCGACGTCTCCATGGCGCTCTTACCGGAGGACCAGTGGGCGATCGAAGATTGAACGAAACCTGCGCTCCCGCCGGTGATTCCGAGCGTACAAGTCGCCGCCGCACCTTGAGCAGTAGAGGTTACCCAGATTTCTCTGGCCGCAGTCGTGGCAGATGACCATCGATCCACTCTCCTTTGCGTGTGATCGAGTGACGGGTGGGACAGATTTTGTCCCGGGAGTATCTTCCCCCGTCCCAATTCAAGTATATAGCGCGCCCCTTGGGAGATTCAACCGATCGTGTTGACCTTTAACATAAGGTTTACAACCCTCGCTCAGATTGGCGGACAACGCGTTCCAAGTGGGGTAACAACGCGGTCGCGATCGCCCCAAAGAGGCGATCTTGAAAAAATCAACCTCCCATGGTACAATACAGCCTGTCTTTCAGGAGGTGAAACGGAGTATGCCCAACACCCGATCGGCAGCCAAGAGGGTCCGCACGTCGCAAAAGCGCCGCGCTTACAACCGGGCCATCAAGTCGCGCGTCAAGACGTTGATCAAACGGTTTGAGGAAGCGGTGCAGGGCGGAGAAAAAGAGCTGGCCATGGAGCGTTTCCGGGTGGCTGCCAGCGCTTTAGACCGGGCGGCCATCAAGGGCGTCGTCCACAAAAATCTCGCCGCCCGCAAGAAGTCCCGCATGGCCAGCAAGTTGGCAAGCCTCTCTTAAGCTCGAGCCCGACCCAAAAGCCTCCTGGAAGCAGGCCCAGGCCGGGTCACCGTGTAAGAGAGATTGCTACGATTGGTGCGCAGTCTGTCGGCGCAAGAG
>PKEU01000052.1 GCA_002919195.1 bacterium
TTCCGCTTGGGCGAGCGCTTGACGCATGTAGGCTTCGTCGTGCTGGTTTGGGCCGGCCGCCAAGCGGTGTCGCCCTCCTTGGATGAAACCCTCCTCAAGCGGCGCCGCTCTAGCGGCGCCACTTGCTATTATACCATGTTAGCTCCGCTTTTCCAGTCCCCGGCGCGCCTTGCGGGAAGGCGATCCTGACCGGAGACCCGCGGCATCGGGTCGCTGTTTCCGTTCCTTCTCACCGGCGAAGTCGCTGGCGTCGCCGGTATCGTAAAGCTCGCCGTCGTCGGGGTTATCCAAGACGACAAGACTCTGGTCGCTCTTTTGCGGGCTGCGGGAGACCAGCGCCTCCTCGGAGCTCTTGGGAGTATTGGTCTCCTTATTGGGTTTCTTCATCGAAGATCTCCTCTCGGTCGTGCGTTGGCCTTGTCCCAAATAGCATGGAAAAGCCCCGCCGCGCTCATGCAGGGGACTTGTGGATGTTCACGCACCCATCTTCTCGCTGTTGGAGGCCGCTTTACACGTGCCGTCGAGGGGGGCCGACGGAATCCCGGATGACGGGCTCGGGGCGGAGCAGGATGGTGCGAGGTTCGCCCGAGTGCCCGTTGATGCGCTCGATGAGAATCGAGGCGGCGAGGCGCCCCATCTCCTCTTTGGGAATGGCCACCGATGTAAGCTTGGGGCGGGTGAAACGGGCCACGGTGTCGTCGTAACCGGCGACGGAAACGTCCTCGGGCACTCGAATGCCACTCTCGGCCAAAGCGGTGAGGGCGCCTTGGGCCATGACGTCGTTGTACGCGACCAGTGCCGTAAAGGTCTCGCGCTCGGCCAAGAGGCGCTTGGTCAGGGCGTACCCCTCATCTTCGTCAAAACGGCTTCCCAGGCGGATGAGCCCACCTTGTACCTCGACTCCGGCATCGGCGTGCGCGGCCCGGTAGCCTTGCAGGCGAAGGCGGGTCGTTTCGCTTCGTTGGACGCCGATGAAGGCGATCCGCCGGTGTCCCATACGCAGCAAGATGGCCGTGAGCTCGCGGCTGCCCCACGCGTCGTCGGGCATAATGTTATCGATCCCTGCGACAGTCCGGGCGCCCGCTAGCCCGACGACCGGGATCTTGGCCTCTTGGAATGGCTGGATGACTTCCGGCCTCGCCAGGTCCCACGTCAAGGTCAGAAACACTCCCGCCACGCGGTGCTCCAAGAGCATCTCCTGGTAACGGTAAACCTTATCCACGTTGCCGTCCGTGTTGCAGATAACCACCGAAAAGGAGTGACCGAAGGCTGTCTCCTCGACGCTCTTAATGATTTGGGGGAAAAAGGGGTTGGCGATGGAGGGGACGAGCCCGCCAATCACGTACGATTTCCTGGTCGACAGCGCACGGGCGACGTTGTTGGGCCGGTACTGGAGCTCTTCGATGGCAGAGAGGACACGCTGGCGCAAGCGGTCGCTGACAGGCCTCGAGTCGTTGATGACGGCGGAGACCGTCGCGACCGAGACGCCCGCTCTCGCTGCGACGTCCTTGATCGTGGTCAGAACCCTCACCCCGTACCCTGAACCAAGGATTCATAATTATGTATTTATTACTCCGTCTTTCCTGGACGCCCTCCCTCAAGGCCCGAATCAAAGACGGAAAGATCGTGCGATATATTTTTTTAGAAATTATGGAGGAATATCGTAAGAGTGACAAAAAATAGTCTCGTAATCGTTTACGTTGTGGAAATGGGTCCCCCATCCAACAAGGGAGGCCCGGCGACAAAGGGGGGAGCTTTTCATCGGACGCACTCAGCACGGCGATCGCGAGCCTTTCAGTGAATCCCAATCCGGAGGGGGTCAGGCTGCATGAGATGCAACGCTCATCGGTGTGGATTTTTGTTCCCGTTGTTGATCGCGCTGATCTTGCTGGCCGTCAGCCCGGCTTCGGCCCAGGAGACGGTCCGCCTCACATTTTGGACCTTCGTCGACGCGCACGCCGATTACTTCCTGGCGCGGGCAAGAGAATTCGATGAGATGCATCCCGAAATCAATTTCGAGTTAGAAGTGGTCTCGATGCCCTACCAGGAGATGCACGATCAACTGCTGATCGCTCTCCAAACGGGCATCGGAGCGCCCGATATCGTCGATATCGAGATCACACCGTTTCATCGTTATCTGAGGGAGCCCATCCACCTGCACGACGTGACGCGCATCATCGATCCCCATCGCCAAGGCATTATCGAGGCGCGCCTTACCCCGTACCAAAAAGAAGGGCGCCAATACGGCGTGCCGACACACTTGGGCGCCTTTGTCACGTACTATAACACCGAGATCTTTAACGAAGCAGGAGTCGACATCAACGCCATCCAGCTGTGGAGCGATTACGTCGAGGCGGGTAAGAAGGTCACCCAGGACTTCGACGGGGACGGCAGGATCGACCGCTGGATGACCATGATGGACGGCGGCGGTTGGTTTCAGTGGTTTGCCCTCATCCAGCAGCGGGAAAGCGGCGAATTTGACAAAGACGGCAACGTGATCCTCGACGCTCCCGTCAACATCGAAGCGCTGCAATTTCTCCACGACCTCGTCTACCAGCACCAGATCTCCATGGTCGGCACTGGGGTGCACGATGCGGTGGCCTACAACATCATCAACGCCGGGGAGGTCGCCTCACTCTGGATGCCCCAGTGGTACATGATCCGCTACACCGAGTTTATGCCCGATCTCCACGGCAAGGTGGCCATCAGGCCGCTCCCGGCTTGGGAGCCCGGCGGGCGCCGCTCTGCGATGGGGGGCGGCACGGGAACGGCCATCACCGACCAGATCAATCCCAACCACTTGCCGATCGCCATGGAGTTTTTGGAGTATGCCAAGCTGACCTACGAGGCCAACGTCAAAATCTGGACGGAGTTTGGCTTCGATCCCTTCCGTCACGACGTCTTTAGCGACCCGAGGCTGCGCGAGCCGCTCCCGTACTTCAGCAACGAGATCGTCTTTGACGTGATCCTCGACATCTACGACGAGATCGCGCCTCAATATTTAAGCCCGATCTTCCAAGAGACCAACTGGGACATCCTCGGACCCGAGGTCTTCTTCCCGGTGATGGAGGAAAACATCCTCGATCCGGAGACGGCGCTGAAAAACGCGGCCCAAAGGGCGCGTGAGTTGCTGGAGTCGATGTTCTGGTGATCAAAGGGGTGGGATCGCCCGGGCGCAAAGGCGCGGGCGATCCCGCCTTTCGACATCGGGTAAGGAGGCCGGACGCGCGCGATGTGGCGGGCGAAACTCAATCCCAGAAAAGTCGCCCCGTACCTTTTTCTGCTGCCGTTTCTCGTGATTTTTGCCGCCTTCCAGATCTACCCGTTGATCTATGGCGTCATCATCAGCTTTTACCGTTTTCGGGGCCTGGCAGAACGGCAGTTTGTCGGGTTGGACAACTATGTGCGCCTTCTCAACAATCCCCAGTTTTACCAGGCGCTGGAGAACACCACCTATTACACCTTGGGGACGCTGATCATCCTCATTCCGATCCCCGTGATCCTCGCCGTGCTCCTCAATTCCAAGTTGACAAGAGCCAGCAGCGTGTATCAGACTGCTTCGTTTTTGCCGGCGTTGACGTCGCTCGTGGTGGTGGGGGCGGTCTTCCGGTTGCTTCTGGACGAGCGGGGCGGGCTCGTCAACGCAGCGCTTCAAGCGATCGGCGTCGCGCCGCAAAAGTGGCTCAACTCCGCGGCGCTGGTCATCCCGTCGCTCTTAATCTTGGCCTTTTGGCGATGGGCGGGCATTAACATCATCTACTTCTTATCGGGTTTGACTGCGATCCCCCAGGAGCTGTACGAAGCGGCCGAAATCGACGGCGCGACGGGGCTGCGCCGGTTTTGGCACATCACGCTGCCGCTGCTAAAGCCGGTCATCGTCTTTGTCACCATCATCTCGACCATCGGCGGCTACCAGCTCTTTACCGAAGTGTACGTTTTGTGGCCACAGGGAGGGACTCCTGGCAACGCCGGGCTTACGCTGGCCCTGGCGCTCTACCGGGCGGCGTTTCGCTCCTTTGATTTGGGCTACGCCGGCGTGTTGGGGGTCGTCATGGGTCTCATCATCATGGTGATCTCGGTGATCCAGTTTAAGCTGTTCGGCTTTTTCAGAGACGTGGAGTAGCCTACAGGTGGGGTGAAGCCGATGTCCAAAGCGATCAGCCTCCAGCGGATCCAGGCGGCGGCGCGGTCGAGTTTTTCGTGGCGCAAGGGGAAACTCTTAGCCGGCCAGGTGCTCGTAGGCATCCTGTTTCTTGCGCTTTCCCTCGCGTTTTTGATCCCGTTTTACTGGATGGTGATCTCGTCCTTCAAGCCGGTCGAGGATATCTTCTCCTTAGGCTTTCAGTTGATCCCCAAGAGAGTGACCCTCGCCGCCTATAGCGAGCTTTTCGCGACCAAACCCTACCTGCGCTGGTTTTGGAACACGCTTTTCATGACCGCGATGCACACGGTGGCGACGCTGCTCATCGCGGCCATGGCGGGGTACGCGCTGGCCAAGTACCGGTTTCGGGGAGCCAACGCGGTTTTCCTGACCATCCTGGCGTCGACGATGATCCCTCTGCACCTCAAATTGATTCCGCTCTTTCTCACGCTCAATGCCTACCGGCTGATCAACACGTACACCGGCGTCGTCCTCCCGACGCTGGCCAACTCCTTTGCGGTCTTCTTTATGCGGCAGTTTATGCTGAGCATCGATTCGGATCTGCTGGATGCGGCTCGCATCGACGGAGCGTCCGAGTTCCGCCTCTTTTGGAACATCGCGCTTCCCCTGTCGAAGCCCGCGCTGAGCGCGCTCGGGGTCCTGGTGGCGCTGGGCTTTTGGAACGACCTCCTGTGGCCGCTGGTCGTCACGCGCACCCCGGACATGTTCCCGCTTTCGGTGGGACTGGCAAGCCTGACGTCGACGTACCGGCCCCAGTACCACCTCCTGATGTCGGGCTCGTTCCTCTCGGTGCTGCCGATCATCGTGGCCTACTCCTTCGCTCGCCGCACCTTTACCCGGGGCCTTGCGATCTCTTCCGGGCTGAAAGGTTAGGGGCGTAGGTCCGGGGGCGACTTGGCCGGTGTGGTTGAATCGATGAACGAACAAGTGAGCGGTTTCGTTGACGATGTTGATCGTTGACGATGTTGATAGGAATGCCGTAAAATCGAGGTAGGAAGGCTCTTTTCCTGTGCGCGGCTTTGAGCCGCGGGTGTCTTGAGCGAGCCCTGTCCGCGCGATGAGATCAGCGCGCGGAAGTTGGGCTATTTTCTTTGCTTGAGGCAAGCCCGCCGCTCGATCCGCGCGTTCCTGATGCAATGGTTCTCACGAGTCCAGAGGATGAGACGTCCCATGAAGGCCAAGGTCCAGGCGATCACCAGGGCAGCGACGCGCGCGAAGTCTTTCGAGTGGTTCCGCAATCTAAAGGCGTCCAGGGACTCCGTTCTAATGGCTCTTGCGGTCATCGTGGGCATCGGGGGAGGACTCATTTCCGTCGTCTTTTACGGGATGATCGAACATGGAACGCGGTGGGCCACCGGGATAAGCCGTTTCCTGAGCGGCGCTCCGGGTCCAGCGAGCTGGGCGACGGCCATCGTCGCAGCGTCGGGCGGCCTCATCGTCGGTGGGATGACCCACTACTGGGCCCGCGAAGCGAAAGGCCACGGCGTCCCGCAGGTGATGGAGGCGGTGGCCTTGCGGGGAGGGAGGATGCGTCCCCGGGTGGTGCTGGTCAAAGCGCTGGCGTCGACCATCACGATCGGCACCGGCGGCTCGGCGGGCCGTGAGGGCCCGATCGTGCAAATCGGCGCAGCGATCGGTTCGACGGTCGGGCAGTGGTTCCGCCAGTCGACGGACCGGATGCGCACCCTGGTCGCCTGCGGTGCGGCGGCAGGCATGGCCGCCACCTTCAACGCTCCCTTAGCCGGAGCGGTCTACGCCCTCGAGGTGATTTTAGGAGAGTTTACCGCCAATACGTTTGGTATGGTCGTCCTCGCGGCCGCGGTCGCCGACGTCGTCGCGGGAAGTTTTCTTGGAAGTCACGTGAGTTTCCAAGTGCCGGCGTACCAGTTGGTCTCTCCGCTCGAACTCCTCTTTTACGCGGCGCTGGGGCTTGTGTCGGCGGGCGCGGCATGGTTGTTTATCAAAGCGTTGTACTGGGTCGAAGACTTATTCGACGGGTGGAAAAAAGTGCCCGAATGGACTAAGCCGGCCGCCGGAGGAGTCCTCTTCGGCCTTGTCGCCTGGTGGTTGCCAAAGAGCATGGGAGCCGGGTATGACGTCATTAACGACGCCCTGTACGGTCGTCTCGACTGGGCGCTCCTCGCCGCTTTAGCCCTCGTGAAAATCCTTACCACTTCCATCACCCTGGGATCGGGCGGTTCCGGGGGCGTGTTTGCGCCGAGCCTGTTTATCGGGGCCATGACGGGAGGGGCCTTTGGCAGCCTGGTCCATTGGTTGTGGCCAGGTCATACGGCGCCTCCCGGCGCTTACGCGCTGGTGGGCATGGGTGCCCTCTTCACGGGAACAACGCAAGCCCCTGTTACCGGGATCTTGATGCTTTTCGAGTTGACCCGGGACTACCGCATCATCGTTCCCCTGATGGTCGCGTGCGTCGTGAGCTCCATCGCGGCCAATTGGCTGAGCAAAGAGACCATTGATACGCTTAAGCTCGCGCGCCGGGGGATCAACCTGAAAGCCGGTAGAGACCTGGCCGTCCTAAGCGAGATCCCCGTGACGGCCGCGATGTCGCGGCACGTCGACACGATCGGTGTCTCGGCCACTGTGCGCGAACTCGTCCGGCTGATGCAGGAGACGAGGCACACCGGTTACCCTGTGCTGGACGGCGAGGGGCGAGTGGTCGGCATCGTCACCCTCGACGACGTGCGCAACACCCAGCCGGAGGGGAGGCTGGAGCGGCGCGTCGGTGAAATTATGAGCACGGACCTGGTCGTCGCGTACGCCGACGAATCGTTGGCCGAGGCGATGGCCAAGTTTGACCAGCACGGGGTGGGGAGGCTGCCCGTCGTCGCCCGGCAAGATCCCCGCCGCCTGGTCGGCTTTTTGACCCGCAGCGACGTGCTGGGGGCGTATAACCGGGCGCTCGTCGACGAACGTCCAAGGCCGGACGAAGAGGCGCCGGGAAGGCGCAGCCAGCACGGGAGCTTCCACCTTGACACGCCGTTTTCCAGCCGGATATAATGAAGTTCCCAAAGAGATTTTCCTGTTGCCGTGCTAGGCGGGGAGGTAGCGGTGCCCTGTACCCGCAATCCGCTATAGCGGGGCCGAATTCCCACCCGAGGTCGTCGCGCTTTGGGGCCCGGAGCCTGTAAGTGATGTTGAGGACTGGGTCTCGTGCAACGTGGCCTTGTGAACCCCGTCAGGTCCGGAAGGAAGCAGCGGTAAGCAAGTGTCCGCGTGTGCCGCGAGGGCGCCTGGTCTGAGTCAACTGCAGGAATGCCGCTCGGGGCGTGCGATCGAAGGCGGGTGCACGGCGATTTTTCCTTGTGTTGGCAGCCCGGACTCTCAGGATGAGGCCGGGCTGCTCGCTGTCTTGGGGGAAAAGGAGTCGTCTCCCGTTCTAGCGAAAGATGTCACGACACACCCGGGAGTGAGTTGTGTGGGTTATCTTTCCCTCTATCGCAAGTGGCGCCCCCAGAGCTTTGACGATGTCGTCGGTCAAGAGCACGTTGTGCGCACGTTGAAAAACGCCCTCGATACCCGGCGCACTGCCCACGCGTACCTCTTTGCCGGCCCGCGCGGCACGGGGAAGACGACATTGGCAAGACTCTTGGCGAAAGGCCTTAACTGCGTGGAGGGGCCTACCGGGTCGCCGTGCAACCGTTGTGCCAACTGCATCAGGATCTCCCAAGGCGCCGCCGTCGACGTGATCGAGATTGACGGCGCCTCCAACCGGGGCATCGACGAGATCCGCGACGTGCGGGAGATGGTGAAGTTTGCCCCGGCGGAAGGCGATTACAAGGTCTACATCATCGACGAAGTCCATATGCTGACCACAGAGGCCTTCAACGCCCTGCTCAAGGTGTTGGAAGAACCCCCCGAGCACGTCGTCTTCGTCTTTGCCACGACCGAACCTCACAAGATCCCGGCTACCATCGTCTCCCGCTGTCAAAAGTTTGACTTCCACCCTTTTCGCGCGGACGAGATCGCCGCCCAGCTCGCGCGGGTGGCCGAGCACGAAGGCGTCTTTGTCGATCCCGAGGCCCTTTCTCTCATCGCTCGCCACTCGGAGGGGGGGATGCGGGACGCCTTGGCCGCATTGGATCAGTGCATCGCGTTTGCGGAAGGAACCATCGACGCCGCGATCGTGGCGCAGGTCTTGGGTGTCGTCGAGGTCGAGCGCCTCTACGAACTGGCCGATGCGCTGGCAAGAGATGACCTTGCCGCTTGCCTGATGCTGGTGAAAAGAGTCGTCGATGAAGGCCGAGATCTCAAGCAGTTTGTCGTCGACGCGGTCCGTTACTTTCGCGATCTTTTGATGCTGGCGGTCGTCCCCGAGAGCCGCGAGCTTGTGGCCATCACGGGAGAGGCGAGGGAGCAGGCCCTCAAGATCGCCTCGAGGTTTTCTCTCCCGCGGCTATTAGAAATCGTGGAGGCGCTGGGGCGAGCCGAAAGCGACATGCGCTGGGCGACCTCGGCCCAGTTGCCTTTGGAGATGGCCTTGGTCCGGCTCACAAAGGAAAAGGGCAAGATCGATGTGGAGGCGCTGGCCCGGCGGGTCGAGGCCCTGGAGCGGCGGTTTGAGCAAGGGTGGACGCCGCCCTTTGCGGCGGTGAGCGAGCAGAGCGCCTCCGGCGATCCACAGCGGACAGAGCCCGCCGAGGAGGCCTCGACGGCTCCTGCGCCGGCCGACACGGTTTCGGCGGCTCCAAGCCGGCAAGAGCCAGTGGCGCAACAACGCGCGGCAGGAGAACCTACCCTGCTAGATGCGGTCCAGGGGGCATGGCCCAGGGTCTTGGAGGCTCTGCGGGCGGCCAGGCACGTACAGCAAGAGGCCTTTCTCCGAGAGGGCCGCCCCGTCCAGGTCGAAGGCGATACCGTCGTCGTCGCCTTTTCGCCCAATCACCGGTTCCACCAGGCCAACATGGAAAAGGACCGGAACCGGGCCATTGTCGAGAAGGTCATGAGCAAGGTGCTCGGGAGAACCCTAAGGCTAAAGGCGGTCTTGAGCCCCCAGTCCGCCCGTCTCGCGGGCGAGGGTCCAGCAGATACGACGCCCTTTGCCCTGGTTCAGGAGCCGGGAACGACCGGCGATGCCCCACCGGTCGAGGAGGCCACGCCGCCCCGAAGCGGGGGAACGCCGGCAACTGGGGCCGGCGCCGCAGGACCGGCTGCCAGCGGGCCGTTCTTGGAGGAGGACAAACCGGCCGGGGCTGCGCCCCTTGGTGGAGAGAAGGAGGCTGCTGGGCCGCAAACCGCCTCGCCTTCGCCAGCGCCTCCCGGGCAGGGCGGCGCCGCGATCGATCCCGATGAAATCGACGAGCCGATTCTCAAAGAGGCGTTGAGGCTGTTTGGCGGCACCATCACCCGTATCGAGCGGAAGGAGGCCGAACCCCGATGAACGTGCAAAAGATGATGAAGCAAGTGCAAAAGATGCAGGCTGAGATGATGAAGGCCCAGCAGGCCTTGGCGGAAAAGACGGTCGAAGCGTCGGCCGGAGGCGGAGCCGTCACGGTGACCGCCAACGGGCACCAGCAAATCCTTTCGATCAAGATCGACCCGGCAGCCGTCGATCCCGATGACGTGGAAATGCTGGAGGACCTGGTCTTGGCTGCAGTCAACGAGGCGCTGCGAAAGTCACAAGAGATGGCCAGCGAGGCCATGGCCCAGGTGACCGGTGGTTTCAACATTCCCGGGCTTCCCGGCTTTTGACGCAGAGGAGCGCCTCGCCCATGGTATCCTTTGTCCGCCCGATCGCCCGCTTGGTCGAAGAGTTGACCAAGCTGCCAGGGATCGGCCCTAAGACGGCCCAACGGCTCGCCCTCCACATCGTCGCAGCGCCCAGAGAAGATGTTCACGCCTTAGCCGATGCGATTGTCGAGGCCCGGGAGAAAACGATCTACTGCTCGATCTGCTGCAATCTGACCGACATCGATCCCTGCCGCCTGTGCACCCGGGAAGGGCGCGACCGGTCTGTGTTGTGCGTGGTCGAAGATCCCAAAGACGTGATCGCCCTGGAGCGCACCCGGGAGTATAAGGGGCTGTACCATGTCTTGCAAGGCGCCATCTCTCCCATGGATGGCATCGGGCCCCAAGACCTCAGGATCGAAGAGTTGTTGCGCCGGCTTCAAAGCGGGGAAATCCAGGAGATCATCGTCGCGACGGACCCCAATCCCGAAGGGGAGGCGACGGCCATGTACTTGGCGCGCCTGATCAAACCCCTGGGGATCAAAGTGACCCGGATGGCGCACGGAATGCCCGTGGGAGGCGATCTGGAGTACATTGACGAGGTGACCCTCACCAAAGCTCTCGAAGGAAGAAGGGAGATGTAACCGCGGCATACTCCTCCATCGGCGAACCTATACTGTTGGTAAGTTGTGTTGCGCCGAGAGGAGGATGCTCGTGGCCCGTTGGTGGACAAAACTCGTCGACAAGGTGTGGGATCATCTCGTTCTCGACGAGCCCCCGCTGCGGAGGCAGAGGAAAGAGGCACCAGAGACCGACATTGAGAAGGCCGTGGCAAAAGCGCGGGATGAGTGGTTGGCGGCGCGGGCTTATTTTGACAGCGTCACCGATCCCGAGCTCATCGATCACGCGATCTACGCGATCGAGGCGGCCGAACGGAAATACATGTACTTGCTGCGCCATGCCGAGGAGTTCGGCTACCAGATTCCAAAAGACCCCGGCTCCACGCTAAAGCTGGAGGAGCTTCCCTCGCAAGGCGGCCGCGCGCAACCTGCCGAGGCTTAGCGGCCGCCGTCAGACGAGCGGTCTAAACCGGGGCCTTCACCGATACAATGTAGCAAATGGGGGACAGGCTCAACGTGGCCATCCAAAGGAGCGAGACCGGTGGAGGCCTGGTTGCTGAGGATCGATTGGGCTCTCGTCATCGCCTATGGCCTGGGCATCTTTTTGGTGTACCTGATCGCCCGAGCCCTGGTGCTACCGCTCAAGCTCACCTTGGAGCTGCTCGCCAACGCCCTGATCGGAGCCGTTTTGCTCTTGCTCTTCAACGTGGTCGGCGGGTACTGGGGGTATCATGTGCCGCTCAATCCCGTCACCGCAGTGCTCGCGGGCATGCTCGGGATTCCAGGGGTCGCGTTGCTCGTGGTGCTAAAATACTGGCTCTTTGGGTAGGCGAGGGGTTATCACACCGGCGCCCCCAGGCCGTGCAGGACAAACTCGAGCACCTGGTTGCGCACCTCGTCCGCCCGGTTTTCCAGGTCGGTTTCGAGAGCCAACTGGAGAATGGCAAGGCGTGCGCCAAAGATGATCGTCGCCGCGAGAAACGGCGAAATCGACGTGCGAAAGACGCCTTCCCGCTGCCCCTCTTCGACGATCCCTTCGATGAGTTCAATGTAACGTTGCCGCCAGTTGCACATCTGCGAGCGAAACTCGGGCGCAAGCCCCAGCACTTCGCCCGCACCCAAGATCTGGGCCAAGGGGCCGTGTCGGCGCATGAAGGTGTATTCGATGCCGGCGAGGACCAGCAGCTTTTCCAGCGCGCCTTTGACCGTGGACATCTGCTCTTTCATTTCTTGCAAATGGGTCTGGACGACCGTGTCGATGACTTCGGCGACCAGCTCCAGCTTGCTCTTGAAATAGAGGTAGACGGTGCCTTTGCCGACGCCCGCTCGCTCCGCGATCTCTTCGATGGTAGTGGGATGGTAGCCCTTTTCGGTAAGGATTTCCAATGCGGCCTTCATGATGGCCCGCTTTTTCCCCTCCGTCCTCTCGTCGGCGTCCATCGCCATGCGCTCACCACCCTTGCAACCGGTCCGTCAAGTCGAGGAGGCTTTCAAGGTCCCAGGCCACAGCGCGAGCCAGTTGGAGCAATGCGATTTCATAATCAAACCGGGCGGAGACGGCGCTGACCACCGCTTGCCACAAATCGAGCGTCGTGCTGTCCACCTGAATCGGTGGACTCAAACCCAGCGCTGCCCTCTGTTTTTCAGCTTCAAGGTCCATGTGGGCGATGCGGGCCCGCTCCGCCGCCAAGATCAAAGCATCGTAGGCGCTTTTGGCTTCGGCGTGCCGGCGTTGCACGTCCAATCGAATTCCCTGACGGGCCTTTTCGACGCCCAGCTCGGCTTGCCGCCGCCGCTCCTCGGCCTGATAGGCCGCCGCTTTCGCGGCGCCCGAATCCCACAGGTTAAAGGTCACCCGGACGCCGACATCCCAGTCGACGTCGTTTTCCGGCACCGGCAGGTTAGGGAGCGGCACGTCATCGCTCATGCGCCAAGCCGAAATCGTTCCTTGCGTCACCCAGTCGTTGTCGAGGGAAAGGGAGGCGCGGACCTTTTCCGGCCACGTGGCATTGGCAGTCAGCTCGACGCTGGGCCGCTGATCCAGCTTGACTTTTTGGGCGCCCAGCTCGGCCAAGACGACCGCATCTTGAGCCGCCAGCACTTCGGGGCGGTTTTGTTCGGCCTGGGCCAACAGCTCATCGAGGCTCCACTCCCAGGGGAACGGGGCCTGCGGCCAAAAGGCAGCATCGCGGGCGAGGATCATCTCCACCGCCTCATCGACGCTGAGGACGTCGACGTCCAGGATGTCGGTCGCCTCGGGATCAAGACCCAAAAGATGCGCTAAGCGCAGCCACGCAATGTCCAGCATCCTGCGGGCCGTCTCTTGGCGCGAAAGCGCCTCCTGGTGGTTCAGCCAGGCTTCCTGGACGCGGGCGGGCGCCAGGGCCCCTGCCCGGTGCTGATCGCGGGCGACGTCGAGCGCGTCTTGGGTGAGCGTCACAGCCCGTTGGAGCACGCGGTACTGGATTAAGGCGAGCTCAAGTTGACGGTACGCTTCGTAGGCCGTGACCGCGATCTGCCTCATTTGATCCGTGTACTCCCGCTGGGCCCGCGCGAGTTGGATCCTGCTTTCATCCAACGCCAGTCGGGTCGTGCCGTGTGCTGTGAGGGCCTTCCGCACCGCGATCGTCCCGGTGAGGGTGTTGAGGGCGTCGACCCCAAGAGATTTGAGCGATTCGGACTGGGAAAGGGTGTCGTCCAGCACGGCATCAAATCGCCAGCCTAAGAGGGCGGACCGGAGTTGGATGTCGCCGGCAAGCGCCGCCTCGAGCTCGGCCCGGGCCGCGGCGGCCTCGGTGCTGTTGACCAGCGCGAGCCGCACGGCCTCGGCGGCCGTCGGCACTTTGATGCCCTGAGCCAAGACGCTCACCGGGCCGATCGCAAGCACCAAAAATGTGACCAGGCAAAGCGCGGTAACACGTCTCATCGCGGCTCTCCGCCCTCGAGCGGCCGGGCGACGGCCCGATCGTAGCGGGCTCGCGCCAGGTTGTAATCAAAGATGGCGTGCACGTAGTCGGTGCGGGCGCTGCTCAAGGCGGCCTGCGCGCCCATTACCTGAACGAGGGGAGCCATATCGACCTCGTACATGCTGGTCGCGACCCGCAAATTCTCTTCGGCCTCCTCGACGCTCTTAGCTAGGGCGGGAATGCGCCTGGCGGCGTCCATCATCGAAAGGTGCGCCTGGCGAATCTCGAGTTGGATGCCCCTGCGTGCCTGCTCCAATCCGTTTTGAGCCTTGCGCAAAGCGACTCTCGCAAGCCTTAGTGCGAGCTCAGGCGTATAATCGTTTTCGGAAAGCTCGACCTGCTTAGCCGCTGCCTCAACGCCTGCCTGCGCCTGCAAGATCTCGATGCGGTGAGCGAGGGCAAACGCGATGTCCTCGTCGAGATTGACCTCGTAGGGTTGAAAGGCAAACTCCTCCGGCTGGGGAGCGATGGGCTCTTTAAAGTCGACGCCCAAGACCCGGCGGAAGTTGAGGAGGGCGATCTCGGCTCCGCCTTGCGCCTGGGCGAGATTGGCCTCGGTCTTGGCCACCTGGCTCGCGGCGTTGAGCACGTCGCTTTGGGTGCCGGTGCCCCGGGAGAGCTTCTCCTCAGCGATCTCCAGCTGCCTGCGGGCGACGGTGAGCGCCTCTTGGAGGACCGCCACCAGGTTTTGCGCGCGAAGCACGGAGTAATACGCCTCCTCGACCTCGAGTTTCAGATCAAATTGATCGAGGAGCAGTTGGCGCTGTGCGATTTCGAGCTGCCGCTCCGCCTGGATGAGGGCGGTGGGAGACGGCTGCACCAGATTGGTCGCCTGGACTTGGGCCAGGTTGAGCTCGGCCTCATCGACATTGAGGCGGCTCATCTGGAGCGTCAAGCTGTTGTCAAAGGCAATGGCGATCGCCTCTTCCAGCGAGATGAGGCGGAGCTCGTCGTTGGCCGGCTCCGCCCAAACTGCGGGGGCGAGGAGCAGCGTGATGATCAATCCGCAAAGTGCTATGCGCGCCATCTTCAAGACCCCTTTCTCGTGATGCCGCCAAAGGCGCGGCGCAGTCGCTCCGACCAATCATCGACGATCACGTAAATTGTGGGGACGACGACGAGCGTAAGGACGGTCGACGTGGTGAGGCCAGCGCTCACCACCACCGCGAGCGGCGCCTCAAGCTCTGACCCCTCGCCGATCCCCAGAGCCAGAGGGAGCATGCCAAGCACCGTGGTGAGCGTGGTCATCAAGATGGGACGCATCCTGATACGGCCCGACTGGACGACCGCCTCATCCCGCGCCATCCCCCTTCGCCGCGCCTGGTTGATGAAGTCCACCAGCAGGATCGCGTTGTTGACGACGATACCCACCAGCATGATCACGCCGATAAAAGCGACGACGTTAAACGAGTGGCCCGTGAGGAAAAGCCCCCACACGACGCCGATCAGCGCAAAGGGAATGCTGAAGATGATGACAAAGGGTTGCGACCACGACTCAAACTGCGACGCCAGGACGGCAAAGACCAACACGATCGACAAGGCCAACGCGATGCCGAGGTCGCTAAAGGCGTCGGTCATCAGCTCATCCTGCCCGCCGTAAAACACCTCGATTTCCGGTGGCAGATCCATCGCGTCCACTGCGGCGCGGATATCCTCCATGACGCTTCCCAGGTCCCTTCCGGCGAGCTGCGCGTTGACCGCGACGACCCGCGTCTGGTCGATCCTGTCGATCGCCAGGGGAGCGCGCCCTTCCGCAAGCTCGGCCACCTCCGATAGGGGCACGATGCCAAAGGGCGTGCCGATGGGGATGTTGCGCATGTCTTCGAGGCTCTTGCGGTACGCTTCGTTGAGGCGGACGACGACGTCGATTTCCTCGCCGCCGCTGCGGTAGATGGTCGCCGTCTGGCCGCCCACCGCGGTGCGCACGGCCGTCGCCACTTGGTAGACCGAAAGGCCGAGCCTTCCGGCTCGCTCGCGGTTGACCCGAACCTGGAGCTCGGGACGGCTCTCGTCGATCGAGGTCTTGACCTCCCGGGTGCCCGGGATCGCCCGGATCGCGTCGGCAAGACGCATGGCTTCCCGGGCCAGGAGATCGCGGTCGTCTCCCCGCAGCTGCACCTGGATAGGCGCGCCGGCAACGCCGACGCCGATGACGGACATGGGCTGCACTTCGATGGTGGCGCCGCCTATGCCGGCGACGAGGCGCCGCACCTCCTCGATCACCTCTTGAGTGGTGCGATGCCGCTGCTCAAAAGGCGCGAGCTGCACCAAAATCATGCCCTCGTCCGATGCGGACCCGCCAAACCCGTCCGTCGATCCGCCGCCCGTCTGGGAGAGAATGGCCTTGACCTCGGGAATCTGGAGCACCAGCTCTTCCAGGTGCGCGATGAGCGCGAAGGTGTCTTGAAGCCGCGTGCCCCGGGGCATCTTCACCGAAATCCGAAGTTGTCCTTCGTCCATCTCGGGGAGAAACTCGGTACCGAGCCGCGGTCCCACCACGACCAAGCTCGCGACCAGCAAGAGAAACACCGTCGTCAGCGTCAAGCCCCTACGCCTCAAGGCGAAGCGAATCAGCCTCTCGTAAAGGGCAAGGAGACTTCCAAGAATCCTCCCGTAAGAGCCTTCGGCCCCGACCGAGCGCCGCTCCGATGCGATCTCCTCTTCGGCCGCTGCTGCGACGATGCGGGAAGAAACACTTTCGCCCAACATGCGGGAAGCCAAAAGGGGAATGAGCGTGAAGGCGACAGCGAGGGAGGAGAAGAGGCTAAAGCTCACCGTCAAGGAAAGGTCCCTAAAGATCTGCGCCGCCAAACCCTGGATAAAGATGACCGGGACAAAGACGGCGACCGTCGTAAGGGTAGAGGCAAAGACTGCCGCGCCCACCTCTCCGGTCCCTTCCACCGCGGCCGTGACCGCGTCGGAGCCGAGGTGCCGGTGGCGAAAGATGTTTTCGAGAACGACGATCGCGTTGTCCACGAGCATCCCGACGCCCAGCGCCAGACCGCCGAGGGACAGCATGTTGAGCGTCATCCCGTTGAAGTAGATCAAAACAAAAGTGAAAATGATGGAGATCGGGATGGCAAGGCCCACCACGATGGTGGACCGGATGCTGCGGAGGAACGCATACAGCACGAGAGCGGCCAAGAGTCCACCGACCACGGCATTGGAACCCACGGACGCGATGGACGCTTCGACAAACGCCGACTCATCGTAGACGATTTCAAACTCGATATCGCCGAGCTCCCGTGCGATTCTGTCGAGCTCGGCCTTGGCGGCGCGGGCCACCTGGACCGTGTTGGCGCCGCTCTCCTTTACAATCTGCAGGTAGATGCTGGGCTGGCGGTTGAGCCGGGTGATCTGTGTGACGTCCGACTCGCCCATCGAGATGGTCGCAATCTCGCGGAGCAGCACGGTGCCTCCCGCGGCAGGCACGCGGACTTGGGCGATGTCTTCAACGCTCTCAAACTCTCCGGTGGTGCGGATCGTCACCTCGGAACGCTGGGTGTCGATTTGCCCCGCCGGCAGGTTGAGGTTGGCAGCCTGCAGCGCTTGGATCACGGTATCGAAAGAGATGCCAAAGGAGCGCATGAGCGTCGGGTCCAGGTGGACATGCACTTGGGGATCTTGAGCGCCGGCCACCGAGACCGAAGCGACGCCGCTGATCCGCTCCAAGCGGTTTTTGACCACGTCCTCCGCGATGCGTTTCAGTTCTGAAAGCTCGCGCGGGCCGCCCATGCCCATCTGGATCACGGGCAACGCCGATGGGTCAAACCGGAGGATCCGGGGCGTGCCCGCGCCGTCGGGAAGGAACTCCCGCACCTGGTCGACGCGCTCTCGCATCTCGAGGGCGGCAAAGTCCATGTCGGTACCCCAGTCAAACTCGACGAGGACGACCGATTGCCCCCGGGTCGAGGTGGAGCTCACCCTGGTCACGTTGGCCAAGGAGGTCATGGCCTCTTCGATGGGGCGGCTGATCAGGCTCTCGACCTCCTGCGGGCCCGCGCCTTCGTACGAGGTGGCCACGGCGGCGATGGGGAACGTCATCTCGGGGAAGAGGTCCACGGGCAGCCGCGAGAGCGAAATGAGGCCTAGAAAGACGGCGACAAAGACCATCATCCAGACCGTGACCGGTCTGGAGACAGCGATCTGGGCGATTTTCACAGCACGTCACTCCCGCTGATGCGAACGCGTGCTCCGTCGGCGATCGAGGCTTGCCCCGAAACGACGACGTACTCTCCTGGCTCAAGTCCCTCGACGATCTCGGTCCATCCCCCGCCGGACAAGCCCACCTGCACAGGCCGGCGGTTGGCCAGTCCCTGCTCGACGACAAACACATAAGGTTGGCCGCCGTCGGCCCCGATCGCCTGATCGGGAACGGCTAAGACGCCGCGGCGCTCGTCGACCGCGATGAGCACCCGGGCCGACATGCCCGGCTTGAGCGCTCCGTCAGCGTTGGGCACTTCAATCCTCACGCCGAAAAGGCGCGATTGGGGATTGGCCACGGCCTCGACGGCTGAGACAGTGCCGCTAAAGGTTTGGAAGGGAAAGGCGTCCAAGGTCAACCTCGCTTCGACGCCCGGGCGGACGCGGACGATGTCACGGCCCCCAAGCTCGACGCGGACCACCACCGGGTCAATCTGGACAATCCGGAATGCCGGCGTCCCCGCTCCGATCATGTCGCCCGGCTCGACGAGGCGATCGGCGACAATCCCGTCGATGGGGGAAGTAAGATCGGCGTGAGACAGCTGCAGCTTGGCCATCTCGAGCCCTGCTTGAGCTTGCGCGACCTGCGCCTCAGCGGCCCGCAGGTCCTCGGGGCGGGCTCCCTCTTCCACCAGTTTGAGCTGATTGACCGCCGCCGTGTAGGCGGCCTGCGCGATCTCGTACTGGCTTTCGGCTTGCTCAAGCTGCGCTTGGGAGACGGCTTGCGACTCGTAGAGCGCGCGGAGGCGGCTTACCTGCAAGCGAGCTTGCTCTAAATTGGACTCGGCCTGCGTCACCTGCGCCCGGGCCTGCTCGATTTCCTCAGGCCTCGCCCCCGCACGGAGGCGCGCGAGGTTAGCCTCCGCGGCCATCAAAGCCGCTTCGGCTTGCGCCACGTTGATCTCAAGCTCGTCCTTTTCGATCGAGAGCAAGAGTTGACCGGCGGTGACGGCATCGCCGACGTCGACGCCGACCCAGGCGACGCGGCCGGAAACTTTAGGCGAGAGCCGCACTTCTCGATTGGCGGCTAAGGTTCCGTGGGCTTCAAGGCTGAGGACGACATCGCGCTGCTGGACCGGATGTACCCGGACAGGCACAGCTTGCGCTTCTTGGCTGAGATTGGAGCTGGGCGGCTCAGTAGAAGACGGAAGGCTCGTCACGGCAGGTGCTGACACCTGGGTGTCAACGCCCGGCGAAGCACCATCCTGCGCGATCGCGGCGAAGGCAAACCATCCCGCAGCCACACCGACGACAAAGGTCAGCGACCACCATATCCACGCTCTCCTCATCGACATAAACCCTCCGAGCACTGTGTCTCACGACTCGCTCGCCGTCGGGACGCGCCGGCGAATCCCTGACTGACTGGTCAGTCAGGGGCACGACACTAGCATAAGGCGCTTGGAAGGGTATGTCAAGAGGGAGTTATGCTTCCTCCTTTGGGAAAATATCACAGCATGCCAATGCGTGCAAGAGCTGCTTTCACCATGGTCACGTGTTGGTCGACGCGGGTTTCCAGGGGCTGCTTGCGGGAGGTCTCCAGGATCATCGCACGTGCTCCGAGAAGTTGCCCCGCCGCACGGGCCAGGCTCCCTTTCACTGGGTAGCGCAACACGGAATAGTGGTGCTTTGAGTTGGAGATCCCGCGGTTCACAGCGGTTTGCATGGCTTTGGCCATCTCGGAAGCGCCTTGCACCGGGTAGTAAATGATGGATTGCCCCACCGAGTCTTTGTTGATCTTGTGAAAGTCGTACCCTTCATGGAGGTCAAAGAGGTAGTCGGGCCGGACACGCTCGACCAGCGACCAGATACTCGCCGCCAGCGGTGAGCCGGGCTTGTCCGAGCGGCTCGTGGGAAAAGCGCGATTGAGATCGCCCGGATGGGAGCCGGTGCGGGTCTTCGCCTCAATCGCCAGCTTGTTCGCTTCGGGGATGACGATGAGGCGGCCTTTCTGGGGCCGTACGCCCGCGAGCCGCCGCGCCGCCATGTACCCTGCAGGCTCGTTGCCGTGCATGCCGCCGACGACGATGACCACCGGCCCGGGGACGCCGTTGTCGTTGTCGTAATAGGGAGTGGCGTACTGGGTGCCGGCGGCAAGAAGTCGCTCTTGGGCCGCGCCGGAAGCTGGCGAACTGAGTGCGGCCTCGCCGGCTCGGATCACCGTAGTCCCTTGAGCCGCGCCTGCAGGAACGGAGAGCGCTGCGACCAGCAGGACGGCCAAGAGACCGAAAACGAGGGGGGAGCGTTTGGAGGTGTGTCGCAGAGTGCGTCGCATTGCTAGAACTCCTTTCAACGGTGCCCTTTGCCTAAAATGGAGCGCCCGCTCATTTCATGGCCGATAGGGAGTTCCGGGGGCATCGTGGGATTCCTACCAGCAATGCCTGGCTGCTTTTCCTGGAGTTGCCTGGAAATCTGGGCCGTTGAAGCGCTCTTCCGGCGGGACCGGCCAAGCTGGCAAAGAGAAGGTAGACGGTCTGGTGGACGCAGTGGGAAGTGAGGGCGCAATTTGCGAGCAAGCTCAGTTGAGCGTGGTCCACCCCCGGATGATCTCTTTCCACGTAAGCGCGGTCGCGTGGACCCGCCGGGCGAGGGAGGTGGCTGCCCGGACGATGTACGGGACGCTCACCAGTTGGCCGCCGAGGGGTTCATCGGGTCCGGCAAGCCCCGCGTTGGCCCGGAAAACGCTGTCGGGGTCGACCGACATCTCTTTGGCAATCTTGGCGAGGGTGTCACCCCGTTCGGCCCGAACCGTCATGACGGGCGTCTGGAGGTACTCGACGCCCTTCCATTCGATGAACCATCCCGCTGCGCCCAGGTTTTCGGCCGCCTGGATCGGCGCAGCGCGGGAGGAACCGTCTTGGCCCACCGTGCGGGGGTACAAAGTGAGGCGGAGCGTCCGCTCCTTCCCCTCCAGGAGCTGGACCACGCCGATCACCGCCTCGTCGGACAGGTCGTCTTCCACCCACACCTCAAAGGTTCCCCAGGCGACGAGGGGATACACTAGCCACTCCGCGGGTCCCGAAGTGCCGTCCCCTCGCGCCTTTGCCAGGGGCTGCACGAGCTGCGTGGCCACGCCGCCGAAGCATTGACCGAGATCGGGAAGGGGAGGGGCTTTGCGGCCGACCATCTCGACCCGGCGCTCCAGGGGATCGATAAAGCGGGCCCTAACCCACAAAAGATCATTCGCGGGGCACGTCTCGTCGATGGGGTCGAGGGGCGTGTGGTCGAGAGCGAGGAGATCGATGGCAGCCTCCCATGCCAAGACGATCCCGTCCTCTGGGTGGTCGAAAAAGTGAGGCAGGTGGGTCAGAGGGTCAAAACGGGGCGCCTGGGCGGCAGGGTGCAGGGGGACCACCCGGGCTGGTCCGTGGGCGGAGAGTTTCGTCGAGACGGGCACCGGCCGGTTGGGCGGAAAGGCAAGGCGGTGCGGCATGGATCTCCCTCCTTGGGGAAGGCGGCCTCGCTGGAACTGTATGTCAAGCCCCCGCCTTGCGGGACTAGGAGCCGGTTCCTATTTTCCCTGGTCGTCCGCCTGCGGCGGTCCTTTCCTGGTATGGATGCCGCACGTGCAGCGCCATCCTATGCGTGAGGAGCTTGCAAGGAGGGGTGACGCGTCTTGGTGGTGGACGTCGAAAAGGTGCGGAAGGAGTACCACCGGGTGGAAGACCGCCTTTACCGGCTGCGGTGCAATTACGGTTACACCAGCATGAGAAACCAGGCCTTTAGGCGATTGGAGGAGCGGGCCCGCAGGCTCAACAAGATCGTCCGCCAGATGGAGACCATGTGGGGAACCCGGTGAGAAAATTTACCACCGGCACGCGCGGTATAGACGGGCGCTTTGAGGGCACTTTATAGACGCGCAGGGCTCACCCCTGCTTAAAGGCGGCTCAGAACGGATCACGCCCCTGCTCACGCAGGTCGATACGTAGTTCTGAGCCCGCCTTTTTTTGTTTGAGCTAAATTCCCAAAAGGCCCGGGACGTCGGCGACCGAGCCGGCGACGAAGGTGGGTTTGAGCTCTGCTTTGTCGATCTCTTCGCGCGTCGCGCCCCCTGACAGGACCAGGAGACTGGGCATGCCGGCGGCGGCCGCCGCCGGGACGTCGGACCGGAGGGAATCGCCCACCATCAAACACCGCTCGGGCGCTAAGTCCATACTTTTTGCCGCTTGCAGCAGCAGATGGGGTTTGGGCTTGGCGATCATGACGTCGGGCTCTCTTCCCGCCATCGCGCTGACGGCTGCCGCGATGACTCCCGCTCCGGGCACAAGGCCGTCCTCGACAGGGTATACGATGTCGAGGTTGGGCGTGGCAAATTTCGCGCCCTTGATCAAGCAGCGAAGCGCCCGCGTCAGCTTGGCCATGCTGAGCTCCGGATCGTCGCTCGCGACGACGAAATCGGTGAGGTAATCGATCTCCTCGGGCTCGTCGATCACCCGCAGTCCCCGTTCCTCGAGTTCACGGCGCAGTCCCGGGGCGCCGATGAGGTACACCGTCGCCCGGGGTTCGCGCCGGGCGATCTCCCGGGCCAGGGCGTGAGTGGCTACGAAAACTTCGTCGGGTTGGGCGTCGATGCCGAACCGGTTGAGCTGGTCGACGATGCCCTGCCGGTCAAAGGATGAGTTGTTGCTGACAAAGCGGACGGGAAACCCGGCATCCCGCAGCTTTGCCACGCACTCCGGCCCTCCAGGGATTGGGTCGTCCCCCCGCCAAAACACTCCGTCCAGGTCGAAGAGGACCCCCCGGACCGAATGGAGCTTCTCCTGCACCCTCTACACCTCGTTGACAAAAGGCGCCACGGCGCGCCCAGATATCGTTGAAGGCTCGAAACCCTATTCGCTTAGGGGCCCTAAACCCCTCCTCTCGGACACCACCTGGGTAAAGGTGTGGAGGCCGCATTCGCTCTTGGCGTGCCCCTGCCACCGGCCGGCACGCTCGTTGTCTCCGTAGGCGGGCGCGGTGCACTGGACGCAGCCAATGCTCTTAAAGCCGCGATCCAAGAGGGGGTTGTAGGGTAGTTTGTGCCGTGCGACGTAATTCCAAAGCCTTTGCCGGGTCCAGTGAGCCAAGGGGTTGAGCTTGAGAAGAGCTCGGCCGCTCGCTAACCGGTGAAGCTCGATCGGTTCGACGCTGGCGCGAGAGGGACCTTGGTCTCGCCTCAACGGGGTGATCCAGCAGTCCAATCCTTCCAGGATTTTGGCCATGGGCTGCACTTTCCGCAAAAAGCAGCAGCGGTCAGGATCCCGTTCCCAGAGGCGATCGCCGTAGCGGCTCGCCTGTTCATCGGGGGAGAGGGAAGGGTGCACGGTTCTCACGAGGAGCCCCCACCGGCTCTCCAATTCTTCTTTGAGCTGGTACGTTTCGGGAAAGAGAAAACCGGTGTCGATAAAGATCAAGGGGAGCCGCAGGCCCCGCTGGTGGGCCATATGGGCGAGGACGATGCCCCCGGGTCCCCCGAAACTGCACGAAATGGCGGCCCGAGAACCAAAGGTGTCGGCGGCCCAGCCTAAGATCTCTTCGGCGGGCGCCCCCGCGAGCTCCTGGGCCGCTTGGCGGTGAATCGCTGCCAAGTCGAGATCGGCCATCGCGCTCACCGTCCTGCCGGCAGGGTTGGGTGGGCGGCTGCCGTCCGCCGCACGAGGATCTCGGCAATCTCAGGCCGCGTGAATTCGGGTGGAGGAGCTTGGCCTCTCTGGAGCATCTCGCGGACGGCGGTGCCGCTGAGCGCGACATGGGCGGAGCGCTCGTGGGGGCAGGTGCGGCTGGTGGCCATACCCTGGCAGATCCGGCAGTAAAACGCGTTCTCAAAGGGGAGGGGTTGGATGCCGAGCTCTTGCGGCGTAAACCGCTCAAAGATTTTTTGGGCGTCGTAGGTGCCGTAAAAGTTCCCCACACCCGCGTGGTCCCGGCCCACGATCAAATGGGTGCAGCCGTAGTTTTTCCGGCAAAGGGCGTGAAAGACGGCCTCTCTGGGGCCTGCGTACCTCATGCTGGCAGGAAAGGCCGCAAGGAGCACTCGCTGGACCGGGTAGTATTTTTCGATGAGCCGTTCGTAACAGGCGAAGCGGGTGGCGACGTCGATGTCGTCCTCCTTGGTTGCGCCGGCAAGGGGGTGGAGAAGGAGGCCGTCAGCGAGTTCTAAGGCGCACTTGTGCAGGTACTCGTGGGCGCGGTGGACGGGATTGCGGGTCTGGAAGGCGACGATCTTTCGCCACCCACGCTGGTGAAAGATGCGGCGGGTCTCTCGGGGCGAAAGGTAGTACTTGGCAAGAGGGCCTTCTTCCTCGAGGACGAGATCGAGGACGTAGACGGGGCCGCCGATGTAGTATTCGCCTTGTTGGTAGATGGCCCGCACCCCAGGATGGCGAGGATCGTCGACCCCGTAGACTTCCAGAGCTTCGACCCTCTTGTCGGGCTGGTAAATATCGCTGATCTCAACGACCGCGACCGGGCGCTCCTTGTAATATAACGCCACGCGCTTTGCCCCGTTGAGGTCATAAACTTCCGCCGACCCGACGGCCAAGGTGATCGGCAGGGTCCACACGAGGCCGCTGGCGAGGCGCATTTCGTGGACAACCCTCTCGTAATCTTTCGCCGTCATAAAGCCCTCTAATGGGCTCAAAGCGCCGACGCCCAGCAGGCGGATGTCGGAGAGGGCCCTTCGGTCAATGGAAAGCCGCGGGAGCCTGGCGGCCTCGCTGAGCCACGAGGCCCGTTCCTCTGCGTCGACCATCCGTTCGACGAGAGCGCCTCCGTGCGGGAGGATCGGTTGGGCATCCGAAAGGTGTGGCATCGATGAAAGCCTCCTCAGGTGCACTTGAGTTCCTCCCATGCTATGTGCAAGATGCGGCGCGCGAACCTTAGGAGGCGTGTGCAGCAAAGCAAGAGAGACCAGGAGAGGAAACGGGCCCGCGCGGATGGAAAGTTCATGTGACGACGATTCCGAGGAGGGAGCTCATGCCCAAGATTTCGCTGGCTGGTTGGAGTTTGCACCGGAGATTTCTCAACCAAGAGTCGCCTCTGAAATTGCTGGACTTTCCCCGGGTGGCTAAGGATGAGTTTGGCATCGACGCCATCGAGCTCAACAACGTGTTTTTCGAATCGACCGAGGAAGCGTACCTCTCCCAGCTCAAACAAGCGGCGGCCGAGGCGGGCGTCGCGCTGGTGGGCATGGCTGTTGACCGCACGGGCGATCCCTCGTCGCTGGATGAAAGCCAGCGCAAGGAGTCGGTAGCCGCGGCCAGGCAGTGGTTTCCGGTGGCGAAAAGCCTAGGGCTCCCGTTCTTCCGCATCAACACGGGTGGGCACGGCAGGGAGTCGGATCCCGAATCGCTCAAACGATGCATCGAAAGCTTTAAGGAGCTGGCTCGGGAGGCGGAGGATTACGGGGTCAAGTTGGTGATCGAAAACCACTGGGGCATCTCCGCGAACCCCCTCAACATCGTACGCATCGTCGAAGAGGTAGGCAGTCCCTACTTGGGAACGCTTCCTGACTTTGGAAACTTCCCAGACGAGAGGCGCCCCGAGGTGCTCGAGGCGGTGAAGCCCGCCCTTCCCGAAGGCGTGGCGCCGGAGGAGCTCCGCTACTGGGGCCTGGAACTGATGGCGCCCTACGCCGTCGGTGTTCACGCCAAGATGTACGAATTTGACGAGCGCGGCAACGACACTCGCATCGATGTCGCCCGGTGTGTTGAGATCATCCGTGGCGCCGGGTTTGACGGTTACTGGGGCATCGAGTTTGAAGGAGCGGGCGACGATCACGAAGGCGTGGTGAAATCCAAAGAGCTTTTGGAAAGGCTCCTCGGCGCCGCGTAAGCCCGCTCAAACCTTGCGGAAGTACGCGACCGACTTGCTGAGGTGTTCGTTGGCCTTTTCAGTGGAACCGGCAAGGCGGTGCAGCTCGCCGAGACTCGAGTGAAGCTCGGCCTTGCCCCGGGCATCGCCCTCCCATCGCTCGGCGAGCTTATCGAGACGCTGGAGCAAATCAGGAGGAAGCGCTGTGTGCTTCGCGCAAGCTGTCACCAAGGCAGTCCACTCAGGAAGGTCTGGGTGGGCAGGCGCAAGCCGCAGCGCTTCTTTCACCCGCGAGAGCGCGCCCTGGTGATCCCCTTCCAAGGCCAAGACGGCGCCGAGCTCCGCCAAAGCCCGGGCGCGCTCTTGGACAAGATCGGCCTCCCGAGCTTCATCGATCACCGCGAGGGCGACCTGTTTCGCTTCGGAGAGCCTGCCGAGCTTTCTGAGGTGAATCGCTTTATTGATCAACGAAGCCAGGCGCAGGGTGCGGTTTCCCACCGCTTCGTAAAACGAGACGGCCCGCTCGGTGTGACGAAGCGCCTCCTCGTCGTCTCCGATCGCGTCGTAGACGACCCCTGCGATCTGACAGAGCTCGCCGTATTTGTAGTAATCGCCCTCGCTCTTTGAGACCGCGAGCGCCTTTTCGACCACCTCGATGGCCTCGTCGTAAAGGGAGAGTTTACTCAGGACGTTGCCCAGATTGGTAAAGATGAGAAGACGCAGCTGCGCGTTTGGCACCGCGAGACGGTCGTGGTGAGAGAGGGCCTCTTCAAACCAGCGGCGGGCTTCGTGGTATTGGCGAAGGTAGTAGTGCGCTGTCCCCAGGTTGTTGAGCGTGCGGACGTAAAACTCGTCGATGGTGGTTTTTTGATACTCCTCGGCGGCGGATCGAAAGGCGTCGATCGCCTTTTCGTACTGGAGGAGCTTGAGGTAGATGTGTCCCAGACGGAAGTTGAGGTTGCCCTTGGTCACATGGTCAGTCGGCGCCGCGAGGCTGAGAGCCCGCTGGTAAGCTTGGATCGCGTCGCTGAGAAACCCGCCGGCATGCAGGTGATTGGCGGTCTCGATCGCCGACAGGAGTTCCTGCGACTGGGGCGTCATCGGGTCGGGCTCGTCGAGGAAGTAGCTGACGGGTTGGTTGAGCCGGGCCGCGATGATCTGGAGGCTCCTCAGCGACGGGCTGGTCTGCCCCTTTTCCACCTGGCTGATGAAACTCTTGGTAAACTCGGTGCCGGCCAGATCCGATTGGGTCATCTTCAGCCGGCGCCTAAGATCGCGGATTTTCTCTCCTAGCGTCTGGGAGCCCACGGATCTTCCCCCCTTCGGTGGAGGATGCATGTTTCCTGTTCGGTTGTGTGACGCCGATTCCTTGTCGAAGAGCTCTTCTGAAAACAACTTCACTTGACGAAAAAGAAACGAAGAGTTTACAATTGGGCTTAGCTCACCAAAGTCCGGGGGTGAATCGATGCGGAACGGGAGGCCTCAGCTGCCGCCTACCGAACCGGCATAGCTTGGTCGCCGGGGCGCAGGCGCCTTCGCCAACGTCTTTTCGCACGGAGCGATTTGCTTATTTCTTCGTGTGGTAATAAAGGACTTTCCCGCCTACATACAAGAAATATAGTGGACAAGGACTCCCGCTGGAGCACAGCTGTCGCCGGGATAATAGACTGTTAGGGATCAACCGGGGAAGGTGAGTCTCTTTGAACGTGACCGTGGCCACACTCCCATGCTTTTTTTGCGGGCAGGAAGCGCCCGATGGCCTGGCGATCGCTCACATCGCGATCTGCGGTCTGTGTCATGAGCGCTTGGTCCGTTCCTGCCCCGGCGATCCCGACTACGACGTTTGGGTCCGGCGACTGCGGGCCTTTTGGCAAGGTCTGGCCGAGGCGGCCATTTCCCAAGATTAAGTTGCATCTCGAGCGCCGCCTTATAGGTTTTCGATGCTGAGCGGAGAAAGCGGAAAAGGGAACGCCACCCGTGCGTTCCCTTTTCCGGCGTTTTTGAGGGTGACGACCGATGACACCGGGAAAGCGCCGCGAGCTTGGGGCGCAGCCTGAGTTTTTGCTGGGGCTTGTCCGCTATCAAAGCGAGGGGATCACCCGTTTCCACACTCCGGGGCACCGGGGAGGCGCCTGGACTCACCCCACGTGGGCGGAAGCCGTGGGAATGGGGTGCCTCTCCCTCGACGTCTCCGACGTCCTTCACGGCGAGGAGGGGCCCGCTGATTGGAGCCAAGTGCTCCGCCGGGCTGAAAGCCGCGCTGCGCGGCATTTTGGCGCCCACACCACCCGTTTCCTCGTCAACGGCACGTCGGGAGGGATCCATGCCGCCATCCTGGCCCTTGCTGCCGGGGAAAAAGTCCTTTTTTCCCGCGCGAGTCATCTCTCCCTGTACGCGGGAGCCGCGCTGGCCCAGGCGGTTCCCAGCTATGTCGATCCAGTGTACGATAAGGAGTGGGACATCGCCGGCCCGCCGCCACCGGAGGAGTTCCAGCGAGCGTGTGAAAGGGAGCGGCCAAAGCTCGTGGTCGTCACCTATCCCGACTACTATGGGCTGGC
>PKEU01000201.1 GCA_002919195.1 bacterium
ATCGAAGGCTTTGAGCCAGGCATCGATGCCCGCACGCTCATCGGCGAGCACAAGGTGGGGGGCGTCATCCTCTTTTCGCGCAACATCCAAAACGCGACGCAAACCGCTGAGTTGATCAACGAGCTGCAGGCGATGGCCGTCGCCCGAGGGGGCGTGCCTCTCTTGGTGGCCGTCGACCAGGAGGGCGGCACCGTCATGCGGGTGCCCGACGCCACCCTCGTTCCCGGAAACATGGCCCTCGGCGCGGCCGGGGACGCCGGCCTCGCCTACCGGGTGGGCCTGCGCATCGGCGAAGAGCTGCGGGCCATGGGTTTTAACGTGAATTTCGCCCCAGTGCTTGACGTCAACAACAATCCGCAAAACCCGGTCATCGGCGTGCGTTCCTTTGGCGAGGAGCCCGAGCTTGTCACCGAACTCGGGCTCGCGATGATCCGGGGTCTCCAGGAGGCGGGCGTCCTCGCCACCGCCAAGCACTTTCCCGGGCACGGGGATACGGCGGTCGACTCGCACATCGATCTGCCGGCGGTGCCCCACGACCGGGCCCGGCTCGACCAGGTGGAGCTCGCGCCCTTTCGCGCGGCCATCCAAAGCGGCGTCGCGGGCATCATGTCCGCCCATGTGACGTTTCCCGCCATCGACCCGACGCCCGGGCTCCCCGCCACCCTCTCGAAGCCCGTCCTCACGGGGCTGCTCCGGGAAGAGCTGGGGTTTGAAGGCCTCATCTTTACGGACGCGATGGAGATGGGGGCCATCACCTCCCGCTACGGCATCGGGCGGGCGGCGGTGATGGCGGTCTTGGCCGGCGCCGACGTGGTGCTGGTCGGTTGGCCGAGCGATTGGAGGATGGCCCTGGAAGTGGTGACGGCCCTCCAAGAGGCGGCCGAGTCCGGCGTCATCCCCGAGGAGCGCATCGACGCCTCGGTGGCGCGGATCCTCGCGGCGAAAAAGCGCCTCGGCCTCTTTGACGCCCACCAGGTCGCGCCCGCCTCCGTCGCCGCGAGGGTGGGAGGCGAGAAGGGCGACGCCCTGGCTCTGGAAGCAGCCCGGAAAAGCGTCACCCTGGTGAAAGACGAAAAGGGGCTCGTTCCCCTCTCGACACGGCGGCTGCTGGTCGTTACTCCCCAGGTGCGGGGCCTCACGGGGATCGACAATCCCGGTGCAACAGAGACCGCGCTGGGCATGGCTTTAGCCGGCCAGGGATTTGAGGTGGAGGAAGTCACGGTCTCACTCAATCCAGATCCTGGCGAACGCCGGGCCGTGGTGGAAAAGGCGCAAAGGGCAGAAGTCGTCCTCCTTGGCACCTACAACGCCTGGCAGAGCCGGCACGCCGGCCAGGCCCAACTCGCCCGGGAGCTCTTGGCCCGAGGGGTCGACGTCATCGCCGTCGCGCTGCGCGATCCTTACGACTACGCCCAGATGCCCGAGATACCGGCATACCTGGCCACCTACGGCTTGACGCCGCCTCAGCTCCAAGCCCTGGCCGAAGTCTTGGCAGGGCGCACGTCACCCCAGGGCCGGCTCCCCGTCAGCATTCCAGAGCATTTTCCCGCGGGGAGCGGCATCACCGGCCAAAAGCCGCCGAAGCTCTGATGCCGTAACTCCTCGCTCACTTTGGCGCCGCCTCACCGGCCGACCCGGCCCGCTATGCGGCCGCTTCCTCACCCGGAGCCGATCGCAAGCAGAGCGGGTAGGAAGCCAGGAGCTTTCGGCGAATGACCACCCATTAGGCCTTGTCAAGGCCAATGCGCCGGATGGAGTGTGGTCGACTCGTGAGCCGTGCTGGTCGTTCGTCGCGTTCTCCTTGGGCCGGCCCCACCGAGGCGGAGGCCGTCACCCTTCATCCCCCTTCCCGCCCTCTCGATGCGGAGATTGCCGTCCCCGGCTCCAAGAGCTTTACCAACCGGGCGCTGCTCATCGCCGCCTTGGCCCGGGGCCGCTCCGTCTTGACGGGCGTCCTGAGGAGCGACGACTCCTATTGGCTCATCGACGCCCTGCGGCGGCTCGGGGTCTTCGTCACCGTCGACCGCGACACGGTTACCGTCGACGGCTGCGGCGGCGTGTGGCCCAAGACCAGCGGCCAGCTCTTTCTCGGTTCGGCCGGCACGTCGGCCCGCTTTCTTCCCGGGGCCCTCGCGGCCGCGCCAAAAGGCGCGTGGCTCGTCGACGGCTCCGACCAGCTGCGGGGCCGGCCCGTCGCCCCGTTGCTCAAGGCCCTGCGGGAGCTGGGCGCCGACATCCGCCCTTTAAACGACGACGACAGCCTCCCCTTTGAAGTGCGGGCTGGAGGGCTTAAGGGCGGCACGGTGAGCATTTCGGGCAAAGTGTCCAGCCAGTTTATCAGCGGGCTTTTGATCGCGGCGCCTTACGCGTCGGAGCCGGTCACCATCAAACTCATCGACGACCTTGTCCAGCCGGCGTACATCGGGATCACCATCGCTTTGATGAGGGAATTTGGCGCCGACGTCCAGCACGAGGCGGGCTACCGGGAGATTCACGTCAAGCCCGGCGCCTACCAGGGGAAGACCTACACTCTGGAGGCCGACGCCTCCAGTGCTTGCTACCTCTTGGCGCTGCCTGCGGTCGCCCCCGGCAGGGTCCGGGTGACCAACGTGGGCACCGCGTCGCTGCAGCCCGATGCGGCCTTTGTCGACGTTTTGGAAGCCATGGGGCTTATCGTCCACAGGAGCGCCCATTCCCTTGCGACCGAAAGCCCCCCGCAAGGGGCGGGCCGCCTCGTGGGTGACCATACCTTCGACATGAAGCCCATGTCCGATCAGGCCCTGACCGTCGGAGCCCTGGCACCCTTTGCCAGCGGCCCGATCACCGTCACCAACGTGGGCCATATCCGCAAGCACGAATCCGACCGCATTGCCGCCCTCAGGCAAAACCTGGCCCGCATGGGCGTGCGGGTCGACGAGCGGGAAGATGCCTTTACCGTCTATCCCAAGGCGCCCCAGGCCGCTGCCATCGACCCCTACGACGACCACCGCAACGCCATGGCGTTTACGCTGATCGGCGCCCGGGTCCCGGGCGTTAAAATCCTCGATCCAGGGTGCGTCTCCAAGACCTTTCCCACCTTTTTCGACGTCATGCAGCAGGTGGGAGTGGGCGTAACGTTCCACTGGAAGTAACCCATCGGCCGCCTGATTATCCCAGCGATTTCCACCGGCAAGAAGGTAGATTTTTACATCCGAAGAAGTCTACTTTTTACCCTCATTTGTCAGAATCTACACATCCCTAACACAAATCCGACGGAGGTGACATCCGTGATGCGTCGCATGAGCCAAACTGCTTCCTGGCTTGCTCTCGCGCTGATCGGGACGCTCTTGCTCAGCGCCGGTGCGCTGGCCCAGCAACGCCGGGGAGCATGGGTCGACGAGGTGATCATGAGCGAAGAAGCCAACGCCGCGACCGCCATCACCCGGCTGGAAGTAGGCGAGATCGACCTTTACGCCTTCGCCGTTTCCGATCCCGGGCTGTTTCAGCAAGTCCAAGCCAACCCTCGCCTGGCGTACTCGCTCACCTACGGCTCTTTTAACGAGATGACCTTTAACGTAGCCGGTCCCGTCTTTTCGGGCTCCGGCAAGCTCAACCCCTTTGCGGTGGCTCGGGTCCGAGAGGCGATGAACTGGCTGATCGATCGCGAGTACATCGCCCAAGAGATCTTTGGAGGGATGGGCGCGCCCCGCTACACCGTTTTCAACACCGTCTTCCCCGACTTTGCCCGGGTGGCCGACGTGGCCCGGGCCATCGAGTTGAAGTACGGGCATGATCCCGAGCGGGCAGAGGCCGTCATCTCCGAGGAGATGCAAGAGCTCGGCGCCGTCAAAGTCAATGGCGTCTGGCATTATAACGGCGAGCCCGTCGAGATCATCGTGCTCATCCGGGTCGAGGACGAGCGGCGGGAAGTCGGCGACTACCTGGCATCGCTCCTCGAAGATCTCGGCTTTGTCGTCGACCGCCAGTACAAGACAGCGGGCGAGGCGTCCGCCATTTGGATCAGCAGTGACCCCAACGAAGGCCTCTTTCACATCTACACGGGCGGTTGGGTGAGCACGGCTGTCGACCGAGATCTAGGCGACAACTTCGACTTTTACTACAACCCGAGGGGCCTCCCCTATCCCTTGTGGCAGGCCTACCAGCCCACGCCCCGCTTTGACGAGATCTCCGATCGCCTGGCGCGCAATGACTTCCGCTCCATCGAAGAGCGCCGCGAGCTCATCGCGGAGGCGCTGAGCCTGTCGATGGAAGACTCCGTCCGCATCTTTTACGTCGACAGGAGCAGCTTTATCCCCCGCAGGGCGGAGCTGGAAGTGACGTCCGACCTCGCCGGCGGCATCTCGGGCACGCTGCTTTGGCCGCACACCCTCCGCTTTGAAGGCCGGACCGGCGGGATCGTCAATGTGGCGCTGCCCAGCCTCCTCACGGAGCCGTGGAACCCCATCGCAGGCACCAACTGGGTCTTTGACCAGATGCCCATCCGAGGCACCGCGGACAGCGGCACGATCGCCAACCCCTACACGGGCTTGCCCATGCCCCAGCGCATCGAGCGGGCGGAGGTGACCGTGAAAGAGGGGCTCCCTGTCACCCAAAACGCCGATTGGGTGGAGCTCCACTTTGCTCCCGAGATCCCGGTGCCCGCCGACGCGTGGGCTGATTGGGATCCGGTGGCCCAGCGGTTTATCACCGTCGCCGAGAGGTTCCCCGGGGGCACGACAGCGCTGCGCAAGAGCGTCGTCTACTATCCCGAAGACCTGTACTCCACCGTCTTCTGGCACGACGGGAGTCCCTTCTCCGTCGGCGACATCGTCATGGGCATCATCCTCTCCTTTGACCGGGGCAAGCCCGGAAGCCCGATCTTTGACGAGGTGGAGCAGCCGGTCATCGAAGCCTTCCTCCGCTCCTTCAAGGGCGTGCGGATCGTCTCCGTCGACCCGCTGGTGATCGAGACCTACAGCGACACCTACTTCCTCGACGCCGAGCTCAACGTCTCCACGTGGTTCCCGCTCTATGCGCAAGGGCCCGGCGCCTGGCACAACCTCGCCCTCGGCGTGCGGGCCGAATCCCAGGAGGAGCTGGCCTTCTCCACCGCGAAAGCGGACCAGCTTGACGTCGAGTGGATGAACTACGTCGCCGGGCCGAGCCTTGGGATCCTGGCCCGCCACCTCAACGAGGCCCGGGCGTCCAACTACATTCCCTACGAGCCGACGCTCGGCCAATATGTGAGCGCCGAGGAGGCCCAGGCCCGGTGGAGCAACTTGGCAGCTTGGTACCAGGAAAAAGGGCACTTCTGGATCGGCACCGGACCCCTCTACCTCGAGCGGGCCTACCCCGTTGAAAAAATCGTCCACCTCAAGCGGTTTGAGCGCTACCCCGACCCGGCGGACAAGTGGGCGCTCTTTGCCGAACCCATGATCGCCGAGGTCGACGTCTTCGGCTCCCGCCGGGTGCAGCTGGGAAGCCCCGCCACCTTTGAGGTCGAGGTATCCTTTGCGGGCGAGCCTTACCCGGACGACGCCATCGCCGAGGTGAAATACCTCGTCATCGATGCCCGGGGTGAGATCGCGCTCACGGGTTGGGCTGAGCCGCTGGAAGACGGCCTCTACCGCGTGACGCTCAGCGCCGACGACACGGCAAAGCTGGCGGTAGGCGTCAACCGCCTCGAGGTGGTCACCGTCTCGACGCTGGTCAGCATCCCGACCTTTGAGAGTTTCGAGTTTGTCACCACGCGGTGATGTACGAGCAGCCTCACGCTGGCCGGCCAAGGCCGCCCGGCTGACGGCGGCCTCTGGCCACCCCAGCGACAGCCCGGAACCAGCGGGGCCGCAGGGCCGAAAGGCCCCCGCGCCCCGCCGGGCCGGCGCCCTTAGGATGTGAGCTCATGGCAAAAGCAGGGACTTTCGGCGACCGGCAAGCGCGTCGTCTCGTGAGGAGCCGCGGGGCGAGCACGGGGATGCGGATCCTCAAGTACACTTTGTCCCGGGCCCTTGCGCTGCTCGCGACCGTGGTGGTCGGCGTGTACCTCACCGTCCTCATCGCCAACATGGGGGGCCACGTCGACGAGATCCGCCGCAGCGCGATCCGGGAACAGGCGGCGCTCACCTTGCAGCTCAACCAAGAGGCCCGCCTCCTGTCGGCCGAGGAGCGCAACCAGATCTTAAACGAGCTGATCGCCGTCGAGGAGCGGCGGTTGGGCCTCGATCAGCCTTTTGTCGTGCGCAGCTTCCGAGCCCTCTGGCAGGCCCTCACCCTCGATCTTGGCCGGGCCTACTACATGACCAGCGACAGCGGTTCGCGGCAAGTGCGCCTCATCATCTTGGAGCGCCTCGCTCCGACCCTCTTGCTCTTTGCCACCGCCGAGCTCTTGCTCTTTTTTCTCTCGGTCTTGATCGCATTGTTTCTTTCCCGCCGGTACGGCAGCTGGCTCGACCGCCTCATCGTGGCGCTGGCGCCCACGTCGGCGGCGCCCTCCTGGTTTTACGGCGTGTTTCTCATCCTGATCTTCGCGGCGATCCTCCGCTGGTTTCCCTTTGGAGGCATGGTTCAAACGCCGCCGCCCCAGGGGACGCTTCCCTACGCCCTCAGTGTCCTCAAGCACCTGGTCCTTCCCGCAAGCTCGATCGTGATCAGCGCGATCTTTTACTCCATCTACTCGTGGCGGACGTTTTTTCTCATCTACTCCAGCGAGGATTACGTGGAGATGGCCAAGGCGAAAGGGCTCACCTCGGCGGCCATCGAGCGCCGCTACATCTTGCGGCCGACGCTGCCCACCATCATCACCAGCTTCGCGCTGACGATCATCTCCCTTTGGACGGGATCGATCGTGCTGGAGCGGGTCTTTAATTGGCCGGGCCTGGGGCAGCTCATCTACAGGGCCATCGGCTCCTTTGACGCCCCCGTCATCGTCGGCTCCGTCGTCGTCTACGCGTACCTCTTGGCACTGACGGTCTTTGTCCTCGACATCGTGTACGCCATCATCGATCCCAGGGTCAAAGTGGGGGCGGAGGGACAGACGTCATGAACAGCGTCTTGAAACGATGGGCGGAGATCCGCCGGTACCCTTCGGCCATCGCGGGGATGATGATCATCCTGGCGCTGGTAGCGCTCTCGGTCTACACGGTGTTTGCTATTCCTTACCGGCAGGCCATCCAGCTCTGGCGGGGCGGGGAAAACCTCTGGATCGAAAACCCCCGCAACGCGGCGCCCGCCTGGTTCAACCTCTTTCCGGGCATCAACTTGCCCACCACGATGGTCATCGAGTCGCAAGGAAGTCCCGAAAGAAAGGCCGCTCTCGACCTGGACGGGCTAAAAGAGGTGCGGATCGAGCTCCCCGTCTCCTTCACCTTCGACGGCTTTCCGAAAGAGATCAGCCTCTTTCTCTCGGCGCGCTACCAGACAGCTGATCCATATATCACGGCCACGTGGATCACGCCCGACGGGCGCGAGATCGTCCTCGCGGACCAGAGCATCAAGCGGGAGGCCTCGATCCGGCTCTCCCAAGACACACGCCTTGAGCGCCGGCTGCGCGGCCTTTCGGCGGAGATCGGCCTCTTTGCCGACCCTAACCGGCAAGGAGAGCCCGTCCCGCTCAAAGGCGAGTACCGGCTGGTCGTCGACGCCCTCTTGTTTGCACCCGGCGATGACCTGGACGCCAAGCTCGTCGTCTACGGACAGCTCCACGGCCTGGCGGGGACCGACCACCGCCGCCGCGACCTCACGATCCCGCTCCTCTGGGGGGCGCCCATTGCCCTTGCCTTCGGTTTCCTGGCCGCGATCGGCTCGACGCTCAGCACGATGATCATCGCGGCCGCGGGGGTCTGGTGGGGGCGCTGGGTCGACGCCTTGATTCAAAGGATCACCGAAGTCAACCTGATCCTGCCGGTGCTCCCCATCTTGATCATGGTGGGCACCATGTATTCCCGGAGCATCTGGGTGATCCTCAACGTCGTGATCTTGCTGGGGATCTTTAGCGGCGGCATCAAGACGTACCGGGCCATCTTTTTACAGGTGAAAGAGTCGCCGTACATCGAAGCTGCCCGGGCCTACGGGGCCAGCTCTTTGCGGATCATCTTCCGCTACATGATCCCTCGTGTCGCGCCGATCCTCGTCCCCCAGTTTGTGGCGCTGATCCCCTCCTACGTTTTTCTCGAGGCGACGCTCGCGGTGTTGGGGCTCGGCGATCCCATCTTGCCGACGTGGGGCAAGGTGCTGGACGACGCCTACACCAACGGGGCGATTTACCGGGGCTACTTTTACTGGGTGCTCTTGCCCTCCGCGCTCCTCATCACGACGGGACTTGGGTTTTCCATGGTGGGCTTTGCCCTCGACCGGATTTTCAACCCTAGATTAAGGGGGCTATAGCCCGGTGAGCATCAACGGCTTTCTCCAGGTCCAAGATCTCAGCCTGCACTTTCGCACCCTGCAGGGAATCGTGCAGGCCGTAGACGACGTGAGCCTGACGCTCGGCAAGGGGAGGACCCTTGCCATCTTGGGAGAGTCGGGCTGCGGCAAGAGCTCCCTTGCCAAGGCAATCTTGCGGTTGCTCCCGCGCAACGTCCAGGCGTACCGGGGCCGGATCGTCCTCGACGGGCTGGACACCATGAGCCTTCCCGAAGAGCGTTTTCGCAAAGAGGTGCGGTGGACCAAGATCGCCCTGGTCCCGCAAGCCGCGCAAAACGCGCTCAACCCGGTGGTCAAGATTTCCGAGCAGATCGCCGAACCGCTGCTCGTCCACCGCCGGGTGGGGCAAAAAAGCGAGGCGCTCGAGCGAGCCCGGGAAGCGGCCCGGGTGGTGGGCATCCCTGCCGACTTTCTCGAGCGGTATCCTTTTGAGCTGAGCGGCGGCATGCGCCAGCGGGCGGCCATCGCGATGGCCCTGGCGTCGCGCCCGGATTTGGTGGTCTTGGACGAGCCCACGTCCGCGCTGGACGTCCTCACGCAAGCCAACTTGATGAACGTCTTTAAGGAGATCAAACGGGCTTTCGGCACTACGTTTATCCTCATCACCCACGACATCGCGACCGCGAGCGAACTGGCCGACGATGTGGCCGTGATGTACGCCGGGCAAATCGTCGAGCAGGCGCCGGCCAGCGAATTCTACCACGCGCCGCGCCACCCCTACTCACAAAAGCTCATGGCCAGCGTCCCCACCTTGCGGGAGGAGAAGAGCCCCGAGTTTATCCCGGGCCAGCCTCCTTCCCTCATCGACCCGCCCCAGGGGTGCCGCTTTGCCGACCGCTGTCCGGCCCGTTTTTCCCGGTGCGCCGCCGCGCCTCCGGTGGTTGAGCTCTCGCCCGGCCACACGGTCAAGTGCTGGCTCTACGAAGAGGGATACCATGGACACTGACGCGCTGCTGCAAGTGAAGGATCTATACACCTGGTTTGAACTGCGCCGGTGGGGGTTTGCCCGGGTGGGTTACGTGCGGGCGGTGGACGGCGTGAGCTTTGAGCTTTACCCGGGCGAGACCGTCGCGGTCGTGGGAGAGAGCGGCTCCGGCAAGAGCACCTTGGCCAAGACGATCCTCGGGCTTTACCGCCCCACCCGCGGCGAGATCTATTTTGCCGGCAAGCCGGTTCACCAGATGAAAGCCGCCGGCCTCAAGGAGTACCGCGCCAAGGTGGGCTACGTCCAGCAGGACCCCTTTGGGGCGCTCCCGCCTTTTATGAACGTCCGCCGCATCTTAGAAGAGCCCCTGATCGTCCACGGCGTGCGCGACCGGGTTGAACGGGAACAGCGCATCCACCGCGCCCTCGAAGACGTCAAACTCGTGCCTGTCGAGGATTACCTCTCCAAGTTTCCCCACCAGCTCAGCGGCGGCCAGCAGCAACGCCTGGTGATCGCGCGGGCGATCCTCTTGGAGCCCCGGATGATCGTCGCCGACGAGCCCGTTTCGATGCTCGACGTCTCCGTGCGCGTCGAGATCTTGGAGCTCTTGAGAAAGATCCAGCAGGAGTACAACCTGGGGATCATCTACATCACCCACGACCTCTCGACGGTGCGGCACTTCTCCCACCGGATCCTGGTCATGTACGGGGGCAAGGTTGTCGAACGAGCCCGGGCCCGCGATCTTGTGCGAAACCCGCAGCATCCCTACACCCAAGCTTTGCTCGCCGCGCTCTCCGATCCGCGGGCCGAAAACGCCCACACATTGAAGCCGGTGCCGCCGGGAGAGCCCCCGAGCCTCCTCAATCCCCCGCCGGGCTGCCGGTTTCACCCCCGCTGTCCCGTCCGGATCGAGGGGCTTTGCGAGCGGGAGGCGCCTCCCGAAGTGGAAACGCCCCAAGGAGCGGGTCACAAAGCCTTGTGCTGGCTTTACCACGAACGTGGAGAGAAAAAAGAAGAGGTGGCAATGTGAGCCCCACGACGCTGATCGCGGCCGGCGTCTTTTGCCTCCTCCTGGGGTGGGCGCTCCTCTTTTTGATGGTCCTTCGCATCATCCCGCCCAGCTTTGCGCTGGCCCTCGGCGCTTACACCGTCTCCTTGGGCGGCCTCGTGATGGGGCTTGCGGGCCTCCTCCAAGCCGGGCGCTCGCAGCGGATGTAGCTGCAAGGCTCCAAAGCTGCAGCGGTGACAGCTTCATAACGCTCGTCGAGCAGCGCCTGTTCAACGGTTGTAGTTGGCGCTGAGAGTGGTGCCCGGGAAGTAGTGCATGAGGATCTCGCCCGCGGTCGCCCCCGCCTCGGCCATGCCCGCCGCTCCAAACTGGGAAAGCCCCACCCCATGGCCAAATCCCCCGCCAAAAAAGAGAAAGCTCTGCGGCGTGCCGTCGGGTCCCACGACCGGCTGCACCTTAAAGGCGGTGGATTTCAGGCCCCCTAAGAGGCTCCGGATCGCATCCCCTTGCAGGGTATGGACCCCGGCGGTGCCCACCACGGTGACCCGGTTGACGTAGCCCCCCATCCCCCGCTGCCCGGGGATGATCCTGAGCACCCGGCCGATCGGAGCCACGCGCCCCACCCGCCGGTCGATCTCTTGGGCGTCGACCCGGTACACCCACCGGAACGTGTGCAGCAGTCCAAGGCGCGAGCGGCTGGAGTAGACGTCGGGGATGCCCATGAGCCAGCTTTCCAGCGCGCTGGGGCTCAGAGGAAAGGCGGGCCCGTCTTCCCCAGCCCCCCACTCGGGCACCCCCACAAGGTAAGGCCGGGCGCCGCCCCACACGTCTGCGCTGGCTGCGGTAAATCCTCCGGCGTTGGACGTGTAGACCGTCTCGGCCAGGCTTCCTTGATACGTGAGCACCTGGCCCATCGTCTCCAGCACGGCTTGCGTCGTCGCCGGGTGCTCCCGGGCGACGCCCCGGTACGCCGACGAGGCGACGGTGGCTAAGACGTCAAACCCCCGGGAGCTGTAACGTCCCCGGGAACGGAGGGTGTAGGTGCGCGCCGCGATGGCCTGGGCTTTGAGGGCCTCCAGCTCCATCGTCGGGTACATCTCGGAAGGGACCACAGCCAAAAGATACGACTCGATATCCAGCACGTTGACGACGGTGATCCCCCGCTCCCTCGCCAAAAATTCGAGGCTCCCCCGCACCTGGAGGTCTTCCCGGGTGCTCCAAAAGTAGCCCTGCCCCGTCTCGAGATCGTACAGGATCATCGTCGCGGCGGGATCGACCGGCGTCAGCCTCACGTCCCGGCGGGGAAGCTCGACCCGCTCCCCTTGGCTCGACGTGAGCGTCATGCCCCGATCCGTGAGGACCACGCGCCATTCGCCTCCGGGGTACACGCCCGCCGCAGCCAAGGGCTCCTCCCCGCCGGCTGCCTCCAAGAGGAAATCTGCCCCGGCCGAAAACGTAAAGTCCCTTGCGCCTTCCAAAAGGCCCACGCGAATCACTGGCGTCTCGGGAGGGACGGCAAGTGGCTCCACCCTCATGTGCGAGGCTCTCTGGCGGGCTTCGACCCTCGCCTGCTCCTGGGCCATGACCGTGGCGCGATGGGTCTCCACAAACCGGGCGACGTCTTGCTGGACGCCCTGGTGGGTGGAAAAGATCCTGCGAGCGCGGTCGTAGTAGCTCCAGGCTTCCTGGATGCGGCCGTCGCCTTCATAGGCCCGGGCGAGGCGGTAGTACGCCATGAGAAGGCTGGAGTCGAGCCGCAAGGCGCGGTATAAAGCACTCGCCGCGTCGTGAAAACGCCCTTCCTCAAGATAAAGGGTGCCCAGCAGCTCGTACGGAGCGGCAAAGTTCTCCGCTAAGGCTGTTGCCTGCCGCAACGCCTGAGCCGCCGGCTCGTGCTCGCCCTGCACGTAATGGGCCAGTGCAAGGCCATAGTGGAAAAGGGGCTCCTTGGGGTCATGCAGCGCCGCTTCGCGGAACTTCGCCATCGCGCCGGCGCTATCGCCCAGGCTGAGGAGCACAAAGCCCCAGTCGCCCCAAATTTGGGCGTCGCCGGGAAAGAGTTTGGCAAGCTGCTCGTACTCCGCCGCCGCCCTTTGGTACTCTCCCAAGTCTTTATAGACGACCGCCAACTCGCGGCGAACAGTGCCTTCGTCAAAACCCTCGGCGAGCATGGCGCCGAGCAACGACGCCGCTTGCTCCAGCTCGCCCGCGTAATAGAGGCGGAGGAGCTGCTCCCATCGGGAGGGATCGGACTCGGCCAACGCGGCGTCGAGCTCCCACGGGTTTTTCCACCGGGCGCTGGCAAGCGGCGCCGGCCCCCAGGGGCGCGCCTGGGTGTCGGCCTCGTTTTTCCTTTCTGCCTCGTCCTCTTGTGTTGTTTCCGCTCCTCTGCCCGCGCGTGCATCCTCTTCGGCCTCCACGTTCAGGCCCACCAGCGCGGAAGGCTTGATGGGATACAAGACTCCAAGGACGACTCCTAGGAAAAACATGGGGATGAAAAGCGACCAGACCAGGCGGCGGGGCACGTACACGTCATTTCACGCTCCGCAAACGGCGCGCTCAAAACGCGATGATGCGAAACTTTCCTCTCGCAGGCGGGTAAACCCTTCGTCGTTTCCCTGTCAAGAGAAAAAGCGGGCACCCCGATCACAGGGGGCCCGCTGGTCGCACTTACTCTTTGGTAAGGCAATAGGCGCCGCGGCTTTGAGCGCGGCTGGTCGCGGTCAGTCGAGGTAGACGATATCGTCCTTTTCGGCCGAGGCGTAGATAGCGTCGAGCAGCTCCTGCAGCCGGACGGCCTCGTGGGGCTTGACCATGGGCTCGTGCTCGCCGCGGCAAGCCGCCACAAAGTGCTTCACTTCCTCGGTGTGAGGCCGGTCGACCCTGGGCAGCCACGCCGGCGTCACGTCGTAGAGGCCGCCGTGCATCTCCTTGGCGACCTTGAGCGGGAAGAGGTTGATGCCGCCTTCCCGGCCGCTCAGGCGGACGTTCATCCGGTCCATCACGTCGATGTTTTGCGCAAAAGACGTCTCCAGCAAGATCGTCGCGCCGTTGTCCAGCTTGATCATGCCCATGGCCAAGTCTTCGACCTGGAAGTTTTGCCAATCCCACGCGCCCATCGCGCCGACGCCGGGACGGTTGCCGATCTCCTGGTACGTCTTGGCCAGCACCTGGACGGGCTTGGGATAGCCCATCAGGTACAGGCAGGTGTCCAGCATGTGGACGCCGATGTCGATGACCGGACCGCCCCCTTGGAGCTCTTTGTTGGTAAAGACGCCCCATCCGGGAATCCCGCGGCGGCGGATCGCGTCGACCCGCGCGGCGTAGATGTGCCCGATCTCGCCCCCATCGATGATCCTTTTCGCCGCCTGCACCTCGGTGGAAAAGCGGTAGTGCAGCCCAAAGGTGAGCACTTTGCCCACCCGCTCCGCCGTCTCCACCATCTGGCGCGCCTCGGCGGCGGTCATCGCCGGGGGTTTTTCACAGAGGACGTGGCATCCCGCCTCCAGCGCGGCGATGGTCGCCGGCGCGTGAAACTTGTTGGGGGTGCAGACGCTCACCGCGTCCAGCTCTTCTTTTTCCAGCATCTCTCGATAGTCCTGGTAGGCCCGGCGAAAGCCAAAGCTTTCGGCCACCTGTTTAGCCCGCTCGTAGTTGACGTCCGCGCAGGCGACCAGCTCCACCTGATCGCCGGCCGCCTTGTAGCCCGGGATGTGGGCCGACTGCGCAATGCCTCCGACTCCGATGATCCCGATTTTCAGTTTGGCCACGAAAAACGCTCCCTCCGACTTGTGCTTCGCCGAAAATCCGTGTTGAGCGCAGCGCGAGGTCCCGCGTCTGCTCTAGGAACGTCATCCTAAAAGCCCGCAAGGCAAGATGACCTACTCCGAGACGACGCGCACCTCCCTCAGTGTGGGATCTTCGAGGCCCTGCACCGGCAAACCTGCCTCCATGTGCTCTCGGATGTACTCGAGGATGGCCGCCGTGATCCGCTCTCCCGGCAAAAGCAAGGGGATGCCCGGCGGGTAGACCATGAGAAACTCGGCCATGATCCTGCCTTCACTGGCAAAGAGAGGCACCGTTTCCGTGCGCGCGTAAAAAGCCTCCCGCGGCGACATGGCCAGCGGGGGCATCTTGGGCACCCGCACGACCACCTCGCGCTGCGGCCGCTTTTGAAAGCAGACCGCCGCGATCTTGGCGAGCGCCGTGACCAGGCGATCCACCGACTCCTCCGTATCGCCGGGGGTGATGAGGCAGAGCACGTTGTACAGGTCAGAGAGCTCGACTTCGATCCCGTAGTCCTCGCGCAGGAGGATTTCGACTTCGGCCCCGGTGATTCCTAGCCCCGTCACTGTGATGCAGAGCTTGGTCGGGTCAAAGTCGTACGACGAGCTGCGGTCGCCGATCACTTCAGGGCCCAGGCACTTAAGCCCCGGGATCGCGTTGATGGCCCGCCGGGCTCGCTCGGCCAGCGCCAAGGTGCGGGTCAAAAGCTCCCGGCCCCGGGTGGCAAGATGCCGCCGGGCAGCGTCGAGCGACGCCAGCAAGATGTACGACGTGGACGTGGTCGTCAGCATGCTGAGGACCGCTTGCACCCGGTCGCTGGAAATCCGGTCCCCCCGCACGTTGAGGACGGAGCTTTGGGTGAGCGACCCGCCCAGCTTATGCATGCTGGTGGCTGCGGCGTCGGCCCCCGCCTCCATCGCGGACATGGGAAGTTCCGGGTGAAAGTAGAGGTGCGCGCCGTGCGCCTCGTCGACCAAGAGGGGGATACCCCGCTCGTGCACCGCCTCGGCGATGCCTTTCAGATCCGCGCAGACGCCGAAATAGGTCGGGTTGACCACCAAGACCGCTTTGACATCCGGGTGCTCCGCAAGGCACCGGCGGACCGTCGCGAGGCAGACGCCGTGGGCGACGCCCCGCTCGGTGTCGATCTCCGGCTCCATAAAGACAGGCCGGGCTCCCGAAAGGACGATGGCGGTCAAGATCGACTTGTGCACGTTGCGGGGGATCAAGATCTTATCGCCCGGCTCCACGGCGGCCAGGATCATCGCCAGGTTGGCGCCGGTCGTCCCTTGCACGGAGAAAAAGGTGCGATCGGCTCCAAAGGCTCGAGCCGCCAGCTCTTGCGCTTCCTTGATCATGCCCTGGGGATGATGAAGATCGTCGACGGGAGCGATGTTGATGAGGTCAATAGAAAGGACGTTGTCGCCTACGAAGTTTCGAAACTCGGGATCCATCCCCTTGCCCCGCTTGTGCCCGGGAATGTGAAAGGGGATCCTTTTCTTGCGCGCATATTCAAGCAGCCCCTCAAAAAGAGGGGCCCTCTCCTGCTCGTTGGCAATCGCTACTGCTTGAGACGCGCCGGCATCGCCGGGAAACAGCACACCTTGCTCCATCGCCTCGCCCCATTCGCTTGAGGATCAAAAACCGCTGTTTTTCGCCGCCGCCACTTTCCGCTTGGCTTCGACTTCGGCTCTCAGTTTATCTTCGAACGTGATCCCGCGCAAGCGTTCCCATAGATTAGGCGGCTTCACATCCGCGGATATTTCAGGGCCCGGCTTGTACCAGGTGCACTTCTCCCCGTCGATCGCCTCCACCCGGGCATGGCTGCCAAGGAGCGTCACCCGGATCCCCCACCGTTTTCCGGGTTCGATCTCGGTGTACACCGCCATCTTGTCCGTCGGGCGCGTCCACTTGCCTCGATCCAGCCACTTGATCATCGCGAAGACACGAGCACCTGCCCTGCCGCCAAGAAACGGGTCTGCCAGTATGAATTATGGACGTTGTTGAAAGTCCGGACCACTTTCCCCGCGTTGGGCGAGGCCACGATGTAGTGGATGTTGGGGCCTTCTCGCCGCTCAAAGATCGCAACGCCCGCCACGCCGCCGCTTTCGCTCTTGAAAAAGATCAAGTCGCCGGGGCGCAGCTCCTCCACTGAGATCGCACGGATGTTAAACCGGTAGAGGGAATCGCTGGTGGCGTCAGGCAAGAGCTGCCTTTCTCCCTGGACCACGGCGGTAAATCGGATGCTTGGATCGGCCGCCCGGTAAGCTTGCACCACCAGCGCCGACGCATCGACGCCCGCCTCCACGCCCGGCGCCTTGCCCGCGGCCACCGCGTCCAAGTACTCGTCGACGCTCATCCGCCCGCCCCACAAGTACGCGACGCCTTGGCGCAGGGCACCGTCCCACTCGTACGTGACGTCGGCAAACCGCCGGGCTTCCCTCAAAGCCCGCTGCGCCAGCTCCGCAGGCGCCACGGCTCCATCCGCGCCGCCCGGAGTTGCTTCGGCGCCGAAAAGGAGGGCCGACCACCCCAACACCACCAAGAGAGCGCAGGTCAACACCCCTGCGACCTTCCTCGCCATGAGAGCGACCTCCCCGTCTCCTGATTGATGCCCCGCGGCCCTTAATTCTCTGCGGGCGCGCGCTTCACCTTTGTGGGGGAAAGGGCGCTGGCTGCTCGGCTTTAGGCCCGCGCGAGGAGCCGGTCCAGCTCACCTGGTTCGGTCACCGGCGGCGAGCAGCTTCCGCCCCGGCAGACGTACGCCGTGACCGCGCCGTTTAAGGCCCGTTTCCCCCGCCAGAGCAAAGGCGCCTTGGGATCCTCAGCCTCCCGGTCTTGGATTTGGTGGACGATGCTGTGCGGAAGGTAGTGCCGGCCGAGCACCTTTTGAAACTCTTTTAACCGGTCACCAGCGGGCGAGTCGGTGACCAAGACCACTTCCGTCGCGCCAAAGATGAGGGCTTCGTAGGCCAGGTGGAGGGAACCCGTGGCCCAGGGGTTTTGGTCCAACTGGCGCCGGTAAGCCTCCAGCACCTCTTGGGCCTTTTCCAGATAACCCCGCTCGTCAAAGGCCGGGTGGAGCCTGAGGAGGTTTTTGAGGCTCACACCCGTCCCCGACGGGATCCCCTGATCCCGCCAGTCCTTAGGCCGGTGGATCAGCGCTTCATGCCCCTCGGGCGTGAAGTAAAACCCTGGCGCGGACGCATCCCAAAAGGCAGCGAGCGTCCGCTCCATCCAGGCGCCGGCCTGCTCGAGGAATCTTCGCTCAAACGTCACCTCATAAAGGTCGATGAGGGCCTGCACCCAAAAGGCGTAATCTTCGAGGTAGCCGGGGGTTTGGGCAGGCCTCTCTTTAAAGCTCCGCAAGAGTCGCTCGCCGTCGACGAGGCGGCTCTCGATAAACGCCGCGGCCCGCCGCGCCCTTGCGGCATAGGCCGGCTCGTCCAGGATCCTCGCGGCCTTGGCGTAGGCCGAGATCATCATGGCGTTCCAGCTGGTAATGACCTTTTCATCCCGGCCGGGCTTTACCCTTTGCTCCCGGGCAGTCAACAACTTGCCCCGGGCCTCCTGGAGCCTTTCCCGAGCCTCGTCGGGCGAAAGGCCGTGCCTTTTCGCCAGCGCCTCCAAAGGCATCGCGACGTGCAGCACGGAAGCGCCTTTTTCAAAGTTGCCTGCCGGGGTGACCCCGTACGCGTCGCAAAAGAGCGAGGCCAGCTCCTTGCCGACCGCCCTTTCGACTTCCTCCGGGCGCCAGACGAAAAACTTCCCCTCCTCGCCCTCGGAGTCCGCGTCTTGCGAACTGTAAAAACCTCCGTCGGGATGCGACATCTCCCGGTCCACGTAGGCCAGAGTCTCCCGGACGACCCGGACAAAAAGGGGCTCGCCCGTCAGCTGGTATGCGTCGAGGTAGACGGGGGGCAAGAGCGCGTTGTCGTAAAGCATCTTTTCAAAGTGCGGGATCAGCCACTTTTCATCCGTGGAGTACCGGTGGAAACCCCCGCCCAGGTGGTCGTAAATCCCGCCTTGGGCCATGCTTTTGAGCGCTTTGACCGCCATCTCCAAGTAAGTGCTCTCGCCCGAGCGGACGGCGTAGCGGAGAAAGAGCTCCAGCAAGACCGGGTTGGGAAACTTGGGCTGGGTGCCAAAGCCCCCGTTTTCGTGGTCGAAATAGTGAGCCAGCCACTCGACCGCCTGGAGCGTCAAGGCTTCGCCCTCTTTGGCCGCGATGACCGCCTGGCCGTCCGCGGCCCGTTCGTCCACGCGGCGCAAAGCTTGGGTCACCTTGTCGGCCGATTTGGCCACTCGCCCGGGATCCTCGCGATAAGTGCGGCTCAAGATCTGCATCACCCGGAGAAAGCCGGGGCGCCCGTAGCGGTCGTCGGGCGGGAAGTAGGTCCCCGCATAAAAGGGCTTTTGATCGGGCGTGAGAAAGACCGTGAGAGGCCAACCTCCTTGGGCGCCCAAAAGCTGGGCGGCGGTTTGGTAGATCTCGTCCAGGTCAGGGCGCTCTTCTCGGTCGACCTTGATGTTGACGAAGTGCTTGTTCATAAAGGCCGCGATCTCGGGATCCGAAAAGGACTCCCGCTCCATCACATGGCACCAGTGACAGGCGGAATACCCTATGGAAAGCAAGATGGGCTTGTTTTCGCGCCGTGCCTTTTCCAAGGCCTCTTCTCCCCACGGATACCAATCCACGGGGTTGTAGGCGTGCTGGAGAAGGTAGGGGCTCGTCTCGTGGATCAAGCGATTGGGCCTCACGGGCGGCTGGCTCATGGGGCTCGTCCCCTCTTTCTACCTGGATTTCGCGGCAGGGTTGCCGGAGGGCCGGGAGAATGGAAGCCACATCAACACGGAGGCGGCGAATGGCTCATGCTCACCGACAGGGATATGCTCATCTTTATTCTCCTCTTGATCAGCGTGGTCTCGCTCAACCACTTCCCGATCCCCCCGGGACCGCGCCTTTTCCTGTTTGTCATCATCGTCATCGCCCAGGCGGTCTTTGTCTACCAAGGATTGAGGCGAAGCCGGAGGTAATCCGCTGCCTTGCCGGTAGCCGCGTTTTCGCGCGGGATCCCCGCGCTACCCGGTACCCTGTTACCTTTTCCCTTGCGCTCCGCATCCCTTGCGAGCCCGAGGGCCACAGCCGATCCCGCGGCCCTGGCAGGGAGAGTTTGGCATCCGTTGAACGATGATGGTAAACCCTTTGATCAAGTACTTTCAGGGAGGGGTCTGTGTGGCCAAACTGCTTCACACCCGTTTTCGCGTGAGCGACCTTGAGCGCAGCATCCGGTGGTATTGCGACAACTTAGGGTTTCAATTGACCCGCCGGACCGACCGCTCCCCCGCCGGCAACCAGCTGGCCTTTTTGGAGCTGCCGGGTAACGAGCACGCCATCGAGCTCTGCTACTCCCCCGATTACGACCTCAAGGTGCCTGAAGACCTGATGCACATCGCGATCGCCGTGCCTGACCTGATCGCCTTTTGCGACGAGCTGGAAAAGAAAGGCCTCGAGATCTGGCCCAGCGATTGGCGGGAGACCTTCCCCAAAGGGAACAAGATGGCGTTTCTCACCGATCCCGACGGCTACGAAGTCGAGTTGCTGGAGATGAAAGACGGCGAGTAGCCAGCAGCCAAGAGGCTGCAAAAGCCCGCCTGGGTCGCATGGCTCGCCTTGCCGAGGGGAAGGCTTACCTTTGCCACGGTGAGGAGCGATACCCAGGTGAACGGCGCGTTTCACTTTATCATCAACCCGGTGGCCGGGGGCGGCAGGCCTCTGCGCATCTGGCCTCTGTTAAGAGAGCGCCTCGACACGCTCGGCGTCCGCTACGAAGCCAGCGTGACCCAGGCGCCGCACGACGCCGCCGAAATCGCGGCGGCGATCCCCGAAGGCGTCGTGGCCGTCGCGGTCGGAGGCGACGGCACGCTCAACGAGATGGTAAGAGGCGTCGCCCCCGGCCGTACCATCGGCTTGATCCCCGCCGGCCGGGGCAACGACTTCGCCAGGACCGCCGGCATCTCGCCTTCCCCGCTCATCGCGCTCCAGCAGCTGCTCAACGGTGAGTCGCGCCCCGTCGACCTCCCTTTCGTCAACGGCCGGCCCTTTCTCAACGTGGCCGGCATCGGCTTTGACGCGCACGTGGCCCAGCGGGCCGGCGGAGCCCGGGGCCGGGGAGCGCTTCCCTACCTCTCGGCGGTCATGCACACCCTCAGGCGCTATCGCCCCAGCCGCCTGACGATCGAGGTGGACGGCCACAAGAGCGAGGGCGAGGTGTTTCTCCTCGCGGTCGGCAACTGCCGCTACTACGCCGGCGGCATGAAAATCTGCCCTTCCGCCTATTTTGACGACGGGCTCCTCGATCTTTGCATCGCGGGAAAGCTCAGCACAGCCGAAGTGCTGTTGGCCTTGCTCTCCGTCTTCCGGGGCGCCCACGTGAGGCAGCGAAAGATCCATTACCTCAAGGCCCACTCGATCCGGGTCGATGGCCCCGGAGACGTGCTCATCCAAGCGGACGGCGAGGTGCTGGGCGGCCTGCCGGCGGAGTTTACGCTGAAACAGCGGGCCTTGAAAGTGGTGGTCCCCCGGGGGGCTTGGACCCCCAGCAAAGTGACCTCCATCCGCCGCTGGGCCGAAGAAAAGAGGAGCACCGGCTCATCGCCGTGACGAGTATGGGCCGTTGCAAGGGAAAAACGACGGTAAGGATCGCGGCAGCCGTCTTGGGCGTCGTTTTCGGCGCGGTCGGGGGCGCGCTCTTCCCGGTGATCGCCGGCGCGTTTTCTCCTCCAGCCGCCGTCAGCAGAGCGCAAGATCGCCCGCCCGCCCCGCAGGTCGTCATCCTCGTCGTCGACAAGCTGGCCATGGAGGATTTCGCGGACTTTCCTCACGCTGTTGTGCCGCTCACCGAGCGGATACCCGCCGGCGCCATCGGCGTCATGAACGTCCGGACCAAGTCCTCGGCCAACTCGGCCAATGGGCACCTCTCCCTGGCGCTGGGCGTGAGGGCCGAAGCGGGCGCGTGGGCCGGCCGGGCGCTGATGGCCAGCGAAATTCACCAGGGAGAGGAGGCCGCGGCGCAGTACCTGGCTCTTACGGGGCGCGCGGCACACGGCGCCATCGTGCACCTTGGCGTCGGTGAGCTTGAGCGGGAAGGCTGGAACGCGGGCGGATTGAAGCCCCTTGGCGCGCTGCTGAAGGAAACGGGCCTCAAAGCCGCCGTCTACGGGAATGGGGACGTCCCGGGCGAAAAGCGGCGCTTCGCCGCCTTGCTGGTCATGGACGAGGAAGGCATCGTCCCGCACGGGGACGTGGGCCCCGGCTCCCTCGCCGCCGATCCCCTGTTTCCTGGAGGCCATCGCACTGATTACGAAAAGCTGGCGGAAGCCGTAGAAGCGCACCTTTCTCAAGGTCACGGCCCCGGCTCCCGTGGGCTCGAGGTGGACGTCATCATCGTCGATCTGGGCGACCTCGCCCGCCTCGAAGAAACCGCTCGCTTTTTGAGCCCCCGGCGGGCCCTCGAGCTTCGCGAGACCAGCTTGCAGCGCATCGCCTCATTTGCCAGCCGCATCCTCTCTGCGCCTTTGGGGCCAAGGGGCCGGGTGGTCTACCTGGTCTCGCCTTCCCCCTCGACGATGTTTGGCAGGACCGGGACGCTCCTCACACCGGTGCTCCGCTGGGAACTCCCCGCTAGTAACGCCCAACCCAAAGCCTCCACGGGCCTTCTCACCTCGTCCACGACGCGGCGAGAGGGGATCGTCACCAACGGTGATTTTCTCCCCTCGGTCCTCAACGACTTGGGGATCCACGGCGCAAGCTCCCCGGCCGGGCGCCCGTGGCGGGCGGTCCAGCGACAGGATGCGCTGAAGGTCCTTTTGAGCCGGTACCATGAGATCAAGAGCGTCCACCGCCAGCGCCTGCCGGTCATCCAGCCGTACTTCCTCGCGCTGATCGCCCTCTTACTTGCGGGCGCGGCGCTCATCGTCTTGATCCGCCGGGGCCTCGTGCGCGGCGCGGGCCGCTGGACCCGCCTTTGGCGCGTCATCACCACGGCCTTCCTCGCTTTTCCGGCCGCCCTCCTCCTCTTGAGCCTCTTTCCTCCCGCGCCGCTATCTGTCACCTGGGCGCTCATCCTGGGCCTTGTCGCGTGCCTCACCCTCTTGGTCGCCCTCCTCAGCCGCATGCGGGGCACGGGCCCTGCAGGCCTTTTGGGCGGCATCACGGCGGCCTTGCTTGCGGCCGACATCGCCTTGGGAGCCCCGCTCATGCAGCGAAGCCTCTTAGGGTACGATCCCGTGGCCGGCTCCCGCTATTACGGCATCGGCAACGAGTACATGGGGGTGTTGATCGGGGCGGCGCTCATGGGTTCGGGATGGCTGATCGACCGGTTGAGCGCCCGCTCCAGCGCGGGGAGGATCTTTTCCTGGGCCTTCGCGGGCCTTTTTGCAGGGCTCACGCTGCTCATGATCCACCCCCGCTTTGGCATCAACGTCGGCGGCGCCATCACTGCCGCCTGCGCGGCGATGGCGGGCCTCCTTTTCCTCGCCCAGCGCCCCTTGACCCTTTGGACCGCCGTGGTGGGCGGGGCGGTGGTCGTCCTCCTCGTCGCCTCAGCCGCTTGGCTCGACGCCTACTTCATGGGCGACGAGGCTTCACACCTTGGGCAAGTGGTGCAGACGGTAAACGAGTCCGGAACGGACCCCTTGTGGGCGCTCTTTGGGCGCAAGGCGGCCATCAACCTGAGGCTCATCCGCCTGACGGTCTGGAGCCGGGTGGTCTTTGTCGCGCTGGGCTTTCTCGTCGCGGCCGTCTTTACGCCCAACTGGTTTCACCGCAAGCTCGCAGCGCGCTATCCGGGCCTTGTGGCCATGACCAAGACCTGCGCCGTCGCGAGCCTGGTCGCCCTGGTGGCCAACGATTCGGGTGTCGTGGCGGCAGCGACGCTCCTTTTATGGCCGGTCCTAACGGTCTTATCCGTTTCGCCTGAAGTCGCCCATTCTTGCCATTCTTTGGCTTGACAGGCGGGGATCGAGCTGTTAGGCTTTAATCGAAATGTATCGATCAGTTCCCTTTGGGACATGGATAGGGATATCGAGGAGGCATAGCGCATGGCGAAGGAAGTGACCGATCAAACCTTTGAGCAGGAGATCCTCCAGCACCAGGGCGTGGCGCTGGTCGACTTTTGGGCCCCGTGGTGTGGCCCTTGCCGCATGATCGGCCCCATCATCGAGCAGCTGGCCGAGGAGTATGAAGGCCGGGCCAAGATCGTCAAGCTCAACGTGGACGAAAACCCCGACACGCCGGCCAGGTATGGCATCCAGGGCATCCCCACGCTGCTCCTCTTTAAGGACGGGGAGCTGGTCGACTCCCTCGTGGGCCTGCAGTCAAAAGAGACACTGGTCAAGAGACTCGACGCCGTTCTCTAGGGGCCTCTCCTGAAAGAGGAAGCTCCGCGGTTCAAAGCTGGCGAGAAAGTAAGGCGAAAAAAGCCCGGCTGAGGCGCGCCGCCGCTCCAGCCGGGCGCCGTCTTTTTGGGCCGGACGTCTTGCAATCGCCATAGGTCACTTCGTCGACCTTCTATGAGGACGCAGCGCTCTGCTCCCGGGCTTTCCGCCTGAAAAGGCGGCCGAAGAGCTTTCCGCGCCGCTTCGGCTTGACGGGCTCAAAGACCCGGACCGGCTCCCCGGATAAGAGGCGGCGGGGATTTTCCGCCACGAGGATTTGCGCCATCTCCTCACCCGCGAGGGTGGCGACACGCTTTTTGGCCCGGGAAAGCCCCGGCCGCCGGCGCCGGGTGGTGTGCGCGTCGCTCGCGACAAAGTGGACCAGGCGCCGCTCGATGAGCTCCTCGGCCGCGCGCCGCCTACGACCCTCGCTTTCGCTCGCCAGGCTCAGCGCGTTGACCTGGAGCAGCACGCCCCGCTCGACCCACTCGGCCAGCCTGTCCAAGTCGTTGACCAACACGGAGTTGCGCTCCGGATGGGCGAGGACCGGCGTCACCCCTGCGAGCTGGCACTCAAAAAGCGCCTGTTCGGCATAGGGAGGCACGTCGTCGCCGGGAAGTTCCACCAGCGCGTAGCGCCGTTGATTGGCGTAGGTCAAGAGCTCTCCCGAACGAATCCCGGCCGGTGTCTCGGGCGATAAAAACAGCTCGCCCCCCGGCACGATCTCAAGGTCGATGCCGGCCATTTTGAGGCGCTCCTGGGCCTCGGCGGCCAGCGCCAGCACTTCGGGCGCCCGGTTGGCGAAAGGGCCGGCATCCATCATGTGCGGCGTCGCTACCATGACCTTGACGCCGTCCGCGACGGCGATCCTCGCCATGGCCAACGTCTCGTCCCACGACTGGGCCCCGTCGTCGATTCCAGGCAAGATGTGGCTGTGAAGGTCGATCATTCGCCGGTAGCCTCCCGGTGGTACCGGCGCAGCGCTTCGGTCACCGCATCGCCGGGGACATACACGTCGTATCCGTAGTCGGCGGCGACCTGCCGGATATGCCGGATGCGGTTTTCAGTCAAGGGATGGGTGCGGAAAAACTCGGGCACGTCCTGACGGCGCCCGCTCCTCTGCTCTTGCTCTTTTTGATAAGCCTCGATCTTTTCCAGCGCTTCGGCCAAGCCTAAAGGTTTATAGCCGGCCTTGACCGCAAAGAGAAACCCCAGTTCGTCAGCTTCGGTCTCAGCGGCCCGGCTGTAGCCCGTGCTCACCAAGGCAAGACTCAAGTTGGCCAGCTCCACCGCTTCCGCCCTCTGGTGGTCTTCCACCTTGTCCAAGAGAAAATCGTAAAACAAGATCATGCCCAGATCCCGGCCGAAAGCTTTGGATCCGTGGCTCTGCACCGTGTGGGCCAGCTCGTGCCCAATCACGCCCGCGATCTGATCGTCGTCGTCTAAGAGCTCCACCAGCCCGCGCGTGATAAAGGTCCGGCCGCCGGGCAGCGAAAAGGCGTTGGGGATGTCCGATTTGAGCACCGAGATCTCGTAGCGCAGATCGCCCCGCACCTCGCGGGCGGCGGGCGCGACCTTGTCAAAGATGGCTTTCACTCTGGCGTTGATCTCGGGCTCCTCATCGATGCCGCCGTACTGGGCGATCACTTGCGGGGTGCCCATGCCGCCCAGGAAGTTGTCGACGCCCGTGACAAAGGACGCCCGGCGGCGCTGGGCCTCTTCGGGCGGGCCTCCATAAAACCAGCCCACGATCACGATCAGCGCCAAGAGGAGAACAACGGACAGGTCGAAGAGGCGGATCTCGCGCCGCGCCATGGCCGCACCCTCCCTTTCGGCCGGCGATTTCCACCGCTGTTGCCAACCATTTTATCATGGGAGAAGCAGCTGGCAAAAGTGATAACAATTACCTATTCTGGGCGATCTCGGAGTAGGTGAAAGCCGCCTCAAAGGAGACCCGGAAGGTGGTGCCAAGGCGTGGATCGCTTTGAACGGAGATCTCGCCTTGGTGCGCGTCGACCAGGCGGCGGACGACGGCGAGGCCGAGGCCGTGGCCTTCGCCTTCCCGTTTGGTCGTCACCCCTGAGTCAAACACCCGATCGATCATATGAGGGGGGATCGAAGCGCCGTTGTTCCAAATCTCAAAAAACCAGCGACCACCGCCGGCGCCCACCTTGACCTTGACCTGGCCCGGGTCCAAGGCCTTGGAAGCCGCTTCCACGGCGTTGTCAAAGAGGTTGCCCACGATGCGGGTGATGGCGTCGATGGGCACGTCAGGCATCTGGAAGGGGGTGAGGTCAAACTGGATCGCGATCTCTTTCTCCACGGCCTGGAGCCCCTTTTCCGCCAGGAAGGCAAAGAGGGTCCCTGGGCCCTGGCCTTCGGGCGCGAGGCCGCCGCGGCCTACGATCCCACGCAGGTAGTCGATGGCCCGCTCGACGCGGCCCAGCTGCAAGAGGGCGAGGATGACGGTCAGTTGGTTGTCAAAGTCGTGCCGGACCTCCCGGAGCGAGTCGACAAGATCGGCCTTGCTCTGAAGTCGCTCGACCTCCAGGCGAATCTCGGCCTCGTTTTTCACCATCTTGATCACGTACGACGTCACGACGATGACGCCGACGGCGATCAAGATGGCGATGCCCATCATAAAGAGAGAGAGCTGCACCTCGCCGCTGTTTCGGTCGCTGAGGAGAAAGCGCATGTTGAGGCCGGTAAAAAGGAGCGTCGTGAAACCCAAGAGCGCGACGGCGACCATGTGGATCCGGTAAACGCGCCGGGAGTCCACCGCCTTCGCATCGAGGTCCTTGCTCAAGCTCCTATTGACTGCTCCAGTCCCTTTGTGCAACCGTTCAGCCATGGCCGGACACCTCGTCGGCGCCTCCGGCGCGAGGAGCGTCGCCCGAGTGCAGCGGAATGAGCACCCATCCCCAGCGCCCGACCGCGATCGCGGCGATGAAGAGGGGAATGAGCGTCGTCCATCCCATCAAAAGCGAAAGCAGGGGCGATGTCAAGATATCGTCGAGCGAGATCTGGAGCGCGAGAAAGAGCGCGAGCGCAAGAAGCGCTTCGCCCGCGTTGATGAGGATAAAGCTGATGGAGACAGCCGCAAGGCTTGTCCCCCAAGAAACTTGGAAGTAATAGCGCTGGGCGACGGCTTGCACCGCCATGAGGGCGACGACGTGCCAGGGGAAAATCGCCACGCGGAGGGCGTGGACGATCACGCCAAACACCAAAGCAAAAGGAACGAGCCGCTTGAACGAAGGGTGGACCCCTACCAAACCCAATCCCGAGTAGGCGAACAAGAAGGCTTCTGGGATATGGTGGAGAATGATCGTCCACA
>PKEU01000175.1 GCA_002919195.1 bacterium
CGGGCGCGGCGCACCTCGCCGCCCAGGCTCTCGACCAGCGCCGCCGCAGCCGGGCCGACGGCAAGAAGCGGGACGCCGAGCTCCAACCAGGCCGCAAGGGCTGCCGGCGCCCTGCCGGATGCTTTCGCCGCCTCGAGGGCTTGGGCCAGCGCAGGGCCGCCCGCCAGGACCACGCCTTTGACGCTGTCTTGGCGAAACGCGTCCACGGGAGCGGTGTGAGGCCAGAGCTCGCAATACACCTGGCACTCGCGGATGCGGCGTGCGATGAGCTGACTCGTCTGTGCGCCAAAATCAACCACGACGACCCTGTCGTGGCCCCCGGCGTGGGGCGCCTGGATGTCACGCGTCGTCACCAAACCTGGAGACCTCCCGCTCCCTGGCCATAGGCACGCAGAGATGGAATGCTAATCCTTATAAAGCTCGGGCTTTAAAACACCGATGTAGGGAAGATTGCGATACAACTCGGCGTAATCGAGCCCGTAGCCGACCACAAACTCGTCGGGAATTTCAAAACCGACAAACTCGGGGTGGACATCGACCACCCGGCGATCAGGCTTATCCAGCAGCACGCACAGCGAAAGCGACGCGGGATTGCGCTGCTTGAGCCCTTGCAAAAGGTAATTGAGCGTCCGCCCACTGTCGACGATATCTTCGATCACCAGCACGTCTTGTCCCTCAATGGGGTGATCGAGGTCCTTAAGGATCCTGACCACACCGGAGCTTGATGACCTGGTGCCGTAGCTGGAGATCGCCATAAAGTCGACCCGGGCGGGGATGTCGAGCCGCCGCAATAGATCGGCGGCGAAAAAGGTAGCTCCCTTGAGGATGACGATGGCGTGAAGGGGGCGTCCCGTGCCGCGGTACTTGTCCGAAATCTGCGCCGCCAGCTCTTTGACCTTGGCCTGGATCATCTCCTCCGTCAGGAGGATTTTCGCGATATCTTGGTGCACGTCTCTGCCGCCACCTCAAATTCCCTCTGTTGATGGTGGTATTGTATCACGCTGGACAAGCGCCTTCAACCGCCGTTGCGGGCCAGGTGGCCGGCAAAAAAACAAGCGGCGAAGGCCCACCCTCACGCCTTGGGCGCCTCCGCCGCTTGATCCTGTCGCCAGGTGATGCTTCGGCTTACATCATGTCCATGCCGGGATTGGGCGTGGCCGGCTCTTCCTCGGGCTCCTCAACCACGAGGACCTCGGTGGTGAGGATCATGCCGGCGATGCTCGCCGCGTTTTCGAGCGCGCTGCGCGTCACCTTGGTCGGGTCGATGATCCCGGCTTGGACCATATCGACAAACTGCTCGCTGGCTGCGTCGTAGCCCACGCCGGGCTTTTCGTTTTTGACCCGCTCCGCGATGACGGCGCCCTCAGCGCCCGCATTGTAAGCGATGATCTTGACCGGCTCTTCGGCCGCCTTTTTCACGATCATCGCACCCGTCCGCTCATCGCCTTGGAGCTCGAGCTTGTCGATCACCGCTGCAGCCTGGATCAAAGCAGTGCCGCCGCCAGGGACGATGCCCTCTTCGACCGCGGCCCGGGTCGCCGAAAGAGCGTCCTCGATGCGGTGCTTGCGCTCCTTGAGCTCGGTTTCGGTGGCCGCGCCCACGTTGATGACCGCCACGCCGCCTGCGAGCTTCGCCAGGCGCTCTTGGAGCTTCTCCCGGTCGTAATCGGAGTCGGTCTCCTCGATCTCGCGGCGAATCTGCGCGACGCGCCCCTCGATCGCGGCCGGATCGCCCTTGCCGTCGACAATCGTGGTATCGTCCTTGGTGATCCGGACCTGCCGGGCCCTGCCCAGCATGTCGAGGGTGACGTTTTCCAGCTTGATCCCCAGCTCTTCGGAGATCACCTGGCCGCCGGTGACAACGGCGATATCGCCCAGCATCGCCTTACGCCGCTCGCCAAAGCCCGGCGCCTTAACCGCCGCGACGCTGACGACGCCCCGGATCTTGTTGACGACCAGCGTCGCGAGGGCTTCGCCTTCCACGTCCTCCGCGATGACGAGGAGCGGCCTTCCTTCCCTCATCACCTGCTCCAGCACGGGGATGAGGTCGTGCACCGAGCTGATCTTGCGGTCGGTGATCAGGATGTAGGGTTCTTCCAGGACGGCCTCCATCGCCTCGGCGTTGGTCACAAAGTAAGGCGAAAGGTAACCCCGGTCAAACTGCATCCCCTCGACGACCTCGACCGAGGTGCCGATGGTGTTGGACTCCTCGACGGTGATGACGCCGTCCTTGCCCACCTTGTCCATCGCGTCGGAGATCAGCTTGCCGATCTCAGGGTCGCCCGCCGAGATCGCCGCAACTTGCGCGATGGCCTCCTTGGTCTCGACGGGCTTGCTGATCTTTTTGAGCTCTTCCACGATGGCGGCTACCGCTTGCTCCATCCCCCGCTTGAGCGCGAGCGGCGCTGCGCCGGCAGCCACGTTTTTCAGCCCCTCCCGCACCAGCGCTTGGGCCAGCACGGTCGCGGTCGTCGTGCCGTCGCCGGCGACGTCGTTGGTCTTGGTGGCCACCTCTTTCACCAGCTGCGCCCCAAGGTCTTCAAAAGGCTCCTCCAGCTCGACCTCGCGGGCGATCGAGACACCGTCATTGGTGATCGTCGGCGAACCGTACTTCTTCTCCAAGACCACGTTGCGCCCTTTGGGGCCCAACGTCACCTTGACAGCGTCGGCCAGCTTGTTGACGCCTCGTTCCAGAGCGCGGCGCGCCTCTTCGTCAAATTTGAGCAAATTGGGCACTTGATCCAGTCACCTTCCTTTTCCTATGATATGGCACCTGACACCATACCCGGGAAATCATCCGGTCACGCTTCGACGACGGCGAGAATGTCGTTTTCGCTCATGATGAGGTACTCGGTGCCGTCGACCTTGACTTCGGTCCCGGCGTACTTCGAAAACAGGACCCTGTCGCCCACTTTCACCGTGAGAGCGACCCTCTCCCCGTTGGGGAGGACGCGACCGCTGCCCACCGCGACCACCTTGCCCTCTTGGGGCTTCTCCTTAGCCGTGTCGGGAAGGTAAAGGCCGCTTTCCGTCTTTTCCTCCCTCTCGATGGGCTGGACGACGACGCGATCGCCTAGTGGCTTGAGCTGCATCCGTTTTTCCCTCCTCAGCGCCGTAAAAATGCTCTCACTCGGGGGGTCAATTGAGCGCGGTCCGCCCGGTCCAGCGACCGGCGCGGGCAAACTGTTAGCACTCCCCCATTTTGAGTGCTAAATCCATTCCCTATGATAAGCCAACCACTCCGGGAAATGCAACCGCTTTTTCCAGTCCGTCACAGAGGGCGGCGACGGACTGATACGCAAGGCGACCATGCCCGGGCCGGAGCGGCAGAACAGCAAAAGCGGGAGCCTGGCAAAAGCCACGCTCCCGCCTCTAAGAGGGCCGTTAGGCGCCTTCGAGGTCCGAGATTCCGATGGTGCACCAACTCGCGCCGCAGCCCCTGCGGCGATCGAGCCCACCCGCGGTGCGGTGATCGTTAACCGATCGCCATCGCTGGCAGACGGCCTAACCGCTGTACAGCCGCCTTTTGCCGGGCGACTTACTGCTCCGTGATGAGAGGGATGGCGCTCGCCAGGCGCTGGATCTCGTCGAGGATGGGCTTCGCGTCGGCATCGCCCCGCCAGACCGCCTCGAGGCTCTGGCCTCCGTAGAGCATGAGCTCCATGCTTCCTGGCCGGAGCACGAGTTCGCTGGGCATCGGCACGGCCCACTCCATCGAACGGGCCATGGCCTCTTGCCAGGTCGGACCGGAGCCCTCAACCAGGGTGGCCAGGTGTTTTGCCGACGGCAGGTCGCCTTCGCGGCGGGCTCGGATCTCCGCTCCCTCGCCCACCAGGATGTACTTCATAAAGGTCCAGGCGGCTTCCTTATGCCGGGTGTTGGGGTTCATCGCGATCGCCGGGTTGGAGATCATCGCCACCCGGCCGCCGTCGATGCCCACCGGCATGGGGACCACATCCACCTCGATCGGGGCGATCAAGTCGATCACCCACGTGTACCAGCCGCCCGCGATGGCCATGCCGAGGCGTTTTTCCCGTAGGTAGACCGGCTCGTCGATCCCCTGGTACGCGTTGGTCGAACGGTCTTCGACGGTCCACTGCCTCAAGTACTCGACCGCCCGCAGGTTGGCTTCGGAGTTGAGCGAAAGGTTATTGGCGGCGTCGGAAAACGTGAAGCCGTTGGTCATCAAGAAGGAATAGATGGGACCCCACCAGTTGGGGATGTAAAGGCCCCACGACTCACGGCCCCCGTCGCCGGCGATGCGGGAGAGCTTGCGCGCGTCATCCCGCATGGCCTCCATGGTCCAGGCTCCCCGGCGGTCGAGGGAGATGGGGCTTTCGAGGCCAGCCTCTTCAAACATGGTCTTATTAAACCAGACGAGACCGTTGGGATTGACGTACTCCGAGATGCCGTAGACGCTGCCGTTTAAGGTCATCGCGCTCCACGTCGGCTCGTAGATCGCGTCGAAATTGAGCTCGGGGTCCTTTTCCAGGAACTCGTCGAGCTTAGCCAGGAGCCCTTGATGCGCCCAAGCCAAGATGTCGGCCTCGTAGACGAAAAAGACATCCGGTCCCGCCCCGCCGGCAAACATGGTGAGCAGCTGGGTGACGTACTCGTCGGAGAAGATCGGCAAAAATTCGACGTGGATGTCCGGGTGGCTGGCGTTAAACGCCGCGACGATGTCGGCGTAGGGCTCACGCACGTCCCGGGTGGCAAAGGTGATGGTCACTTGCGCCAGCGCTGAACTGGCCACGGCCAAGAGGCTTGCCAAGATGAGGAGCAGCGTCAACAAACCTGTGCGGGCCTTCATAGGGTATCCTCCTTCTCATGTGGTCGAGAGATACCGATCCCATTGATGCTCGCGAATGCCTCTCCCTCGTGTGAAACCGCCCTGTGTTTTCCGGCTTCCCTCCCTTCGATCGGCTCAAACGGCGCCGGCGCCCCGGACGCGAAAGGAGTTAACACTTGCTAGGCCCGAGCCCCAAATGGTGGCCGCAGGAGCTCCGGATGACAAGCTCCGTCGGAAGGATCACTCGGCGAGGCTCTTTCACCTGGTCCTTGGCCTCGATCCGGGCCAGAAGCATCTGAGTGCCCATGTACCCAAAGTCGTAGCGAGGCTGCCTCACCGTCGTGAGGGGGATATCGGCGAGCCTCAAGAGTTCGATGTCGTCAAAGCCGACCAGGGCCACGTCTTCGGGGATGCAAAGGCCAAACTCCCTGGCAGCCTGCCAGACGCCGAGGGCGCTCACGTCGTTGGCGGCGAAAATCGCGGTGGGCGGCTGGGCGCGCGAGAAAAGGTTGATCGCCGCCTCGTAACCGCCGCGCTTGGTGAAGTTCCCTTCGACGATCAACGACGGGTCCACAGGGATGCCCGCCTGCTCCAGAGCGTGGCGGTATCCCTCAAGCCGGCGCACACCTGAGTGATAGTTGAGGGGGCCGGTCACGTGCGCAATGCGTCTGTGCCCCAGGCGAATGAGGTGACGGACCGCGCCGGCGGCTGCGGCGAAGTCGTCGACGCCGATGGTGTCGAAGCCGGCGCCTGAAAGGGTACGGTCGAGGACGACGATCGGTCGCTCCGACTCGGCGGAAAGGGCTCGCAGCATGTGCTCTCGCGCCGTCGTCTGGCCGCTGAGGACGAGCAGCCCGTCGACCCGGTGCTCCGCGAGCAGCCGGATATAAGAAAGCTCCCGCTCGTTGTCCCAACGAGCGCTGCAGAGGATGAGGCTGTAGCCCTTTTCGGAGAGCGCCTCATCGACGCCCCGGATAACCTCGGAGTAATAAGGATCGGCCACATCGGTGAGGACGAAGCCCACCGTCTGGCTCCGCTTGGTCACCAACCCCCGGGCAGCCACGTTGGGGCGGTATCCGAGAGCCTCGATCGCCTCCAAGACGGCCTTGCGGGTCTTGGGACTTACGGCCCCGCCGTTGAGCACGCGGGAGACGCTGCTCTTAGAAACGCCAGCGCGCTTCGCGACGTCAAAGATGGTGGGCATCTGGGGGCTCCTCCTAGGTTGGAACGGTCCGCGCCGGATTTTCCGGCAGGACGATTTGGGAACGCTCCCATCTAGGGGGAGTTTTCTCACTAAGCCTGCGATTTCCTTCAACACCAAAGAAAGGGGGACTCCCGGCGAAAAAGGGACAGTGAGCGCACAACGCGGCAGACCCGCACGGTGCACGCGACGCACACGACACGCACACACAAGGGGCAATTCCCGAGAAGGGATCCGGCAGGCGGGACGGGAGCGGCGCCGCGCATGCTGGAACCGCTCCCACGCGAGAAGAGGTGGTACAGGCAGGTTTCGGCTCGCCGGCTTCTTGCTCAAGACCGCCGAGGGGGCGGCTGGGCTCGTGCGGCTTGCTACGCCTGCGGCGGCGGGCTCTCTCCGGGCCGGACGTAATCGCCCCGCGTTCCCCCGGTCTTGGAGATGAGGCGGATGCCCTCGATCACCATGTCCCGCTGGGCCGACTTGCACATGTCGTACACGGTGAGGGCTGCAGCGCTCACCGCGCTCAAAGCCTCCATTTCCACGCCGGTGGCCGCTTTGGTGCGCACCCTCGCCTCGATTTCGACCGCCGGCGGCTCATCGGAAAGCCACAGGCGGACGTCGATGCCCGAAAGTGGGATGGGATGGCACATGGGGATCAGCTCGGCGGTCCGCTTGGCGGCCATGATGCCGGCCACTTGAGCCACGGTAAGCACATCGCCCTTGGGAAGCGCCGCCTCCTTGAGCAGCGCGAGCGTCGCCGGCGAAACACTCACCCGTCCCCGGGCCACCGCCTCCCTGACGCTCTCTTGCTTTTGGGAAATGTCGACCATCCTCGCCCGCCCCTCCGCGTCGAGGTGGCTCAGCTGCCGTCGCTGCTCAGCCATGCTACTCACCCATCCTGGCACCTCGCCCTTAGGGCTCGATCTTTTCCACCGTGATGCTTTCCCCGCCGCGCACGCCGTCGAAGACCTTGGGATCTCCGTCGATTTTGCCAAAGACGTAGACGGGGCTCGCCGGCCGGATCTCATCGCCGCGGCTTGCGGGCGTCGGCCCCCAAAAGATACAAAAGGCCCGCCCGGGAGGCCAGTAAGCCAGATCCCCGGCGTCGACCACCTCGCGCCCTTCTTGCGAGGGGAGCGTCACCTGCGTGGAAAAGTAGATCTCATCGCCCCAGCGGTTGGCCCTGGCCTCAAGGGGAAGCGCCTTCCAAACAGCATCGGCGGTAGCATTGTCGTAGAGCGTCGCCGTCGCCTCAACGTCTTCGACGACGATCTTAATCTTTCGCAAGGGTCTCGCCTCCCTCTCGTGGGTCCGTTGCGTTTGAGCATTGGACTTCCCGCCCGGGCAGGATTCCCCTGCCGCTTGGGGCATTCTTTCGAATTGGGAAGCCAGCGTCAGTTGAGCTTCCCAGTGAAAGGAGCGCTGCTGGTTGCACCCGCCAATCCGTCCCCGGAGCTGGCTGTTGGATCTCGAGCTCGCATGGCTCCGCTTTTGGCGCCGGCCGGCCCGGACGCTGGTCGGTGCCTGGGCGGTCATCGTCGCCGCGGCGGCGGTCACCTTTGTGCTCAGCGTAAGCGACGGCCTCCACGACTACCTCAGCCAGCGCCTGCAGGCGTTTACCCCGGCTCTGTGGGTCGAGGCGGGCGCCGCGGCGCCTTCCACCGATCCGATCCACCGCCTCAGCGAGCTTCCCGGCGTCGTCGCGGTCTCAAGGCACATCGCGAGTCCCGTCCTGGTTTCATCCGGCGCCCGCTCTGCTCCTGCCCGCCTCGAAGGTTACGACCTCGATGCGTTGCCCGACGTCCTTCCCGGCGCGGCTTGGGCCCTTGAAGGGCGGCTGCCCCAACATGACGGGGAAGCGGCCGTCGGCGTCGAGCTCGCCGCTAGCTTAGGACTTGCGGCCGGGGACGTGCTGAGCCTTGCCAGCTCCCAGGGCTCCACGCTCTCCTTGACGATCTCCGGCCTTATCCGAGCCGGTCTTGTCACCATCGACGGCCAGCTGCTCCTCGTCTCCTACGACCTCGCGGACCGCCTGGCGGGTCCCGGCTCGCGGCGAGGCTACGCTTTAGGCGTCGCGCCCCATCAAGACCTTGCGGCGCTCCGCCTCGAGGTGCAACGGGAGACCGGGGCCTGGACCCAACCCTGGTACGAAGGTCGAAGCTCCTTGCTCGAGGCTCTCGCCGTCGAACGGCAAGTGATGCTTTGGATCAGCCTCTCGGCCATCATCACGGCGGCCTTTTCCACAGCGAGCGTCACTGCGTTGCGTGTGATGGAGCAGCGGTATGAGCTCGCCATCCTGCAGGCCGTCGGGGCCAGCACGGCCAACACCCTGCGCACGGTGTTGGCCGAGAGCCTCACCAGCGCTCTGGCCGGGGCTTTGCTTGGCGCTGGCCTCGGCTTTACGGCCGCTTGGGCCCTTTCCCGGATCCCTATCGGGCTTCCTTCCGGGTTTGGCATCGCGTACCTGCCCGTAAGCCCTAAGGCGCAGCACGCCGTGCTCGCGGGAGGCCTCACCCTGCTCAGCGCCGCCGTCGCCGCGCTGGGGCCGGCCCTGCGGGGCGCGCGGATGGATCCGGCCGCCACGTTGCGGCAGCGGTGAAATTTGCGCCGCCATTCGCGCCGGACGCTCCGCTCCTCGACCCCACGTCGCGCGCCACGCCCCGTGTCGCTCCCCCGCTACGCCGATGGTGGAAGCCGTTCCCCTGGTTGGGAAATATCCTGGGCATCGTCCAGGAAATCCCCATCGCGACGGCGAAAGCCAAACGGGAAAGCGGGTGATCCCATGGCGATCCGAAGTGTGCGTTTCTTCGCGCTCGTGCTGCTGGCCGTACTGCTCGCTTCCGGCTGCACCGGCGAGCGCGAACGGGTGATGCTTCCACCCGAAGCCCCGGTGCACAACATCCGCAGCGTCGCGGTGGTCGGCTTCGTCAACTACACCGTCGATCCGGGCATCGTCCACCTGTTTGAAGAAGGGGTCACTCAGACGCTGCACGACTCGGAACGGTATCGCGTCGTCGACGGCGCCACCGCCTGGGCGGCGCTGGCCGCCATCGGCGCATCCCCCGAGCAGCTGGCCGACCCCGAGGTGGCCAAAGCCCTCGGCCGCAGGCTGGGCGTCGACGCGATCATCACCGGCGCCGCCACCTACTACTTCGACGACACCAGCGTCTCCGTGCCCCAATGCTTCGGATGCCGCAGCCAAAGCTCGCGCCCCCACTGGGAGGTCACCCACGAGACCCTTGTCCAGACGGCTTTCCAGGCCCGGGTTATCGAAACCAAAGAGGGGGCGATCATCTGGTCCAACACGGTGGAGGGCCGCGACACCACCCGGCGTACCATCTACATCAACTGGAGCGAACGGACGGCCCCACCTAGCTCCCTCGTACCCCGCCCCGACCGCCGGGATATTCCTGAGACCCGCAGGGCCGCCGTGCGCGACGCAGTGCGCAACTTCACCGTGGACTTGTTACCCCGGTATATCTGGGTCCGGAAAGATTCGTGAGACGGGAAAGATCGCTGAGAGGGCCGAGTGCGGAGCGGTGCACAGAGGATTGGACAACGGAAGCGCCGGGTCGTGTTACACGGGTTGCGGTTTCCAGCTCACCGGCCCCGTCGCGCGGATGATAGCGCAGGCCAAGGCGCGCCAGGCGCCCCTCTCCATGGCGGCGTTAGAGGCGCAAGCTCGGCTCGGCGTTGAGGGAGAGCGGCGAGATCTCGCCGCCCAGGTGACGGAAGTAGCCGGCGCTCGCAATCATCGCGGCGTTGTCGGTGCAAAGAGCGATGGGCGGTGCGTAAAACTCGAGGGAGCGCTCCCGGCAAGCCGCTTCCATCCGTGCGCGCAGCACGCGGCTCGCGGCGACTCCGCCCGAGAGCATCACGCGCTGGGCCCCTGTCGCTTCGGCGGCCTTGAGAGCCCGGTCGACGAGCACGTCCACCACCGCCTCCATGAGGCTCGCAGCGAAGTCGGCGACGGCGATCTCCTCGCCCCTTTGCTTGGCCCGGTTGATCTCATTCATCGCCGCCGTTTTAAGGCCGCTGAAGCTGAAGTCTAAGGTCTCCTCCCCCGCGAGGCCCCGGGGGAGGCTGTACGCCTGAGGGTTTCCCTCCATCGCCAGGCGGTCGATCACCGGGCCGGCGGGATACGGAAGGCCGAGCATGCGCCCCACCTTGTCGAGGCACTCCCCGGCCGCGTCGTCCCGGGTGCGGCCAAGACGGCTGTAGGAGCCAAATTTCTCGATGTAGAGCAGCTCGGTGTGCCCCCCGGACACCGTGAGACAGATCGCCGGGGGCATCAGCTCCGGGTGGGCAAGGAAGTTGGCGTAAATATGCCCTTCGATGTGGTTGACGCCGATAAAGGGGATGTTGCGCGCAAAGGCCAGCGCCTTGGCCGCCATGAGCCCCACAAGGAGGCTTCCCACGAGGCCCGGTCCCTGTGTCGCAGCGATCAGGGCGATGTCATCCAGGCTGACGCCCGCCTCGTTTAACGCCTGATCGATCACGGGGAGGATCAGCTCGATATGGCGGCGGGAGGCGATCTCGGGAACCACCCCGCCGTACACTTTGTGGAGCTCAGCCGACGAGGCAACGACGCTGGAGAGGATCTCCCGCCCGTCTTTGACGACGGCCGCGGCCGTCTCGTCGCAGCTCGTCTCGATGCCAAGACACAAGCTCACGTGCCGATATCCTTCCACATGATGATCGCGTCTTCGTCGTTGTCCCGGTAGTACCGGCGGCGGATGCCGGCGGCGACGTACCCTAATTTCCGGTAGAGCGCCTGCGCCACTTCGTTGCTCACCCGCACCTCCAGGGTCATCCGGGTGGCGCCCCTTTTCTTAGCCAGCTCTTCAATGGCCAGCATGAGGCGGTTGCCGATGCCCCTGCCGCGATAGTCGGGGTGGACGGCGACGTTGGTGATGTGGCCCTCGTTGGCGATCAGCCAGACGCCGATATAACCCACCGGCCGATCGTTGACCTTGGCGACCAAGTAGTAGGCCCGGTCGTTGTCGAGCATTTCGGAAAGAAAGGCCTGCTTGGACCACGGGGTCGTGAACGAGAGCCTCTCGATGCGCATGATATCGGCGAGATCCCGCACGCGCATCGGATCGATGACTACTTGCTCAGTAGCTTCTGTCTCCATCGGCGCTCCGCCTCCGAGCGACGCAGGTAGTTGGGGCTCAGCTCAAAAAGGTCGTCGCTTTGGCCCCGCGAAAGCTCCAACTCCCCGATGTGGGCGACGTGCGCGGCCCGTGCCGCCTCCCCCAAGAGCGGCGGGACGATCACGTTGGGACCTTCGCCTCCGCCGTCCATCGTCCGCCGGACTTCGTCCAAGACCACGCGGGCGCCGTCTCCCACCAGGTAGACGTCCATCCCGTTCGCCAGGTACCCCTGGACCTCCTTTGCCACGTCGATGACGCTCCGGCGATCTTGGGGCGTCACCGTCGCCTGGGTTGAAAGGGCTTCGCCGGCAAAACCCAGTTGCCTTCCGGAAAACGTCGCCGAATAGACGTGCTCCTTGCGGGCGTCCAAACAAGCGCAGACCATGCCCGCGACGCCGGCTAGAGGCCACGCGGTGGCCAGCAACGTACTGACGCCCCGCACCGGAACGCCCCAGGCGTAGCCCAACGCCTTGGCCACGGCCACCCCGATGCGAAGCCCCGTGTACGACCCGGGGCCGATGGCGACGGCGATCCCGTCCACATCGGCCGGCCCGAGCCCCAACGACTTCATAAGCGATTGCGTCGCCGGCAGGAGGTTTTGCGAGTGCCCCTCTTGCACTCCCAGCACGCTGGCGCCGAGCAGGCGCCCCTCCGAAACGATGCCGATGCCGCCGAGCCGCCCGGCGGTGTCAAGACCCAAGACGATCACGTCGGCCGGCCCCCGCCGGCTCCCCCGGTCCTTTCCAAACCCAGCTTCGAAAAGGCCTGCTGGAGCTCTTCGATCCGTTGCTGCTCGATCTCGCGGGCGTACACCGTGATGCGGCGCCTAGAGCCCAAGACTTCAAAGACGACGTCAAAACGGCGGCGGGAGAGGGCGGGCTCTCCTCTTTCTCCCCATTCGACTGCCGTCACTGCGTCCTCGGGCTCGAGATACTCTTCGAATCCCAAAGCCTCGATCTCGGCGAGCGCATCGTCTAACCGGTAGAGGTCCAAATGGTACAGAGTGAGACGTTCACCCCGGTGCTCGTGGACCAGGGTAAACGTGGGGCTTTGCACGTCGTGAGGATCGTATCCCAACGAAGCAGCCAATCCTTTGACAAAGAGGGTCTTGCCCGCGCCCAGATCGCCCTGGAGGTTGACCAAGTCGCCGGGCACCAGAGCCCGCCCCAAGACGCGGCCCACAGCCTCGGTCTCGGCAGGAGTTTCCGTGACGATCGTTGCGATTGCGTCTTGGACCGCCATGGTTTTGGGCGCTGACCCCTTTCGGTAGTGAAGTGTACGCGTTGCTGCGTCAAAACCATTCGGCGGCCCTTGTTGGCTTCCCTTCACAGAGGCTGAAAGGCTAGATCTCGAAATCCAGAAGCGAGCGGCTGGCCGGGTCCAGCGCTTCGGTGTCGCGGATTTCGTAGCGGTTGCCGTCCACGTCCCTGATGAGGTAGCGGCCTTGGCCCAGCGGGCGGACGTCCTGCCGGGTGGCGACGTCAAAGGTGCGGGGGCCGCGGTCCGTCTCCACTTTCCACCGGGTGACGCCAAACTCTTCTTTGATGGAGTGAATCTTGGTGATCACCGGGACGAAATAGGCGAGCCCCAAAGCCTGCCGGAGCGCCTGCGACGACTCGTGGTCGAGGGCGTCCGCGTCTTTCAGCAGCCCGATCTCTTTCCCGCCGGGCTCCCGGAAGGAGACCATCTTGCTCCCGCCCGTCATGGGAAAGGCCAGCTTGACCTCGACGCCCGAATACTCCTTGGTGGCTCCGTCCTTTTTCACGACCAGCTTCAGCGTGCCCATCGTCTCGGGGCGAAGCTCGATCTCGTCCGATGAGAGCATCACGACGGCCACGTTGCTCTTCCTCCTTGGCTCAAGCGATGCGCTTGCTCTTGGAAACTTCCATCTGCAGCTCGACAAAGTGCCGGAACAGGCCATCTGGCTTTGCCAAGAGCTCTTCGTGCGTCCCCGACTCGGCGATCTGGCCGTCTTTCAGCACCAGCAGGCGGTCGGCGTTTTGCAGCGTTGAGAGGCGGTGGGCGATGGCGATGGTCGTCCTCCCCTTGATCAAACGGTCGATGGCCTCCTGGATCAATTTTTCGGTCTCCGTGTCGACCGCCGAGGTCGCCTCGTCCAGGATCAAGATCCTCGGGTTTTTCAAGATCGCCCGGGCGATGGAGATGCGCTGCTTCTCGCCGCCCGAAAGCCCCACGCCCCGCTCGCCGATGCGGGTATCGTACCCGTCAGGCAGGTTCATGATGAAGTTGTGGGCGTTGGCCAGCTGAGCCGCTTCGACGATCTCTTCAAAGGTCGCATCCGGCCGGCCGTACGCGATGTTTTCCGCGATGGTGCCGTGAAAGAGGAAGGGCTCCTGCAGCACCAGGCCGATCTGCTTTCTCAGCGACTTAAGGTCGATGTCGTTGATGTTGACCCCGTCGATCAGGATCTCGCCTTCGGTCACCTTGTAAAAGCGGCTGATCAGGTTGATGAGCGTCGTCTTGCCCGAGCCGCTGGAGCCGACAAGGCCGATCATCTGCCCCGGCTCGATGGTGAAGTTGATATCCTTCAGCACGGGGTCGCCCTTCTCGTAATAAAATGAGACGTTGCGAAACTCGATCTTGCCCTTGATCTCGGGAAGGACGATCTTGGGGCCTTCTTCCTCTACCTCGGGCTGGGTGTCCATGATCTCAAAGAGGCGCTCCGCGGCGGTGACCGCCCCCTGAAGCTGCTCGCTGGAGTGCGTCAGCGCCTGGATGGGGTTGTAGAGCATCCACGTGTAGCCGATAAAGGCCATGAGCTCGCCCGGCTGGATCGTGCCGTTCACGATCACCTGGTACCCGCCGTACGCCCAGAGGACGATGGTCCCCACGGCCATCAAGAAGCCCATCGAGGGGAAAAAGTACGAAGAGACTTGCACCGCCCGCATGTTTTCGGCGAAGACCTCGCGGTTTTTGGCGATGAAGCGCTCGACTTCGTCCTCTTCCCGGTTAAACGCCTTGACGACCCGGATGCCGGGGATCGTATCGCCCAGCATCGCGTGCATGTTGGAGATCCGGCGCCAGATGCGGTGGTACACCTTGCGCATCCTCTTGGAAAACCACGAGGTGCCCGCGACCACCAGCGGCAACGGCAAGAGGGTCAAGAGCGCGAGCTTCCAGTTCATCGAAAACAGCACCACGGTGATGCCGGTGATCATCAAAAGGTGCACGATGATCTGCTGGAGGCCGTGGACCATAAAGTGCTGCAGGAAGCTGGTGTCGTTGGTGACGCGCGACATGATCCAGCCGGTCTGCCGCTTGTCGTAAAAGGTCATGGTCAGCTCTTGGAGCTTGGCGTAGACGTCGGTGCGCAGGTCGACGACAACCCGGTTGCCCAGCCAGTGGATGGAGTAGATCTGAAAGGCGTTGAGCAGCGACAGCATCCCGTGGGTGGCGACGATGGCCGCGATCACCCACCAGAGGGCGTCGAGGTTTCCCGGGATGAGGACGTCGTCCACCATGATCTTGGTGAGGTACGTCGGCACGAGCTGGAGGCTGGTGATCGCGACCGTCAACGTGGCGACGGTGGCCGCCTGCCTGGGGTACTTGGCGACATACCTGAAAGCCCGCTTGAGCAAGCGCCGCTTGTCAATGCAGCGGGGGCAGACCTCTTGCCCGGGCGGCAGCGGCCGGCCGCAGCCCCGGCAGCGGGCCTTATCCGGCGTGGCGCCACCCGCCTTGCCCCCCTTTTGCTCAAGCCGGTCGCCGCCTTGGAGCTGGCTGATCTCGCGCCAGACGGAAGCCACAAAGGCGTCGGCTTGCTCGTCGAGCGTGCGGGAAAACCGGAGGGCCTCGACAAAGCGCGCATCGCTTCCCCGCGGCTTGATGCGCAGCGCGCTGTTGCCGTAGTAGGGGCGGACCTCGATCTCCTCGATCTCGCTCAAGTCAAAGGAAAGCTGGCCGCCTGGATGGCGCTCATCCAGGACGATCAGCCTGCGGTCCGTCAACACCGCGCGGGAACTCGAGGAGAAAAAGCCGTCGAGCGTCAAGTCGCTGGCAAAGGTGTCGACGACCCTTTCACTCTCTTGGAGCAACTCCATATCATAATCCGTCAGGATGGTGCGGGCTGCCATGAGCGCGTCCCTCCGCTCTTGATGGCACGGTCGTGCCGCTCGGTCTTGCACAGCTCTTGCGATCGCGCGCAAAAGGCCCCATTGCCGAAAGGGCAAGCGGGGCCTTATCACCGAAAAAATCAGGGCCGAAGGATCCAAAAGAAAGTGTTACTGTCGCAGCCCATCTCCATGGTCGTCACCACCTGCCGGCAACTGCCGCAAAAGCGCCCGGCCGCTCGACGCTGCGATTGTCGCTCTGATTGTAGCAGCGGAAATGTCGGGGCGCAACGCAGGTGGCCCGGCCAATTCCCGGCCGTGGGGCTCACAATTGACGGGATTCGTCAAGGTCGTCCGTCAGACCCTATCTAGCTCTCGCAAGGTCTCTTTTTTTCCCTCAAGCTCTCTTTTTTGGCATCCAACGTTAACCGTGGGCCACGATGCCCCAGGGGCGTCGGGAGAGCTCGTAGGCTTTTTTCAGCGTTTCAGCGAGGGTGTTGAGGTCGAAGGGCTTGCGCAGGTGGAGCGCGGCGCCCGCGTTGAGCGCCTCTTGGCGGATCTCGCTCCATGAATAGGTGGTGAAGGTGACGACGGTCGCCCTCAGGCGCAGCTCCTGCTTGATCTTGCGGGTGGCCTGGACACCGTCCATAAGCGGCATGCGGATATCCATCAAGATGACATCGGCGTCGACTTCGGCAGCGACTTGCACCGCGTCCCTGCCGTTGGCGGCTTCGGCGACGATCTCGTACGAGTCCAAAAACATCTCGACGAAATCTTTCAGCACCTGTCTCATCGCGGCATCGTCGTCGACGACCATCAGCCGGCATTTACCCATGGTGTTACGCACTCCCATACTCGTGATGGAGGGGCTTTAAGCCCCGTTGGTGACAGGCGAATGCGAGTAGTGTTTTGGCGAGATGTTTGGACGTGCTCGTCAGAATTCGTCGCGCGAAGCTGACTCCCTCCCCCAAATTGCGAGAAGGAGGACAAAATTTCCAATGGTTTATCAAAAGTTGCGACTCATGAGCCGGTTGAGCTGGGCAAGGTGTGCCGCGCCTAGCTCAGCTGCTTTGGGCGAGATGGCGCAGCCGAGCTTCAAATCCTGGCGCAAGGCGCGCCTCGATCTGTCCCACCGTCACGCCCGCGTGGTTGGTCACGACGGGCCGGCGGTGCTCCTCTAGGTTTTGTGCTGCCTCCTCGCCGATCAACCCCAGCGCCGCCAAGATCTCGATGATCGCAGGTCCCGTCGCCCGGCCCGCGCCGTCGTGCACCTTGAGGGCGATTCCCCACCCTTTCTCGGGAAGGCCGGCGCAATACACCCCCTCGGCCCCGCCCTTCGCGACCACTCGAGGAGCGAGGACCTCCATCAGCCGGGTACAGATCCGCCCCGTGCCCGCGACGAAGAAGGGCTTTTGCTGCATGCTGGAAACGACCGTGGCCGCCGCTTGCTGCGTGGCCGCGTCGACTTCGTCTCCAGGAGCGACCAAATTTGCGTAGGCCCGTCCCATCGCGTGCAAGGGCAGGCCAAACACCGGGGCCCCGCACCCGTCGATGCTGAGGACGATCTCTTGTTGGGGCACTCCAGAAAAGAGAGAGACGGTCTCGAGGATCGCCTGCTGCACCGGGTGATGCTGCTCAAGGTAGGTTGCAAGGTCCGCTCCGATCAGCTGGGCGTGCACCAGCATGCCGGCGTGTTTTCCCGAGCAGTTGCAGTGGATGCGGCGGGGCTCCTCCCCCGCCTGCCATAAAGCCTTCGCGCTGGGATCGTGAAGCGGCGGGTGCGCGCCGCAGCGAAGGTGCGACTCGTCGAGGCCAAAGCGCGCTAAGAGCGCCGCCACCTGCTCCACGTGGGCGGGTTCGCCGGCATGAGAGCCGCACATGACCGAGATCTCTGCGTCCTGGAGGGGGCGGGACGCCTGCGCGGCTTTGCGCACGGTGGGCAGGGCTTGAAAGGGTTTGGCCGACGAGCGCCAGTACGTGACCCGCCGGGCATCGCCCGCGGACGCGAGAATCGCGCCCTCCCGGTCGACGACGACGGCGTCCACCAAGTGAACGCTTTCAACAAGATCGCCGCGAGAGACTGTGACTTGGATGGGATCCATGCGCGCATCATCCTTTTCCGGCTGTACTCGGGCTTAAGGGCCTGAAATGTGTCGAGATCGTGCTCAACGGCGCTTCAACGTGCGCGAACGCGCGAGCGTGCTCGGACGGCGTCACACGTCGTTGTGGGCTGAAGACGTTTCGATGCGGAAAAGGATCGAATCCGCTAGCAAGACCGGACCAGCGAAGACGAGCGAAGGAGAAGGCCCTTCAGGCGCGCTTCTTTCGACAAGCTTGCACAAAAGCGGCGAAGAGCTTTTTACTCGCCTGGCAGCGTGTCACCATTCGCTCAGGATGCCATTGGACCCCGAGCGCAAAGCCGGGTCCTCTCGCTTCGATGGCTTCGATCACCCCGTCGTTGGCCTTCGCGGACGCGATGAAGCCGGAGGCCACCCGCCGCACCGCCTGGTGGTGAAAGGAGTTGACCCGCAGTCGCTCGGCTTCCACGATCCGGTGGAGCAGGCTCCCGGGCTCGATCTGGATCTCGTGCGTACCGTGCCAGCCGGGCGCGTTTTGCCGGTGCTGCAGCGACGTGCCCGTGCCCTGGTAGAGATCCTGGTACAGGTCGCCGCCGGCGGCGACGTTGAGCACCTGCATGCCCCTGCAGATGCCCAACACCGGCCGGCCTTGGGCGAGGAAGCGGCGGATGATGGCGATCTCAAACGCGTCGGCGGTCGGGTCGATCCGCCCGTTTTCGACCCGGGGCTCTTCACCGAAATACACGGGATCGATGTCTCCCCCGCCGGGCACCAGCAGCCCGTCGACGCTGGAGGCCATCGCCTCCACATCCGCTTCCTCGTCGCACGGCAAGAGGACGGCCACGCCCCCCGCCGCCGCAATGGCCTTGACGTACAAAGCGGAAAGAGTGTACTGGCCGGGCGACGCATCGCCCAGGGAGCACGTCACGCCGATCCGGGGCTTCATAAAGACCCTCGCTCTCGCTCGCGATCTCGCGGGGTTTCATGGGAGAATCCCTGAAGAGCTCCCCGTCGATTTCCCGAAGATCGATTCCCTGACCACTTCGTTACATGAGTATTTACAACTTGTCGATCTCGATGAGCCCCACGCTGATGGCGAGCGCAGCGTCGACCCGGCGCATCGTCTCCTCGTCCAAGTGCGCGACCCGCTCTTTGAGCCTGCGGCGGTCGATGGTCCGCAGCTGTTCCAGCAGGATCACGGAGTCGCGATCGAGCTTGGACACCTCTTTGGGAAGCTCCACATGGGTCGGGAGTTTCGCTTTCTTAATCTGGGAGGTGACGGCGGCCACGATGGTCGTCGGGCTGTGCCGGTTGCCGATGTCGTTTTGCAAAATCAGCACCGGGCGCGTCCCCCCCTGTTCTGACCCGATCACCGGGTTGAGGTTGGCAAAAAAGATGTCACCCCTACGAATCTCCACGAGGGTCGGCCTCCGCCTTACCCACAAATTGGGGCCAGTCGGCCAGCGCCGCTTCGTCCTCCCGGGCGAGGGCCAGGTTGAGCTCGGCCATGGCCCGGTAGCCTTGTGCCATCGAAGCCTCGAGAGCCTCGCGACCGAGGCGCCCCCAAGCGAACGCGAGATCCTCTTTCCAAGTTTTCGGTTGCTGTCCGTCTTGTTCCTCGAGCGCACGAGCAGGTTGCGCAACACTTCCAGGGCCGTTGTGCGCGACCACGCCATCACCCCTTTTGCAGCATTGGCCGGCCAATGTTGCCAGAATTCGCCACGATGTGTTACACTTTTCCTGTAACGAACATCTGTTTTCCTGCGATCATTCAGGAGGTGCACTCATGTCCGATCTCGCTGCGTGGGCCCGCACCATTGGGCAAACCATTCGCCGCCTACGACTCAGTCAAGGACTGACCCAACAAGACCTGGCAGGCGACGCGTTTTCCAAAAGCTACATCAGCCAGCTGGAGCGCGGGAGCGTGATCCCGTCGCTCCGGGCGCTCGACATCCTCGCGGAGCGGCTCGGCGTACCCACCACCTTTTTCATCGAAGGTACCGGAAAAGGCGCTGGGTTCCTCCTCAAGATCGCGACCATTTCTTACTTCATCGGCGACGTGGAGCAGGCGGCTTTTTATGCCCACCAGCTGGAGTCGGAGCACGAGCACTTCCGCCACACGGAAAAGATCGAGTACCAGCTCCTCTTGGTGCGGCTTGCAGGCCGGCAAGAAGACTGGGAGGAAGTCCACGCGGGCTGCCAGCGCCTCGAAAGCCTCCTCGCCCCGCAGCCTTACAAGTCCCCCGACGTGATCGTGCCGCAAAGTTACTGGTGGGGCAAAGCCTGGCTGGTTGAAGGCAACCAGCGGCAAGCCGCCCGCCGGTGGGAGTACGGCCTCAAGCACCTCGGCGCCCAGCCGGGTCCGCCCAGCGAAGAAGGATTGCGCCTCATGCTGGAGCTGGCCGATCTTTACCGCCGCCTCGGTGACCAAAAGGAGAGCGAGCGGATCACGCAGCAGATCCAGGCCATCCTCGAGCAGCTCACTTCATTACAATCGCTGGTCCGCTGGTTTCTCGCCCGTTATCACGAGCGCGCCGAGCGCCCTGCCGGCAGCGTGGACGGCGACCTCTTCGGCGAGATCACCGCCGCGAGCGACGCCGAGGCGTGGGCCAAGGCCGATGCGCTGCTGCGCTCGGCCGCCGAGATCCGCCGCCATCTCGGCGCGCCAAGTCCGCCGCCCACCTCTTAACTGAGCGAAAGGAAGAGCGGAGCTCCCTCTTACGAGAGCTCCGCCAGACGGCTCTTGAGAAGGTCGATCATCTTGACCGGCGTCGGGTCGACCCGGTAGACCAGCGCGAGATATAGGCTTACGAAGTCGCCGGGGTAGATTAAGGAAAAGAGCCTGGCCACCGCCGATTGGCCTTCCGACCAAAGCTCGGTGATGCCCGCGGCCCGCCCTTCGATGATCTCACGCGTCACCTGGATGCGGGCCTTCACCCGTTCGTTATCCTGGCGATCTCGCAAGATCACCACGTGAATCTTTTGGGTCACCTCGGCGGGAACTTCCCAGCCGACCGTCTCATTGTGATTGAGCTCCGGAAACTCGTTGCTCACCGCGGGCGCCTTGCTGTTTTCGTTGATCTGGGTCTTCCAGCGGTAGGCGGCGGTCGCGGACCAGCCGTAAGCGCCGTAAATTAACGGGAGCTTCCCTTTCAGGGCGAGAGCCAGCTGTTTGGCAGGATTTTCCGCGACGGGGACGTCGAGCCCGTACCGCCCTTTGAGCCTTTCCAACACCTCGGCGGTCTCGGCCAGATCGCCGGCGACGGACGCGGTGACGCCCAACCGCTCCATCAAGACGTAGAGCGGCACAAAGGAGTAGCCGATAGCCGCCCGCGGCGAAAGGCCGGCAGGGATGCGGATGAGCGGCCACCCGTTGGCCTCCGCCTGCTGGGCCAGCTGCCCACCGGTGGTGAGCGCCACAATTTTCGCGCCACGACGCTGCGCCTCGGCCGCGGCGGTCAACGTCTCTTCGGTGTTGCCCGAGTAGCTGGAGGCTACCACCAGCGTGTTTTCATCCACCCATGCCGGCAGGCCGTAGTCCCGGTTGACCGCGATGGGCGTCTTGGCCGCCGGCTCGAGCAGCGACTTGACCAGGTCGCCGCCGATGGCCGAGCCTCCCATCCCCAGCACCACGATGTTTTTCGGCTCGCCCACGCCGTCGATCTTGGCGGCTCGGGCGATCTCCTCGGCCTCCCGCCACTGCCGGGGAAGATCCTCAATCAGGCCCGCCATGCCGGCCGGGTCGATCTCCGCCATCGCCTCTCGGCTGTCTAAGAGTTGCTCGTCGGTGATTGCCATAGGCATCTGCCACTCCTCTTCCCAGTCTGTCCAACGCTGCGTCGCTTAAGGATCCCAAACACAAAGTGTGCGGCCGTTCCAACGAAGCGGCCGCACACCCCACCAATCGTTGTTCCTGTTGGAGCGCGTCGCTTACTTGATGACGAGCTCGGTATCCTTGTCGAAAAGGTGGATCTTTTGCATGTTGAAGGTGACCGGATGCTCCCCGCCGTCCCTCGCCTCGGTCTGCGGGTCGAGACGACCGACAAACTGGGCCTCGCCCTTGGAGAAGTAGACGATGACCTCAGAGCCCATGGGCTCGGTGACGTCGACCGTGGCGACGAAGCTGTTGTCTTCGGTGCCCGGATGGATCTTGCCATCCCGGATGTTTTCAGGACGGATGCCGAGGATCACTTCCTTGTCGACGTAGGCGCCGATGTTTTTGATCTGGTACGCCCGCTCGCGGTCGATCTTGAGCTTAAAGGCCTTCCCGTCGACGTAGTAGTCGTCGCCCTCTTTCTTGAGCACGACGTTGATGAAGTTCATCGGCGGCGTGCCAATAAAGCCGGCGACGAAGACGTTGACGGGGTTGTCGTAGATCTCCAGCGGAGCGCCGATCTGCTGGATGAAGCCGTCTTTCATCACGCAGATGCGGTCGCCCATCGTCATCGCTTCAGTCTGGTCGTGGGTGACGTAGATCGTGGTGGTCTGGAGTCTTGCGTGGAGCTTGGAGAGCTCCGCCCTCATCTGCACCCTCAACTTGGCGTCAAGGTTGGAGAGCGGTTCGTCCATCAAAAAGACTTTGGGGTCACGCACGATCGCCCGGCCGACCGCGACGCGCTGGCGCTGACCACCCGACAGGGCCTTGGGCTTACGGTCCAGCAGGTTTTCGATCCCCAGCATCCGCGCGGCCTCTTTCACACGGCGATCGATCTCAGCCCGGGGGAACTTGCGCAGCTTAAGGCCAAAGGCCATGTTGTTGTAAACGTCCATGTGCGGGTACAACGCGTAGTTTTGGAACACCATCGCGATGTCCCGGTCTTTCGGCGGGATGTCGTTGACGAGGACATCCCCGATGTAGATGTTCCCCTCGGTGATCTCCTCAAGGCCCGCCACCATCCGCAGGGTCGTCGACTTCCCGCAACCCGACGGGCCGACCAAGACCATAAACTCCTTGTCCTTGATCTCGAAGTTGGCATCATTGACGGCAACCACGTTGCCGAATCTTTTCGTCACGTGTTCCAGCACAACCCCGGCCACGGACTATCTCCTCCCTTACCCAAATGAAGTAAGACAAAATCGATTTGACTGAGTTTTCACCCTCGCCAGACCGCGGAATGAAACGCCCAAGTTCTTCGTTAAAACTTCCACGATTCTTTCGCGTAATCCTTCTCTCAAGGGCGTAATTCCTGCCCTTCGCTACCTCTATTATACGCCCAAAATGTCAATCACGGGCTCGGGTACCCGATCTTCCCTTCGATCTGGATCTCTCGACCCAGCATATGCCAGAGTTCAAGGCGCGCTGCCTCGTATGAGACGACGGCTTCAACGTAGCTTAGGTGGGCCTCTTCGGCAGCCCTGCGGCTTTCTTCCACCGCGGCTTCGGTGGCGACGCCCAACCGGGCCTGTTCAAGCCGCGCTTCATACGTCCGTCTGGCAAGCGAAAGGGACGTTTCGGCAAACTCGATCTGTTTTCTCAGCCACTCGAGTTCGCTTAAGCGCCTCGCGACGTCGCTCTTAACTCCCTCTCTCGCCGTCTCCAGCGCCCGCTCGGCCCGCTCCAGGGCGAGCTTGGCTTCTTCGCGCTCAATCCGCCGGGACCCGCCGTCGGCAAGGTCGTAGGTACCGACGAGATACGCGGCAGCAGTGGGAGATTCGTCCCATTCCCGCATGGTCAGGTTGGCGGTAAAATCCACCGAAAATGGAGTGGCTTTCCGCGCCGCCTCGTAGCGCCGCTCGGCCGCTCGGACGTTTCGCTCGGCCGCTCTCACATCCGGGCTTTCAGCGAGCGCGGCATCGATGGCCTCTTCCAAGACGAGGTCGATCTCGGGAACCGCCATCGCCTCGGGCAACGGCTCAAGGCGAAAGTCGCCGCGAGAGAGTCCCAGGTCCCGGGCAAAGGCTTGTTTGGTCAGTGACAGGTTTCGCTGAGCCCGTTCCAAGTCGGCGCGGGCTTTGTCAAGGTCGAGGGCGGCTTGGATAAGCTCTTCTTCCGACGCCAACCCTCTTTCCCTGCGAGCTGCTGTAAGCGCGTGTTGCTCCTCTTTAGCGGCGACGGATTGGGCCAGCAGCTCAGCCCGGGCTTCTTCGATTTGCAGCTGCCGGTAACGGGCGTAGACGTCGATCAGCGCGGCCACCCGGGCTCTCTCCTGCTGCCCAGGCACCTCTTCGAGCGCCTCAAGGGCGTTGAGACGCGCTATTTCCGAACCGGAGTGGACAGGGCTCGGCCAGATTTGCCGGTTGAGGGACAGCGTGGCGACCCTGTTGTCGTCTTGCAAAGTCCGAAACGTCCCGGACAGCGAAGTACCCGGGGCTAGCTGCCAGTTGGTCGAAAGCGTGATGGGACTGTCCGACGTGAAGCTACTCGTAAACTTGAGCCCATCTTCACCAGAGCTCCACCTAAACCCACCTAACTGGGCGTTGACGCTGGCCTGGAGCCTCCGGCCGGCTTCATGACTCCGCTCAAACTCAAGGTGCGCTTGTCTCGCGCTGGCGTCGGCCTCCCAGACCGAAGGATGATGCAACACTGCCCGGGCCAGAGCTTCCTCCAGCGTCAGGAGCGTCTCCGCCTTGGAAGCAGGCGTCCAGGCACAAAATAGCGCCAAAACCGCGGCGATGAGGACCCCCGCATAGTTGCGGGCTTTCAGGGCCAGGGGCGGGCTTACCGCCCCCGCCGCTGCCTCATTGCTCCGCCTCTTCATTTGCTCCACCTCGAAGGACGACACTCTTGGTCACGTCTTCACCGATGAGTTTTTGGAAGTTGAGCACCGCCGCCCCATGATTTTTCAGCGCTTCAAGCCGCGCCGACTCTGCTTCCAGCAACGCGATCTCAGCGTTGGACACAGCGTCCTGCGTCACAAACCCCGCCTCGGCTTGCCGGCGGGTCATCTCCAGGCGCCGCTGGGCCAGCTCATACTGGCGGGACGCGATCTCGTAGTTCACCTTCGCCCGGGCAATCGCCCGCGCCGCCGACGCGACGCTCTTTTCCAGTTGCTCCTCAACGGCGGCCAAGCGGATCTTGGCCATCTCCAAATTGTTGGTTGCCTGGCGAATATCGAGGGCAGGAGCGTTTTCGATCCGGAGTCGCTCCAGTTCTAACTCTGCGTTTTCGACGTTGTACTGGCTCTCTTTCAGCTCGGCGCTGGCCTCGCGAATCAACCGGAGCGCCTGCTCGACGTCGGGATCGTAGTCGACCAGGTCCGGCATCGCTCCAAGAGAAAAGTCATCGAGGCCGATCCGATTCCCCAAAGACTCCTTGGCGTTTTCGAGAGCGATGCTCTCTTCGTCATAGGTTAGCTCCCGGCCCACCATGGCGAGCTCGGCCTCCACCACGGCGTCCTCGTTCGCGATCTGGGCCCGGAACCTCTCTTGCGCCCGTTCGTACTCGAGACGGGCAAGATCCAGCCTGATCTTTTCTACCTCGGCCTCAATCTCAGCACGACGCAGGTCGATGGCCTCTTGAAAGAGGCTGATCACCGCGTCGGCCACCTGGTTGCGGTAGCTCGCTTGCGCTTTGAGCCATTCGATTTCCGCCGCCCTGAGCGCAGCCGGAGATCCCCCGACTAAGTTGCTCGCTACACTGCGATCGTAGGCGATCTTCGCATTATCCAGCGTCAATGCCGCGATCTTCAAATCCGAATCCGCCTCGAGCCCCCGAGCCACGATCTCCGCTGGGGTCAAGACAGGCGCTTGAGCCCCTACAGCCGCCCCCATGATAAGCACGATGCTGGCGACCACCCATGCGGCTACAAGGCTCCGTACCCGATCCGACATGATCGACCACCACTCCCGTCTCTGCAAACTCCCTTACGAGCTAATGTTCCACCTGCCAACTTCAAAACCTGTAAAGAATCACTACCATTTGGATACCTGGTCGGGGAGCGTTAGGAGATTGCGACCACCCATACCTTCTTCGCCTTCGCGTACTGTACCCGATAAGGAAAAGAGGGGCCTCGCACCATGCGAAACCCCTCTTGTATTCCGTTCAAGCGTGCGGTATCGCACCGCTTAGGCGATCCGCTTTACCACTCGAAGGTGTAGCCAACCTTGAGGGTGAAGCCGTCCGCCTTGCCTTCATTCCCCTTGTTCACGTCACGGCCGCCCCAATCGTCCTCACGATCGTAGCTCGCATAGTGGAGCCCGACGTTGAAGCCGTTGGGAGCCTGCCAGGTGACGTCGGCAGCGTACTGCAGCTCATCGACCTCGTGGTACCGAACCGTACCCTTGAGGTTGACGGCCTGAGCGATCGGCGTGTCAACCGTAGTCTCCACAGTCACCGTGTGGAGGTATTTCTTGTCCGTGCCATCCTCGAACTTGTACGAGCCCTTGAAGCCGTTGAAGTCACGGCTCACGCGGATCTCGTACTCGGTGGCCTTGTTCGTGTCGTCGGCAGCGGAGATACGTTTCACCGTCGCGCCGAGGTCGAAGCCAGCCTGGGTCGTGTCGGCCTTGACCTCAAAGCCCTTGCGCTCGTTGGGCTTATCCCAACCAGGGAACGCGACAGGCTTCTTGTCGTCCAGCTTCGCGTAGATCGGGTTGAACTCCTCATCCGACGCCCAGTAGCTGAGACCGATGGTCACGTCGGGGATGGTGGTAAGCTCAGCGGAGAGCTTGTAACCAGTGCCCTTTTCCTCGCCGATCGGGACTTCGACGTCTTTGCCGTCTTTGTCTTTAACGCTCGCATTAGGAACGAAACCCGTGTAATTCGTTCCAGCGAACGTTGCATCGATCTTCAAGCCATCAATAGGCGTAACGCTAGCAGTGATGGCATAATCGGTGAACGACCGATCGTCGTCGTTCTCGTGGTACGTCAAGGCGTACACACCGCTCAGGCTGACGACATCGAGGTCGCCCGCAGCCTTGACGGCGACGATCCGCCAATCATCGTTCTCGTCCACCATGTGGAGATTGCGGTAGTTCTCCGCCAGCTTATCGTCCTCACCGATCTCGGGACGACGGAACAGATAGTCGGTGCTGAACGGCGCATCGTTGACCCACGCGTACAGGGCAGCCACCGACACGGGCCCGAGCTCGACGTTGCTAAGCTCAATACCATCCCGATTGCCGAAGTCAGCCACCCAGTCGCTGTAGTTGGTGCCAAAGCGACCAAACTTGGTGGTCACGCTGGGCAAGCCCTCAAACCAAGCGCCGTCCGCCTGGATGTAAGCGGTGTCGATATTG
>PKEU01000174.1 GCA_002919195.1 bacterium
TCGGGGCCGCGCGTGTACGCCACCAGCGCCGGACCGCGTTCGAGGAGATCCTCGGGGCGCTGCAACGCGCCTTCAAAGCGCTCCTGGAGCCATGCGAAGTCCTCCTCGCTCACTTTGAGCACGTCGACGTGGGGCAAGACGTCGACGATCGTCCGGGGGTCGACGTCGCTTTCGAGCCAAAGATCGGCCCTGATGTTGACGTCAAACGAGACGACGATCCCCCGCTCTTTGGCTCCCGCGGCCAGCGCGTGCGTCAGCTCATTGGGGCCCCGGAAGGCCATCATCACGGAGCCGAAGTGCACCCAGTCAACACCGTTCCAGACTTCGGGCGTCAGCAGAGCAGGTGTGAGCTTTTCAAGGCAGCTGCCCTCAAGGTAAAGGCGAAAGGTCCGTTCGCCGTCGGGAAGCGAGATGACCGTCGCGAGCGGCGAGCGGGACTGGGGATAGGTGAGGCAGTGCGTGAGATCGATGCCGCGCTCAGCGAGCATCTGTTTGAGCTCCTCGCCCAGCGGATCGTCAGCAAAGCCCGTGATGAGCGAGACGGGGAGCCCGCGGACCGCAAGGTGCGCCGCTACATTGGCGGGAGCCCCTCCGGGCACCCCCTCGAAGGGGAATACCCGCGCCCCGGGCACGCTGCGATCGGCAGGTCCAGAAAAGAAGTCGATCAAAACCTCGCCAAGGACCAACGTCGAAGCCTTGACATCACGGGTCACGGGGTGCCACCTCCATCCTGTGGGGATCCGGCGTCCCACACCGGGTAATGCGCGAAGCTTTCATCCGACCAAATCGACTTCATCTCCCAGAAATCGAGCGAAAGGAGCCGGGCCGTGCCGCCTTGCGCGAACACATCCAGGACTACGCTGTTCTCCCTGACCGGGTAGACCCGCGACGTCAGCGCCAGGTGGTCGTTGACAAACACCTCGACGACCGAGCGGTCGACGAAGACACGAAACGTGAGAGGCTCCCCTTCCTCCAGCTCAAAGGGCGCCCACACTACGTCGCGCTCCGCGGTCGGCAGCAAGGTCGAACGCCGCCGGTCGAGCTCCACTCGCCCGCGCAGCGCGTCGTAGTAGAGCAGCGTCTCCTCCCGCATGAGGCCGGTCCCTTCCTTGGACTGCCTCAGGCGCAGCCCCACCCAATCGGCCTCCCCAGGATCGAAGGTGGCGATCACCTCAAACTGATCGCCTTGAAAGCCGTGCAATACCCGGCCGCCTGCCGGCGGGATCGTGACATCGCTTACGCCTCGATACGCCCCGCGCAACGCAGTCACTTCGTCCACAGGACGAAGGCCAAGAGTGCCGTCCTCACGTAAAAAGACGGTCCGGGGCAGCGCCATCACACCCGACCACCCGTTTTTCAGCTGCGCCTCGCCGCCATTGCTCTCCTTGATAAACCCGAAAAGGAGCACGCGCCCGTCTTCCTCCACCAATACGCTGGGAGAGAGGTAATGCCCTCCGTAGTCGAGCCGGCCAAAGCGTTCTGGGGTAAACGTCTCATTGTCCCAGGTCCCCACCCAGTAAAAGACATCCCGGTTAGTCGGCCAGACGTTGACGAGCAACACGTGTTTATCGCCTAGGGGAAAGAACTGCGGCATCTCCCACATGACGCCGCTCTCCTCGGCGTTGCCGACAAGCAGCGGCCCCCGGTATTCCCAGTGGACAAGATCATCGGAGCGGTAAAGAAACGCCGTGCCGCCGGCTCCGGCGATCCCGGAGCCCACCAGCATATAAAAGTGCTCTCCCTCGCGCCAGACAAAGGGATCCCGGAACCCGCTGACGAGAGCAAAGCCGCGGGGCGGCCGGGCGACGATGGGATTACCGGGATGTTTCTCCCACGTGCGCAAGAGGTCGTCGCTGCTGGCCGCGTAGTTGATCACCTGATAGGGCAGCTGCTCGCCGGAGTAGAGCGCGACGACCTGGTCTTCGTGGGCGATGGTCGACCCCGACCAGACGCCGACGCTGTCCGGGCCAGGCTCGGGCGCCAGAGCGATGGGAAGGTGCGTCCAGTGGACGAGGTCTTCGCTCACGGCGTGGCCCCAGTGGATGTTCCCCCAATAGGGGCCGTGGGGGTTAAACTGGTAGAAGATGTGGTACCTCCCCTTCCAGTAGATCGGGGCATGCGGCTCGTTCATCCAATTGACCGGCGGCAGGAAGTGATACTGCGGCCGGTGAGGGTCGTCGAGCCGCTCCCAGCGCACACCCAGCCAGGGCTCGCTTTGCGGCACGTTTTCAAGATACAAGGCCCGCACTTCTGCCGGAGAGAGCGCCCGGTCGTAGATTTTCAGCTCATCCATCAAGCCGTGAAACATCCCCGTCGGAAAGAGGCGGTGCATGTATGGGGTCTCGTTGTGCCGCCCGATGAGCAGCTTCGCTCCGGGCGCTCCGTGGATGCTCCCGCGCGCCTCGAGGTTTTGGCATACCTGTTCACCGTTGAGATACAAGGCCATGCCCGCCTCGGGATCAAAAGTTGCGGCCACGTGGACCCACGATCCTTTGGGCAGGGGCTCCGGCGACCGGCACACCGACCACCGGCCGGCCACTGACGCCTCGAGGCCCCACTCGCCTAAGGGGTAGACGCCGAAAAAGAAGCCTAATCGCCGGCCGTCGGCCTGCTGTGTTTGACGGTTGACCACCGGAGCCGGAGATCCGGGATAGGCAAACACCGCCACCCAGGATGCAACGGTGAAACCGTTTTCGAAAGCCGCCTCAAAGCCGGACTCGATCCAAGTGGAATAGCCGTCGAAAAACAGGGCGTTTCCCACGACGCCCGGGCGCCAGTCGGGGCGGCCGAAGTTGTCGTGCACCCAGTCGCCGGCTCCCGTCGCCTGGTTGAGGGCGATGCGCCCATGCTGCTCATCAAAGCGCCACCAGGCCACAGGCCCGGCGCCGCTCGCCAAAGCGGCCGGCTCCCAAAGCAATCCGGCAATCAAGGACAACGACACAAGTCCCAGCGCGCCGACACTCAAGAGAAGGAAGACGACCCCGCGGCGACGCATCAGCTCCACCTCCCTTGATAAAGAGAAGAGGAGCGCCGGCGACAGTGCCGGCACTCCCCGCCAACGTGCGACCTTTCTCGCCTAGTACTGCTCAAGGTGATTGGAGATGATCCGCTGTGCCTCTTCGAGCCAGCTGGCTACCGGCAGGGTCCCCGGGATCACCTGATCAAAGAGCGGGCCTTCGATGTACTGAGTCCAGCCGATGTCCCGCCACCGGAGATCCCTAAAGGGCCTGGGGATGTACCCGTAGTTTCCGGCGTTAAAGATGATCGAGATGTGCTTTTCGGTCACGTTGTCGCCAAATTCGCTCCGGCGGTAGTCGAGGAGCGGCATCCACCCGTCCTTGTGGGGCAGGGTCCAGCCCGAGCCCTTCAGGAAAAACTCTGTTGAGGTCTCAAGGGAAGCCATCTCCTTGATAAACCTCCAGGCGAGCTCCTTGTGTTGCGAGGTGGCAAAGATGCCCATGCCGTCGACGAAGTTGATGGTCGAAAACTGGGTGCCCATGGGCGAAGGCGCAAGGTCCAGCTCGCTGCGGGCCGCCACCGCGTGGTAGTCCCATGAACCGACGAGGCCCATCGCGGCGTTGTTTTCAAACACCCCCGCCGGGTACCAGTCGTTGGGGGCCGTGCCGCCGTAGAAGGGGCTGTTGACAAAGTCCACAAAGAACTGCAGCACCTGCCGCATCTCAGGCGTGTTGATGGTGGGATTGCCGTTTTCGTCGGCAAAGTCGATCCCGTAGTAGCCTGGCCAGATCAGGTTCCACCCCATGCCGGAAAAGCCGAAGTAATCCGGCACGCCGTCGCCGGTGCGGTCCCGCGTCAGCTTGGGCGCGATCTCAGTGATGTACTCCCACGTCCAGCCGGCCGACTCATCCCACGTCGAGGGCGGCTCAGCGATCCCTCTCATGTTAAACTGGTCCTTGTTCCAGACCAGCACAAAGTGGTTGCGGCTCGTGGGAAGGGCGTAGAGCTTGCCCTGGTAGTTCCACTCCGAATTCATGAGCACCGGCAGGATGTACTGGTCCAGGATGTCGTTTCCGTCGCGAGCGATATACTCGTCGAGCGGTTCAAGCATCCCGTTGTACACCATGTCCGGGTGGGTGTAAAGCGCCACGTCCAGCCGCACGCCCGTCGAGAGCATAAACATCGCCTCGACCGCCGGTTCGCCCGTGGCAAAGTGCACCTCCACGTCGACGCCGATCCTTTCGCCCACCGACTGCAAAAACGCTTCGACCGTCTCTCCGGTCATGTTGCGAGACGACGGGATGTGCCAGTACACGTGGAGCGTTTCAGCATGGGCTACACTCCCCAGAACGAGCAACAAGACCAGCGCGCCTATAACGCCCTTTTTCATCGTCGATGCCTCCTCGTTGGCTTTGTCCTTTGCTTGCTTGCTTTGCCTTGCCTTACGCCCTGCTCAATTGCCAGACTTCGAGCTTGGTCACGGTAACACCGGCCACTTCGCTAAAGATCCCCGCGAACGGCATCACCTCCAGCGTTGGGTACACCCGCGTGGTGAGCGTCGCCCGGCCGTTGATGAAAACCTCGAGCACCGAGTGATCGATAAACAGATGGAGCTCGAGAGGCTCGCCTGGCTCTAACCTAAAGGGGCCGCCCTGAACGCCCTTTTCCACCGTCGGGTTGAGGCTGCACCGGCTCTTGTCGACCACCATCTTCCCGCGCTCCGCGTCATAGTAGAGGAGCGTCTCCTCCTCGCCACCCGGTGAGCGAAAGAGGCGAAGACCGCGCTGCCCCCACTCGCCGGGCGCGAAGAGCACCCGCGCTTCGAGCATGGGAGAGCGCGTGATCTCGTTTTCCGGAAGCTCAAAGCTCTCTGCGACGAGCCTGCCCCAACGTCCCCCGCCGGTCCGGATCTTCTCGATGACCAGGCGCTCCCGGCGCAACACCTCGAGCTCGGGCGCCGGGCGCTGGAGGAGGACGCCTCTTTCCTCGTCCAGCTCAAACACCCGGGGCAGGCCAAAGAGATTGGCCCACCCAGCCGCGAGCTGGTCCTCGCTGCTGCGGCTCTCTTTGATCACGCCAAAGGCCAAGCGCCGCCCGCTGGGGTCCGTCGTAAAGGTGGGGCTCAAGTAGTGCTCGCCCAGGTCGACCAGGGTGGGCCCTGTCTCAGGCACAAAGCGCTCGTCGACAAACTCCCCGATCCAGTACCACCCCCGCTTGCTGCCCGGCCACTCGTTGACGACCAGCGCCCATTTCTCGCCGAAGTTGACAAACTGGGGCATCTCCCAAAACTGGCCGGTTTGGGAGACCTCGCCCGTAAAGAGGCGACCCCGGTACTCCCACGTTTCCAGGTCATCCGACCGGTACAAAAAGACCGTCCCGCCCACGCCCTGGACGCCGGAGCCGACGATCATGTACCAGCGGTCCTGGTACCGCCAGACAAAGGGGTCGCGAAAACCGCTGACGATCTGAAACCCTTTGGGCGGTCCGGGGATGATGGGATTCCCAGGGTGCTTGGTCCAGTGGAGGAGCTGGTCATCCCGAGCCCAAGCGAGGTTTTGCGCCTGCTCTCCCTGGTGCTCGCTGGTGTAAAAGGCCACGACCCGGTCGCCGTCCACCACGGTGCACCCCGACCAGATGCCGAAACGGTCCGAAGCCGGCCCCGGATGGAGCGCAGCCGGCCAGTGCTTCCAGTGCACCAGGTCTTTGCTGGAGCTGTGTCCCCAGTGAATGTGGCCCCAGTAGGGTCCACTGGGATTGGCCTGGTAAAAGACGTGGTACTCGCCTTTCCAGTAGATGGGACCATGGGGTTCATTGGTCCAGTTGGCCGGGGGGATGAAGTGAAACCGGGGACGGTGGCGGTCGTGGGCAAACCGCTCCTCGGGCGGGGAAAGATCGGGCGGCGGAAGCTCTCTCGGCACCTCACCGTCGTGGTCTCGGGCGCTTTCGTCTCCCGCGCCTTTCGCCCCTGTTTCCGCCAAGGCCCAGTCGCCCCCTGAGACCAGCGCCCTGATCTCGTCGTCCTCGAGAGCGCGGTCGTAGATCCGCACGTCGTCGACCAACCCGTGGAGCACTCCAGTGTGGAAGCAGCGAGCGACGATGGGGGCGCGCGGATCCCTGCCGATCAAAAGGTCCGCTTCCTCGTCGTCCTTAAACTCGCCCATGAGCACGGCGGCCGACGTGACCCGCTCTCCGTCCAGGTAAAGCGAGACGCCGGCATCCTTCTCAAAGGTGCACGCGACGTGGACCCAACGGCCCAGCGGCAAGCGGCGGTCGGCCCACACCGAGTGCCAGAGGCCGTCCACCGACAGCTGGAGCCCCCACTGGCCCAGGGAGGAGACGACAAAAGCGTATCCTGCGTCCACCACCCCCGGTCCGGGGGGATCCACGCGGCCCGCGGCGGCTTTCCCCTGGGCTCCGTAAGGCCTCTTGCGGGCGATGATCGCGCCTCCGTTCACCGGAAAAGTGGCCAGGGCGAGCCAAGCCGCGAGGGTAAAGGCCGAATGGATGCGGGGCGCCCTCGCCGCAGGCCTTGTCACCCACGTCGAATAGCCGTCAAAAAACAGGGCGTTCCCACTGACACCTGGTTTCCAAACAGGTCGGCCAAAGTTGTCGCAAATCGCGTCGCGAAAGCCCGTGACGCTGTCGATGGCGGCGGCGCCTTGACCTTCGTCAAAGCGCCACCAGGCCCTAAGTCCCCGCTCCTGCTGCATGACGCTCAACCTTTCGCCAAAGGAGACTCAAGCCGCCAGATGCGAAGCGACCGCACCACAAAGGGCTCGCCTTTCGCAAAGAGGGCGACGCCCCGGTTGCCGGGCTGCCGGGGAAAGACGTTGGCCGTCATGACTGAGCCGTCTGCCGTAAACACCTCGACCGACGACCGGTCCACAAAAAGGCGAAGCTGCGCCGTCGCACTCGCCATTTCGCACTCGAAGCGGCCGCCGTCGCCCACGGTGCCCCGCTCCCGGTCGACGTAAAGGCGCAATGCACCTTTGTCCATGGAGGAGCCTGGGGCAGCTTCGAGGCCGACTTCCACCTCCTGCACCCCATCGCTGGAGCGAAAGAGCTTGAAGCCGAAGGCAGACCCGGGGCCCCGGTCCCCCGGCGCTTCGACCTCAACCTCGATCTCCAAGAGGTCGCCGAGCACGTCCGGGGAAAGCTCCAGCAACACCTCTTCAGGGCCGGAGCCTCGCGGGCTCCCTTCCTTGGGAACTATGCCGGTCAGTTCCAGCGCAGGCTTCTCACTCGCCCTGAGCGTGCGGACCTCCTCGACGGGGCGGGAGGCGAGCCTGCCGTTTTCATCGAGATAAAGCTCCCGCGGGAGAGTCATCGCCCCGGCCCAGCCGTCCGCGGCGGTGGGGATCTTAGCGCCCCAGCGGCTCATCCACGCGATGAGGATCCGCCTCCCCGCGCCATCTTGAAACGTCTGGGCAGCGTAAAAATCGGGGCCGAAATCGCACCAGCCCTGGGTCTCGGGCTCAAACCGCTCGTTTTCAAACCGGCCGGCAAACCAGACGACGCCCTGTTTGCCGTCGACGTTGACGGAGACGATCAGCGCCCACTTGTCTCCGATGGGGAAAAGGTCGGGGCACTCCCACATCGTGCCGAGGGTCCGATCTCCCCGGTACAGCACGCCCAGGTACTCCCAGTTCCTCAGGTCAGGGGAGCAGTAGAGGAGCACCTTACCCCCCTGCTCATCCCCAGAGCCGAGGACCATCCGCCAAAGGCCGTCGTCTCCCTTCCACACCTTAGGGTCGCGAAAGCCGGAGGTAGCCTCCTCAGGGCGGGTTCCGATGACCGGATTCTCCTCTGCCTTGACAAAGGTGACCCCGTCCCGGCTCGTCGCAATGGCCTGGGTCTCGGGTGGGTAACCAGGACGCGCGTTGGTGTCGGTAAACTGGGTGTAGATCAGGGTCAAAACCCCGTCGTCGTCGACGGCGCTGCCCGAAAAGATACCGCTGCGATCGCCCGGCGCGGCGGGAGCGTCCGGCGCCAGCGCGATCGGGAGATCCTGCCAGTGAAACAGGTCGTCGCTCACCGCATGGCCCCAGTGCATCGGTCCATGTAAGGGCGCGTCGGGGTAATGCTGGTAAAACAAGTGGTATTTGCCGCCCCACCAGATAAGGCCGTTGGGATCGTTGATCCATCCCTGCTTGGGGCTGAAGTGAAATTGTGGACGATAGGGTTCGTAGCGTGTGGACACTCGTCTGCCTGACCTCCTACGCGACCGGCGAGATCACCTCGGCGTGTCGTGAATACGATAATACGTTTTCACAAGGAGGCGAAACGGTCTGCGCCCACCGGGGTACAGCGCTTACCGGCTCGCCTCTCCCGCGGCTCGCACCATGGCGCCGGTGGTGCTCTCCCTCACCACCAACCGGGGAACCAGCGTCACCGGGCTTTCGTCTGCTTCTCCGCTTTCGATCCACTCCAAGAGGAGATCCGTTGCGATCCTCCCTATTTCCTGGGTCGGCTGCGCGACCGTGGTCAAAGCAGGCCGCGCCACGGCCGAGAGCGAGGTGTTATCAAAACCGGCGAGCGAGACATCGTCCGGCACCGAAAGGCCCAGCTCCTCAAAGGCGCGCAGCGCGCCGATGGCAGCGAGATCGTTGTAAGCGAAAAGGGCGCTGACCGGCGGCCGCCCGGCCTGCTGGAAAAACTCCTTGGTGCGAAGGTACGCTTCGTAGGTCGCCTCTTCGTGCCAGGCGCGGCACTCGATGACCCGCTCATCGCCAAAGGGGATCCCCGCGTCGAGGAGCGCTGCCCGAAATCCTGCCAGCTTGGGGTCGCGACGGGCGCCGAGAAACGCTACGTCGACGTGTCCCAGATCGAGGAAGTGACGGGCGACGAGGCGTCCACCCTCGCGATGGTCGATCGAGACGCTGGGAAACCCGTCGATCTCCTGGGTCAAGACAACCGCGGGGATCTCCATCGACTTCAAACGCTTGAGGTGAGGCGCCTCGGGATCCACGGGCACCAGGAGCATTCCTTCAACCCGGTGAGCGTACAGCCTCTGGATGCAGCGCCATTCATGGTAGGCGTTTCCGCCCGACTCAAAGAGGAGCACACTGCGGCCGTGCCTGTAGCTTTCTCGCAACACCGCGTGCACGACGTCGGGAAAGAAGGGATTGGAGATGCCCGGCAGGACGACGCCCAGCAAGTTGGAGCGCCGCTGTTTGAGGCTGCGGGCGTTGGCGTTGGGCTGGTAGTCCAGCTCCCGCACCCATCGCATCACCCGCTCGCGGATTTCAGGATGGACGTTTTCCGCTCCATTGATCACCCGGGAAACCGTCGCCTGCGAAACACCCGCGAGCCGGGCGATCTCTTTCATCGTCGCCACTGGCACTTCGCCTCGCTCATCGCAAACCCCAAGAACCTGAGAAAACGTATTCTCAAATTATCACATTCGACGTGTTCTGGTAAGTTCCTCTTCCTGAGGATGCTCTTGCCTAAGCGAATTCACGTTCATCCACGTCGATGGCGGCGGGTTTTTCCTCCGCTCCCGCGCCGCGCCCGCGCCAGGTTTCCCGCGCCAGCGCTTCCCGGTAGGTTTACGAAAGGAAGCAGCGAATGACAAGTTTGACTTTAAGCATCTTTTCAAATGGAAAGGCGTGACCAGCGTGACGGAGCCGGCGGGAAAAGTGCTGCGACTCCAGCGGGTGATGCTCGTCTCGTCCAATATCGATCGGGCCCGGGAGTTTTACGGTAACCTCCTCGGGCTCCCTTGCGTCTACGATGACGACAACGACCTTGAGTTTCAGGTCGACGGCGGCCCGACAATCATGATCCACGGTTCGGACAGCTCGTCATCCAGCGTGGCGCGCGACGGCGCGCGCGTTTCCATCTATCTGGAGGTCGACGATGTCGACGCCCTGGCGGCGAGGCTTCGCAGGGCCGGTTATGGCGTCACGGGCCCGTCCGACGAGCCTTGGGGAGAGCGCATTGCCTACGTGCTCGACCCCGACGGGTACTCGATTTCGTTGTCTCAGCTCAAGTGAGCGCCCCTGCGCCAAGACCGCTATTAGGCCTCTCCAGATCTCTCGTCGATCGCTACAAGGCCCCCGTCCCTGCGCCCTGCACCTTGCGCCCTTACGCCCACTTCCCCCAAACCTCCGGCGGCTCGTAGCTTTCCAAGTACTCAAAGACACTGGGCACATCGTAAACGAACTGATAGAGGTTTCGGTGGTGCTCCAAGGCAAACCCGTCGTCGACGATGCGGTCCAAAAGGCGGGCAACAGGTTCAAAAAAGCCGTCGACGTCGAGAAAGACTAGAGGACGGTTGTGGTAGCGGAGCTGCTTGAGGGTGAGGGTTTCAAACACTTCGTCCATGGTGCCAAAACCGCCAGGCAGGGCGACAAAGGCGTCGGAGCGCCGGTCCATGATGCCCTTTCGCTCCCTGAGATCGCGGGTGACGATGAGTTCGTCGGCTTCTTCGTAGACGATCCCGTTTTGATTTAAAGCTTCTGGGATCACGCCAACCACACGCCCGCCGTGGGCCTGCACCGCCCGCGCCACTTCGCCCATGAGGCCGATCCGGCCGGCGCCGTATACGAGGGTATAGCCCCGCTGGCCAATGGCAGCGCCCAGCTCTCTTGCTACGTCAAAGTATTTGGGGTGGATTTGATCCTGCGACGAGCAAAAGACGCAAATTGCCATCGACACGGTGATCACCTCTTTCATCCTTTCCGCGATGAGGCCGCATTTGGCCCTTCAAGACCGCTCATCATCCAGTCGCGCCGTCCCGTCTAGGATGCAAAAACCCTCCGCCTCGGCTGGTGAGGCGGAGGGCCGTCGTAGACACCATCGCGAGCCTTCAAAAAAGGTAGCTCGAAAAGGCGCGGCGCTCACCGCAGCCTCTCGTCGCGACAGGATTGCATCAGTCGCAGAGCTCAGGTTCGCCTTCCTCGTCGGCAGTCCGGAACGAGCTGCCGCAGCCGCAGGTCCTGATGGCGTTGGGGTTGGAGATGGCAAAGCCGCCACCCATCAGGGCCTCTTTGTAGTCGATCTCGGAACCCTTGACAAATCTGGCTGACATCGGGTCGACGAGAACCGTCACGCCCTCGACCTCGATGACGTTATCGTCTTCGCGAGGCTGATCCAACGCCAGTCCGTAGCTCAGCCCGCTGCAACCACCGCCCGTGACGTAGAGACGGAGGGCCAGCTGCTCATCGCCGCCACGCTCACGGATGATCTCTTTCACCTTGAGCGCGGCCTTCTCAGTGAGCGTTACCATGACCATCCCTCCTTTACCGCTTACCCTTTATTATAATGGGAAAACGCTCAAACTTGCAATCTCATCTCGCCCCGCCCCGCATGGCAGGGATCCGGATCTTGCCCAGGAGCCGCAGGCTCTGCCAAAGGACGGCAAAGGCCGCCAAGAGGTCCGCCACCGCCGCCTGCCAGAGGGTGAGATGGCTCGCGCCCACCAAGGCCAGGGCGGCCGCCTTGATCCCGATCGCGATCCAAAGGGCGCGCCGCGCCGCCCGGATCACCCTCCGGGCAAGGGCGATCCCCGCGGGAAGTTTGCTAAGATCGTCGCCAACCATCAACGCATCGGCTTTGCCCAAGCGCTCGACGGCGTCCAAGGAGCCCAGGGCGATGCCGACGTCGGCCGCGACAAGGGCGGCGCGGTCGCGGGCGCAGTCGCCCACGACGGCCACCTTTTTCCCCTGCCGCTGAAACTCCTTGATCACTTCGACGCGGTCCTCGGGCCGCGGGGTGACGCGCACGTCATCCACCTGCAACTCTACCGCCTTGATCGCGGCGACGACCTCGCTTTCGTCCGTCAACATAACCAGCGATTGGACACCCGGCACCCTTTCCAGCCGGCGCAAGGCCCGGGCGCTTGCGTCTTTGATCGTTTCGGCCAGGGCGACCACGGCGATGGGCTCCGACCCTTCGGCGACCAAGGCGACGAGGCGCCCTTCTCGTTCTAGGGTGTTTAAAATGGGAAGGACGGGCGTGAGCGCCGTACCCCTCCGCTCCATAGCAGGCACGCTGCCCACGGCGTACCGTTTCTCGTCCACCGTGGCCTCTACGGCCCCGCCCTCGACGTGCTCGGCGTCCTCGGCCGTCACCATGCCCGTGCCCGCCTCGATGGCCGCCTGCACCAGCGCCTCGCCGATGGGGTCGTCCAACCCCCAAGCGACGCCGGCAGCCACCGCCAGCACCTCGTGCCGGCTCCATCCTTGGAGGGGATAGATCTCCATGACCTTGAGCCGCTCCCGGGTGAAGGCTCCCGACTGGTCAAAGGCGATCACCTGCGCCCGCGCGAGGCGCTCAAAGGCGGAGGCGTTGGTGACCAAAAAGCCCAGCTGCGAGGCCGCAGTCACCCCCGACATCACGACAGCAGGCAAGCTCGCTGCCAAAGCGCAGGGAAGCGATAAGAAAAGCAGGACCAAACCTGTGTAAAACCAAGGCGCGATGGCCTTTCCCAGGACGAGGGGAGGCACGACCGCCACGACCACCGCCAGCAAGATCGTTAGAAAGGACAAGACCCGGCTAAATCTTGCCGCCCAGCGCAGGCCATTAAAGGGCGTCCCTTGCGCCGCTTCAAGCTGCCGCAGGGCGCTGGCGAGCGCGCTCTCTTCAGCCGCCTTCTCTACTCGAACGTAAAGCTCGCCCTCGCCGGCGGCGCTCCCGGCAAAGACCCGGTCGCCCTCACGCTTTAGCACATGCGCCTCAGCGCCGCTCAAGGGTGTCTCCTCCACCAGCGAGACGCCCTGGACGACGAACCCGTCGGCCCCTACCCTTTCGCCGGGCGCGACGGCCAAGACATCACCCGGCCTCACGTCGTGGAGCGGCACATCGACGCCGCGGCCGGCTTCACCGGGCTCGCCGGCCTGGCCGGGCTGAGCCGTCTGCTCCCCGTGAGCGGAGGCCTCGCGCTGGGCGATGACATCGTCCTGGCCGGCGCTCTGTTCCCTGCCGCCGGCGTCGTGGCGATCGCCCGCCTGATCGCCCCTCTCACCCGATTGGCCCCGTCCTTCCTCGATGCGGGTGACCCGCTCCGGAAAATGCCGCCACATCCGCCGCAAGACGGCTCTCACCCGCTCCCAGCTCTCCGCCAAGAGCAGCTCCCGCAAGGAAAAGAGCGTGATGAGCAAAGCCCCGTCGCGCCACTCCCCGAGGATGAGCGCGCCAGCCGTCACGATGACGGCGACAAAGTTGGCGTCGGGCTTGCGCCGCCACAAGCCGTACAGGGCGCTTTTCAGCGGGTAGTAGCCGGCGTAAAAGACGGCGCCGGCGTAGAGAGCCTTTTCCAAGGTGATGATGGGGGGTAAAAAGGCGGCGAGCCACTGGGGCCACGCAAGTTCGAGTTCCCGGGAAAGAAAGGCTGCGACGCAAAAGGCGGCGGCGAGGAGCCAAAACCAAAACCTTGCGGCAGGGCGCGCCAAAGAGCCCCGGAGGAGCTTCCCCGTGGCGTCCACCAAGGCTGCTTGGTATCCTGCGCGCTCCGCGTGCCGAATCACCTCGCGGGGGCGGATGAAACCCTGGACCGTGAGCTTTCCGCTCGCGAAATTAAGGTGGGCGCTCTTGACGCCGTCCAGCTCCCTAACGGCCCGCTCCCACTGCCCCGCGCAATCGGCACACGTGAGCCCGCTGATGGAAAAATCGAATCCTTCGGCGTCAGCCTCACCCCGCGCCTTTTTGGGCGCCGCCCACTTTACCACTCGGGCCACAGCTCTTCATGGACCCTCGGCACTCAGGAGAGAATCTGGAGGACGACCCGCTCGACAAGGTCCGGAGCGCCCTTGTCCACAAGCAGGGTGATGCCGACCAAGAGGGCGACGGTGAGGAGAAACTTAGAAAGAGGCCGGAGCGAATCGGGGACCCTGACGCCGGGCAGATTGCCGCCCATGGCGAGGCCGACGATGCCTGTCGTCATCGCGCCCCCGCCGACCAAGGCGAGGATGAGATCCCACCAGACGCTTTGAAACATCATGGACCACCTTTCCCGCGCATACTCCCGACCGTAGATAATTCCGGGCAGGAAGGCGTTCTCCTGCCGGCGGACCAAGGCTGGGGAGCGCCCATGGAGCAGGGAAGCACCCCTCGACCCCGAATATAGGTAGGTTGACACCCACAGGCCGTTTGACCTGCAGCATCCTGAGGAGGTTTAGCTCTATTATGCACAAGATCGCGGTCATTCCCGGCGATGGCACCGGCCCCGAAGTCGTCCGGGAAGGCCTCAAGGTCATCGAGGCGGCAGCGTCCAAGTACGGATTTCGCTATGAGACGGCGCACTTTGACTTTGGCGGCGACCGGTACCTTCGCACCGGCGAGACTCTGCCCGACTCCGCCGTCGAGGAGCTCCGGCAGTTTGACGCCATCTACCTCGGCGCGATCGGTCACCCCGACGTCAAGCCCGGCATTTTGGAAAAGGGCATTTTGCTCCGGCTCCGCTTTGAGCTGGACCAGTACGTCAACCTCCGGCCGGTCAAGCTTTACCCCGGCGTCGAGACCCCGCTCAAGGACAAAGGCCCCGAGCACATCGACTTTGTCGTCGTGCGGGAAAACACCGAGGGGCTTTACACCGGCAGCGGTGGCTTTTTCAAAAAAGGCACCCCCGACGAGATCGCGGTGCAAGAGTCGATCAACACCCGCAAAGGCGTCGAGCGGTGCGTCCGGTTTGCCTTTGAGTACGCCCGCCGCCGCAACAAGCAGAAAAAAGTGACCCTCTGCGGCAAGACCAACGTCCTCACCTACGCCTTTGACTTGTGGGAGCGGGTGTTTCACGAGGTAGGCGAGGAGTATCCCGACATCGAGCGCGACTACGCCCACGTCGACGCCACCGTCATGTGGATGGTGAAAAATCCCGAGTGGTTTGACGTGATCGTGACGGACAACATGTTTGGCGACATCATCACGGACCTGGGCGCCATCATTCAGGGCGGCATGGGCATCGCCGCCGGCGGCAACATCAACCCCGAGGGGACCAGCATGTTTGAGCCCATCGGAGGCTCCGCGCCCAAATACACCGGCAAAAACATGATCAACCCCCTCGCGGCCATCTGCGCCGGGGCGATGATGCTCGACACATTAGGCGAGCGCGAAGCCGCCGAGGCGATCGAAAAGGCCGTGATGACCGTCTGCGAAAAGCACATCAAGAGCTTGGCAGCGGGTAAAATGGGATACACCACCAGCGAAGTGGGCGACCTTGTCTGCCAGTACCTCTAAAAGGAGCGCTCGATCGCCCCTTCATGCGGGAAAGATGGCGGTCTTATGGCTAGCGTGTGGCAGACCGATTTCCTTGTCGTAGGCAGCGGGATCGCTGGGCTAGCGACCGCGATCAAGGCCAGCCGGCACGGCGACATCGTGCTGATGACGAAGGGCCACCTGATGGAGAGCAATACCCGCTACGCCCAAGGCGGCATCGCAGCAGCCATCGGTCCGGGCGACTCGCCTCAAGAGCATCTGGCTGACACCTTGAGGGCGGGCCACGACTTTGTCGAGCCCGAAGCCGCCACGGTTTTGGTTGAAGACGGGCCGATCCGGGTGAAAGAGTTGATCGAGTTGGGGGCCAAGTTTGACATGGCCCCCGATGGCACCCTTTTGCTGGGCCGGGAAGGCGCCCACAGCAAAGCCCGCATCCTCCACGCCCGCGGCGATGCCACCGGCGCCGAAGTGGCCGAAGTGCTTGCCTCCCAGGCCGCTGCCATCAGCAATATTTCCATATACGAGCGGCATTTCGTCCTCGATCTCATCGTCCACGGGGGCCGCTGCATCGGGGCCGCGGCCGTTGACGCCCAGGGCAGCTTGGTGCTTGTCTTGGCCCGGGCCGTCGTCTTAGCCACCGGCGGTTGCGGCCAGGTGTACCAGTACACCACCAACCCCGGGGTCGCAACGGGTGACGGCTTCGCACTGGCCCACCGGCAGGGCGTGACGCTTACCGACATGGAGTTTGTCCAGTTTCACCCGACGGCTTTGGCCAAGGCCGACGACCCGCTGGTCTTGATTTCCGAAGCCGTCCGGGGAGAGGGCGCCCGCCTCGTCAACGAACAAGGCGTCGCCTTTATGCAAGGCGAGCATCCCATGGCGGACCTCGCGCCCCGTGACATCGTCGCCCGCGCGATCTTCCGGCAGATGCGGGCCGGCCACCGGGTCTATCTCGACACCACCATGATCGGGGCCCGCTTTGCCGACCGCTTCCCCACGATCTACCAGGCGTGCATGGAGCGGGAGATCGATCCCCGCACCGACCTCATCCCCATCGCGCCCGCGGCGCACTTTATCATGGGCGGCATCCGCACCGACACCCACGGCCGCACCAGCATGCCGGGGCTTTACGCGTGCGGCGAGGTGGCCTGCACGGGCGTGCACGGGGCCAACCGGCTCGCAAGCAACTCCCTTTTGGAAGGGCTGGTCTTTTCGGACCGCATCGCCCAAAATCTGGCCCACGAACCCCGCTTGAAGCTGGAGGTGCCCCCAGGCTACGTTGAAAAGCTTGCGGCCTCCAAGGGACTGCCAGGCCGTGCGCCCGCGCGCGACCTGAGCGTCGAATATGCCCACCTGACGGCGCGGCTTCGCCGTGTCATGTGGGATGAAGTCGGGATCGTGAGAAACGAGGCGGGGCTCACCAAGGCCTTGCAGGAGATCGACGCGATCGAGCGGGAGGCTCCTCCCGGCGCCTGGACGCTTCACAACATGCTGCAGACGAGCCGCTTGATCGCCCGGGCCGCCCTGATGAGACAGGAAAGCCGGGGCGGACACTACCGCGAAGATTTCCCCCACGAAAGCGCCGAATGGCGAGGGAGGCGCATCAACCTTTGAACCGCTTGCATCCCCTGCTCTACGAAGAGGTCGTCGACCGGGCGCTGCGTGAGGACATCGGCCGCGGCGACCTTTCCACCGAGGCGACGATCCCTCCCGATCGCCTGGCGAGGGCCCGGATTGTCGCCAAAGCCCAAGGCATCCTCGCGGGCATCGACGTGGCGGCGTACGCCTTCCGGCGCATGGATCCCGCCTTGCAGCTCGAGGTGGTGGTCCACGACGGCGAGGCCGTCGCCCCGGGCGACGACGTCTTGCGCATCCGGGGCGCCGCCCGCGCGATCCTCAGCGCCGAGCGGGTCGCCCTCAACTTTTTGCAGCGCCTGTCGGGCATCGCCACCGCCGCGTCCCAAGCGGTGCGGGCCGCCCAAGGCACCCGGGCGATCATTGTCGACACCCGCAAGACCACACCGGGCTTGCGGGTGTTGGAAAAGTACGCCGTGCGGGTCGGCGGCGGGCGCAACCACCGCTTCGGCCTCGATGACGCCGTCATGATCAAGGAGAATCACATCGCGGTCGCAGGCGGGATCACCCAAGCCGTACAGGCGGCCCGGGCGTATCTCGGCCATATGCACAAGATTCAAGTGGAAGTGGAGACGCTGGCCCAGGTTGAGGAGGCCGTCGCTGCGGGCGCGGACGCCATCCTCCTCGACAACATGGACCTGGAGACGATGGCCGAGGCCGTGCGGCTCGTGGCGGGGCGGGCCATCGTGGAGGCGTCGGGCGGCATCCGCCCCGAAAACGTCGCCGACGTGGCCCGCACCGGCGTCGACGTGATCTCGCTGGGGTGGCTTACCCATTCGGCCCCCGCCCTCGACCTCAGCCTGCTGGTGACCGTGGAGCGCGCCTAGTCCTCAAGATCAACGGACGCGGGCCTCTCCACGGTCCTGCACGCGGTCCTTCCCGTCTGCGCAGGTCATCCCTCAGATCAAGTCGTCGATGCTCTCCCCGGAGGCCACCTTTTCCACCAGCCGGTCGTACTGCTCTTGCAGCTTGCGGGCGACCGGGCCCGGCCTTCCGCCGCCGACCGGGCGCCCGTCGACAGAGACAACGGGCATCACTTCGATGGTCGTGCTGGAGATCAAGAGCTCATCGACGCGATCAAGCTCGTCCACATTGAGGGCTTCCTCGACGACCTCAATCCCTTCGCGCCTTGCGATCGCGAGGATCAACCGCCGGGTGATGCCCGGGAGGATGTGCTCGTCCTCTGGGTAGGTGACGATCCGTCCCTCCCGCACCGCAAACGCGTTGGTACTGGTCCCCTCCGTCACGACACCATCGCGAACAAAAAGCGCTTCAAAAGCTCCCGCTTCTCTGGCCTGCTGCTTGCCTAGGACGTTGGGTAAGAGGCCGATGGACTTAATGTCGCAGCGGAGCCAGCGGATGTCGGGCACTGTAATGCAGGTGACACCCTGACCGCGCAGCTCTTTACCCGGTCGCGCTAAGGAGCGGGCGATCATAAAGACCGTGGGCCGCGGGTTGGGTGGGAACGCGTGGTTGCGCGGCGCAGGCCCCCGGGTCACCTGGATATACAAGGTCCCATCGCCGATGCCGTTTCGCCGCACGGTTTCCAGCCCAGCCTCGGTCAGCGCTTCGATGTCGATCGCGGGCAGCCGGATCTCCCGAGCCGACCGCTCGAGCCGCTCCATGTGCGCCTTCATGAGAAAGGGCTGGCCGCTGTAAAACCGGATTACCTCGTACACGCCGTCGGCAAAGAGGTTGCCCCGGTCTTCCACCGGCACCAGCGCCTCTTCGTAGGGGACAAACTTGCCGTTAAGGTAGACGATTTCAGACACCGCAGAAACCTCCCCATCATTAGAGGGCCGGCGACACCCAAAACTCCCGGTCGTACTGCTGGCGGCCATCGACCGCGATCGTCACCCGCCACCTGCCGTCCAGCTCGCCGGCGCCGCTTTCCACAATGAGGCCCCGGCGGTAGATCAGCCCCTCTTGGGGGTCCACCCGGTCGACCCGGCCCGGTTCGACATGCCACAAGCTCCACTGGTTGACACGGGCATCATACCGGTACCAACGCACCACGTATTCTCCGGAAGCATCGCGGCCACCTCCACGCTCCCAGCGCCAAAAGAGGCCGATGGCGACGGGGCTGGCGCCGGCTCGCTGGAGCCTTTCCCGCACGGGCTGCCACTCGCTTTCAGGATCGTCCCGCAAGAGCCATAGGAGCGTGACATCCGTGGCCACATAAGGAGCGAAGTACCCGCCATACCGCTCGTCGGCAAAGCGGGCGAGCCCGGGAAGGCCGCTCGCCCTGGCAAAGGTGAGGGGCGAGAGCGCCGCCCAGCTCAAGACGCCGATGAGCACGGCGGCAAGCAGGGGTTCAAGGAGCCTGCGCCGCTTGGGGCGCCTACCGCCGCTCGTCCAGGAGCCCGGCTCACCGCCGTCCTCCTGCACCTCATACAAGGTCCTGGGGAAACCGACCAGGCTTCCCGCCAGTGCGCCGCCGATCAAGCCACCCAGGTGGGCAAACTGGTCGATATTGGGCACCGTGAGGCCGATGATCAGGTTAAGGCCCAGGATCTGCGCGAAGGAGCTGTCGATCGAAAGCCAACGCATGGGGAGCCGGCGCAGGCGGTAATGCAGCGTAAAACCCATCAAGGCAAAGATCGCCGCCGAAGCGCCCACGGCAAGGCCTTGGGGCCTGGCGAGGAGGCTGAAATAAAAACCCGTGATCCCGCCGACAAAATAGACGGTGAGAAACCGGCGGGTGCCGATCATCCCCTCGACGAGCCGCCCAAAGATGTAAAGGGCATACATATTGAAAAGGATGTGCGGAACCCCGGAATGGATGAAGTGGGGCGCCAGCAGCCGGTGCCACTCGCCGGCCCAGATCGCGTGTGAGACGGCGCCCCACATCAGGATGCGGTGGTCGAAAAGGAGGTCGGCCACGAAGACCGCGACCGAGATGCCGATGAGGACTTTGGTGCCAATCCAGGTTTGCGTCGCTGACGCCCTCACTTCCCCAAGCTACAGTGCGACCTTGATCTCCCCGTTTTCGACTTTGACTTCGTACGTGTCGACGGGCGCCCAGGCCGGCAGCGAGAGGGCTTTGCCGGTCCTGACGTCGAATCGGGCGCCGTGCCGGGGGCAGGTGACCACGTGCCCGTCCAACTCCCCTTCGGAAAGCGACGCCTCCGCGTGGGAGCACGTGTCGTTGATCGCATAAACCGTGCCATCCACGTTGAAGAGGGCGACCTTCCTGCCCTTGACGATGACGCACATGCTCTGTCCCGGGCTCAAGTCGCTCTCCTTCGCGACGGTCACAAACTCAGCCATCCGTCGTGCCTCCTATCATGCTGGAAGTGTTGCCACAAGATTGCTGCGTGACGTTTTCTCGCGGCGGCTCGCGAAAAGGCCCCCGCCGCGGGGGCCTTTGTTGGCTCGTCGCAGGCACCGCGCCGGCGCCGCTGGGGGCGCTGGCACACGCGTCCAACGATTATCCTACGGAGCCCTCCATCTCCAGCTCAATGAGACGGTTGAGCTCGACCGCGTACTCCATGGGCAGCTCCTTGGCAAAGGGCTCAAAAAACCCTTGCACGATGAGCATCGTCGCCTCTTCTTCGCTGAGGCCGCGGCTGCGCAGATAAAAGAGCTGCTCCTCGGAAACCTTGCTCACCGTGGCCTCGTGCTCCATGGTGACGTCGTCTTCCAGGACTTCGATGTAGGGAATGGTGTCCGACTTGGAGCCGTCGTCAAACATCAAGGCGTCGCACTCCACCCGGATCTTGGAGCGCGTCGCGCCCTTGGCGATGTGGGCCAAGCCGCGGTACGTCGTGTGGCCGCCGCCGAAGCTGATGGACTTGGAGACGATCTTGGACGTGGTATCCGGTGCGGCGTGGATCACCTTGGCGCCGGCGTCCTGATGCTGGCCCGGCCCCGCCATCGCGACGGAGATGATGTCGGCCCGGGCGCCGCGGCCCAGCATGTAGACGGCCGGATACTTCATCGTCAGCTTGGAGCCCAGGTTGCCGTCGACCCACTCCATGGTCGCCTCTTCGTACGCCACAGCCCGTTTGGTGACCAGGTTGTAGACGTTGTGCGACCAGTTTTGGATCGTGGTGTAGCGGCACTGGGCGCCTCTCTTGACGATGATCTCGACGACGGCGCTGTGGAGCGAGTCGGTCGAGTAGATCGGCGCCGTGCACCCTTCGACGTAGTGCACCTTGCTGCCCGGCTCGCAGATGATGAGCGTCCTCTCAAACTGGCCGAGGTTTTCCGCGTTGATGCGGAAGTAGGCCTGCAAGGGGATGACCACTTCCGTGTTTTCGGGAACGTAAACGAAGCTGCCGCCGCTCCAGACCGCGGTGTTGAGCGCGGCAAACTTGTTGTCAGCCGCGGGCACCACGGTGCCAAAGTACTCCCGGACCAAGTCGGGGTACTCCCTCACAGCGGTGTCGGTGTCGCAAAAGATGACCCCTTGCGCCTCCAGGTCCTTGCGCATGTTGTGGTAGACGACTTCGGAGTCATACTGGGCAGAGACGCCCGCGAGCCACTTTTGCTCCGCCTCAGGAATCCCCAGGCGGTCAAAAGTGCGCTTGATGTCCTCGGGCACCTCCTCCCAAGAGCGCCCTTGCCGGTCGGTGGGCCGGGAGTAGTAGACGATCTCGTCGAAGTTGAGACCGCTCAGGTCTCCGCCCCACGTGGGCATCGGTTTCGAGAGGAAGATCTCATAGGCTTTCAGGCGGATCTCCCGCATCCAGTCGGGCTCGCCTTTTGCCTCGGAGATCTGCTCGATGACCCTCCGGCTTAGGCCCTTTTCCGTCCGGAAAACGGCGCGGTCGGGGTCTCGGAAACCATATTTATATTCAGTAGTAAGCTCAAGCTCTTTGGCCAAGGCTAATAACCTCCCTCGAGTAAGCCAGCAAACAGACCCATTGCGGCTACTTCCTAGCCTAATTGTTTCCGATCTAAACGTCAAGTTAAGGCCTTGCCCCGCTTGACCCCTTCTCCCCTTTGCCACCCCGTATAACCTGCGACGGGCCCAAGCAGATTAACCGTGTCTGGAGGGGTGCTCGTGGCCCGCATTTTGCTCGACATGGACGGGGTCTTGTGCAATTTGATCGCCAAGTGGTTTAAGGCCTATAACGAGGAGTACGGCGACCAGATCGACGTCGACGCCCTGGACCAGTGGGGGCCTCACCGGATCGCCCGGGCGGGGAAAGCCATCTACAAATACCTCTCGCAACCGGGTTTTTTCCGCGACCTCGAGCCTATCCCGGGGGCGGTCGGCGGCGTGCGGGCCCTCCTCGAACGAGGCCACGACGTGGTGATCGTCACCGCCGCCCGCCAGGGCCATCGCGACAAGCTGGCGTGGATCCGGGAGCACCTCCCCTTCCTCCCCCGGGACAACGTGGTGTTTACCCACAGAAAAGAGCTGGTCCGCGGCGACCTGCTCCTGGACGACGCCCCCCACAACCTCAAGGCCTTCGCTCGCTACGGCATCCCCGTCGCCATGGCCTACCCCTACAACGCCGGGGTCGATTGCTTGCGCGTCGCGGACTGGAGCGAGTTTCTCACGCTGGTCGACCGGCTGTATCCCGCCCCCATGGCCGAGGCGCCCTCGGCCCTTGAACCCTCCGGGCGCTTGGTATAAGCTGAAAGGAGCCAAAGGGCGCCTTGAGACTTTTCGCGAAGTCGCGCCGCGATGTTTTTTGTTTAAGGAAGGGAGTGGTCGCCATGGCGGTCACCGAAGAGCAAGTGAGAGAGGCGCTGTCGACGGTCATGGACCCTGAGCTCGGGTTTAACATCGTCGACCTGGGTTTGGTCTACGATATCGAAATCGACGGCGATACCGTCAACGTGACGATGACGTTGACCTACATGGGCTGCCCGGCGGGCCCCCAGATGGTCGCCGCAGCGCGGCAGGCTGTCGAGCAACTCGAGGGCGTCGAGCACGCCAACATCAACCTCGTCTTTAGCCCGCCGTGGACACCCGATATGATGCGCGAAGAGATCCGGTGGATTCTCGGCCGGTAAGACCTTGCGCGGCCACGTATGTGACAGGCGACACATAAGAAGCTAGGCGCCGTCCGCGATACTGACGGGGAGAACGCAACCGTTCTCAAGCATTGCCTTTATCTCTGCCTTTATAGGAGGCAAATTGCGTGAGATCTCGTTGCACGCTCCCCGTTTCGTCTCTCTTTCTGCTCGTCCTGATCGCGCTCATCGCCGCGGGATGCGCCCTCGTCGGCGGAGGGTCCAGGACGGGCACCCTTAGCCTCTACCTTACCGACGCCCCTGTCGACGATCTCAAGGAAGTCAACGTGACCATCACAAAGGTGCAAGTTCATCGCGACGGCCGGTGGGAAGTGGTCCGCGAGTACCCCGAAGGCCTGACCGTCAACCTCCTCGACCTTCGCTTCCAGGACCTCTTGCTAGGCAAAGCTACGCTCCCCGCCGGCGCCTACACCCAGATCCGCCTGTACGTCGACGATAGCACCGTCGAGCGATCCAACGTGGTCGATCACTCCGGCGCGGTTTGGCCGCTCGACGTGCCCAGCGGTCCGCAGTCGGGGCTCAAGATCCATCACAATTTCGTGGTGCCCCATGGCGGCGCGGTCCATCTCCTCCTCGACGTCAACGTTCGCAAGTTTGTCGTCAAGTCGGGGGCCAGCGGCTACTACCGTATGAATCCTACGGCGATTCGGGTCGTTGACAAGACGGCCGCGGGAGCGGTGACCGGCCGGGTGCTCGATGCCGAGACCGGCGAGCCCATCCGCCACACCGACGTCGTCGTGACCCTCTGGCGGGACGATGATCGCAACGGCCGCCCCGACACCCTCGAGCCGGTGGCTGAGACCCTCGCTCTCCGGGAAGATGTGATCGGCGAGGACGGCACGTTTCGACCGGCAGGAAGTTTTCAGCTCAACGGGGTCCCCGAGCGAAAAGGCGGATCGTACCTGCTCCAAGTGACCGCGGAAGGCTACGCCCCGTGGGAGCGCACCGGGATCGTCGTGAGTCGGGGCACGATCGTCGAAATCGACGGCGAACCCTCGACGAGCGCCGTCGACCCGATCCTGCTGCAACCAGCCCCGTGACACAACGGTGCGCCGACTGCCGCGGCGATCGTTGACGGATCCACCGTGCCAAGCGTCACGGCTTTTGCCCCGCCCCCGGCGGGGCGTTTTTCCATGTCACGATGCGCATCTTGGGGTCGCGGGCGACCAGCAGGCTCCAGCCGGGGTGAAGGTCGTCGGCGATCTCGGTCACCGCGTCGTACATGCTAAACATGCCTTGGAGCGAGATGTGGTGCCACGATCCCGCCTCCTCCACCGCACAGACGACTTGCTTTTCCTGAAAACGCCCGTCGTACACGGTGAGGAGGAGCGATTCTTTCCCACAGAGGGCCAGGACGCTCTGGGCCAGGTGCGCGGCGTCGGACGGCGTGGCCCGGCGGCTTGTGAGGACCGCTTCGGGCGGGCTGGGCACCTCCCAAAGGCTGCCGGGCAGGGCTTCATCGATCGCGGCTTCGACGTACGTCGCGACGCGCCACAAGGTATCCAATCCCTGCACCTCTTGGGAGAGAGCTTTGGCCCGGGCCGGATCCTGCTGCCGTTTGAGGCGCCATTGGTAGAGGGGACGAAAGGCCCGCTTTTCAAAGAGCTCAACCGTCCATCGTCGCACCTGGCGATCCCTCCGCATCGATTTTCCCACACGGATGCGTCATCAAACAGATGCGCCTGAAGGAGAAAAGCTTCCTCCTTCGCCCCCGGAGCACCCCATCCGCCGCAGCTTCATGCGTTTTTCCGGCGCTTGCAAAGCGCGGCTTGGGCGCGTTACGATGAAGACCACCCAGCCCCAGCGCAAACCCCGGCCGGCCCCGAGGTGGCGAAAGGAGCATTTCCCGTGCGTTGGCCGATGCCCCTGGCAGTCCTTGGCAAAGCGCTCAAGGCAGGGCCGCGTCGCCTTTCCCCGCGGCTGGTCTGGCTTCCCTTACTCCTTGTGGCCCTGGCTGGAGGTTGCATTCATCCTCCCTCCCTCCAAAGCGGCCGTTGGACCGCGAACGGTCAAACCGGGGCCATGTACCTTGCGACGCCGCTTTCAGCCTTGGAGGGTGGGACCTTCTCCGGCGCGAAACTGCGCTTGACCCAGGGAAATCTCACCCGGGAGCTGTTGCTCGAAGTGACCGACGGGGAGGTCACCGGACACGTCGACAATCTTCCCGTCGGCGACTGGAACGTGACACTGGACATCTACGACCAAGACGGCGACGTCACCCACAGGGCCTCCGCCGTCGTGCGGATCCGTCCCGATGAGACCACAACCCTCCGCCTCCAGGCAGAGCCCAACGACGGGATGCTGGAGATCGAGGCCGACATCTCGGGCTTTTCCGAGGCTCACGAGGTCCAACGGGCCCGGATCAACTTCCACAACAACCAAACGGCCACCCTCTACCCCGACGAGCTCGACCCGATGCTCTTTCGCGGCACCAAGGCGCTCCGGCCCGGAGACTACGATTATCAGATCGAGCTTTACGGGGCGACCCAATACGCCCAGGACCGTCTCTATCGCAGCCCGTGGGAGAGCGTGAGGATCTACCCGGGCAAAACGGTCAAGGTGCGCTGGCAAGCCCGCTCCGGCGCCGCTCACATCGAGATGGGCCTCTCCCAGATGCCGCCCCCTCCTTCGGAACTGCGCCTGGAAACCACGGAAACAGGAGGCCGGCTGACCTGGCTCCCCGCCGCGGATCCCTCGGTGAGCGGCTACCGAATCTACCTGAAACACGATGAATTCGGCGCCTTTTCGCTGGTGGACGAGGTGCCCGCATCCGAGCGGGCATGGGAGACGACGGCCAAAGACGTCAAAGATGGCGCCTGGGCGGCGGTCACGGCCGTGACCAGTGACGGACGGGAAAGCTTTCGGAGCAACGTGATCTACATCGCGGGAGGGAAGGGGTGATGCGCCGCTCCGGTGGGCGCGCCTATGCCGCTCGCCGGCGCGGCCCGCTTTCCGCGCCCACGCGGGAAACGGAGGCGGCGACGTCCAAGGAGATGACGGGCCCTTTCCCCAAGCATCACGGCCAGGTCCCTTCGGTGTAGGCGCGGATCAATTCGTCCGAGTAACCGCAGAGCTTGCCCCGGAGGCGATGGTACTCGCCCCAGGACATGCCGGGCTCTTGCAGCTTTTCCAGCTCTTCCATGGTCGCGATGTCGTCGCGGCGGCACACCCAGATTTCAAACCGCTCGTCGCCCGGCTTTTCCAGGCGGACGCGGTGGAGGTTATAGATGTCTGCGACGATCTGGGTGATCTCTTCGCACCGGGGCATCTCCGAGCCGATCATGCCGGCGGGTTTGACCTTCATCATCACCTGCTCGCAGATGCCCACAAAGACGCCCGCCCAAAAGGTCTCGGACGGATGATCGATCCCGCGCGCTATCAGCGCGTCAATCACTTTACGGTAATACTGCGTGCAGTCGGCCACGGCCAATCGCTCCTCTACTTATATCGGCCCCAGCGGCGCCTCGATTCCCGCCGCCGGGCGGCGCGGCTCAAATCCGCATCCTCGCCCAAGCCTAA
>PKEU01000126.1 GCA_002919195.1 bacterium
AAACGTGAGGTCGCCCGTGCCGCAGCAGACATCCAGCGCGGTCTCCCCGGGGGCGAGGCGGGTCTGCCGTAAAAACGCGCGGTGCCACAGCGCGAGCAGGCCGCCGGTCATGATCCAGTTCATCCGGTCGTAGTCTTCGGCGATCGTGTCAAAGAGCTCTTTGACGTACTGGGGCTTGTCCTCGGCGATGATCGCCTTCAGCGTCTCACGCGGATGTTTTGCGTTCTTTTCCACCCGCAGTCACTTCCCTCCGCTGCTTTGCCGCTTGCTCCTGCAGCCGCACGTACAGCGCTCCCAGCGCAAGAAAGCCCCCGATCACCGCAAAGACCGCCGGGGCGCCCCAGCGGGAGCTGACGAAGCCCGCGATCATCGGGCCCGTCAGGCCGCCGATGGTGTTGGCTGCTTGCTGGATCCCAAAGGCACGGCCGCGAAACTCTTCTTCGACCTCGTCGGCGATGATGGCCGAAGAGACTGGGCGAAGCCCTGCGAGGCACGCGCCCTGAAGGAAAAAGAAGAAGCCAAACGCGACGAGCGACCGGGAAAGGGCTAGGGCGACGCCCAGGATCCCGGCGCTGAGCAGGGCCGTTTGCACCACCTTGCCGTAACCTCGTTTTTGCCCCTGCTGCACCCAAAGGTTGGCGGTGAGCATGAGGGCCAGGCCTGGTAGGGCAAAGATGATGCCGCTGACCGTGGTCGCTCGTTCGGGATCGCCCACCAGCTCGCTCAAGTAGACGACCAAGATCGGCTGAATCGAGACCGAACCGATCATGGCGAGGACCGTAATCCAAACCACCCTCACGAGGGCCGGGCTCTTCACCGCAGTGGCGAAGTCTTCGAGAATTGTCGAGCGCGCGGCGCCGCTGACCTTGTGGCGCTCTTGGACGATCAAGATGACGAGGATCGTCGAAAACAGCACGTTGGCGCCCGAGAGGTTAAGCGCTCCCCGGATGCCGACGAGCGAGGCGAGGACGCCTCCGATCACGGGCCCGGCCACGTTGCCTGCCGCGGAGGCGATCTGCATGTACGCGACGTACCGGGCGGCAAGATGTTGCGGCGTGTTGGTCGCTACCAGCGACATTGAGCTCGGGATGAATCCTGTCAAAGCCCCGTTGAGAAAGCGGAGGACCAACACGTGCCAAGGCGACGTGGCAGCACCGGTCAAGAAATAGATCGCGCTCAAACAAAGGCCTGCTCGGATCGTCATCAGCTTGCGGCCTTTTGTGTCGGCGATCTTGCCCCAGATAGGGGCCATCAAGATGCCCGCGGCAAACTGTACCGAAAAGACCGCGCCGGACCACTGGGCTAGGTTTTCCGCCGGAACTCCCAGTTCTTGAAGGTAGAGAGGAAGAAAGGGGACGACCTGCGTCCAGCTGGCAGACGCCAAAAAGGTCGTCAGCCAAAGAACGATCAGGTTCCTCCGATAGTATGGCAACGGAATTCAGGCCTTCTTTCGCGGGTGTTGGAAGAAACGCTCCTAAATGCCATTGTACCAAGGATTTTGAGCGAAAGAAAGCGAACCCGTTCCGCTCGGCCAAAACCCGGCCCGCGCGGGGCGCGCCGGCCCGTCGCGATGCCGCGGTGATGCTCTCCAGGAACTCCTTGCCGGCGGGCTGGCCTGCCTTGAAGGAGCAATGCGGCGCTGACGGCGCGCAAAAGCCCCGCCAGCAGAAAGGCTGCCACCAGCCCCGGGCCGGTGTAGGCCCAAGTCCCGAGAAAGGGAGCGAGAAAACTAGCCATGTTTCCGATGAAGTGGTAACTCGAGACGACCAGGGTCTTTTGCTGGCGATCTCCGATGCCGATGACGGTGTTAAAGGTGGCGAGCAAAAAGCCGGCGAAACAAAAACCGCCGACCGCTTGCACGAAGATCAAATAGTACAGCGACGGCGAGAGCCAATAGCCGATCGCCTGGACGGCAAGACCCAGCGTCGCTGCGATGGTCACCGTGTGGTTGCCGTGCCGGTCGGCAAGAGCCCCCCAGAGCCATGAGCCGATGGTTTGAGCGATGACAAACACCGCCGACAACAAGCCGATCTGGGCGTTGCTGAGCTCCAGCACCTCGACGAAATAGAGGTTGATCACCGGGTTGAGCATGAAAAAGCCGATGTTAAACACGCCGACGGGCACCGCCACTTTCCACAGCGCCCGGCTCGCCTCAGTGCCCACAAACTCCCGCAACGAGGGTGGGGCCGCCTCCTCTTTGTCCGCTTCGCCGGCTGGGACGAGACGCGTCAGAAAAAACGTGCCCCATCCCGCCACGGCGACCGCGGCTCCAAAGGCGGCCGCGTAGTTGTAGGGAAAGGCGATGAGATCGAGGAGTTTCCCAGCCAACGAGGTGGCCACAAAGGCTGAAAGGCCCGTAAACATCTGCCGGACGCCAAAGACCCGCCCACGGATATGCGCGGGGAACATGTCGCTCACGGTCGCCGTCCAGTAGGCCGAGGAGAGCATCAGGGCCGCGGACGCCAGGCTGTAGACGATGATCACCCACCACGGCGCCCACATTCCCCAGAAGGGGGCTAGGGGCAAAAGGGCCAACACCAACCGGTGGGCGACGCCTGCTCGCACGGCGTACCCAAGGATTTGACGGGGGGTGCCCCGGCTCTGGGTGACGATGATCAACGAGAGGGCGTTAAAGAGGAAAGGGAGGGAGTTGACGAGGCTGAGCTGCGTCGCATCGCCTCCCAGCGCGAGCAGGTACACGCCGACAAACGCGACGACGATCTGAACGCCCGCGACGACGAGGCTTCCCTCAATCGTGGCGTTGAGCATGTTGCGCCGTTCAAGAGGCGTTTCAAGACCCAGCGAAAAGCGGGTAAAGCGGGAGAGCGCTCGTGCCAGGGACACGGATCGGGACCATCCTCCAGGCGTTGTACCGTGATCATTGCGGCGTCGCGCCGGGTCCTAGAGCGTGCGTCGACACCACCAACATATCATTCGCCGGCGCTTTTCGCCAGAGCGACCGAGCATTGGAGAGCGAGGAGGCGTTTTCTTGGAGGCTTTTCCTACGATCGCGATCACAATGGGTGATCCCGCCGGCATCGGGCCGGAGATCGCGCTCCAAGCAGCCCTTGAAGTGCAGGTGCGCTCCCGCTGCCGGCCGGCGATCGTCGGCTCGCTCGCGGTTTTGGAGAACGTTTCGCAAGCTTTGGGCATCGCGTGCTCGTTCCGGCCGGTTCCGGCCGAGGGCGCAACGAACCCGTCTCTGCCGTACAATCCCGCGGAGCCGGTGATCGATGTCATCGATCTAGCCAATTGCCGGCCGGGAGAATTTGTCGTAGGCCAAATTTCGCCGATTTGCGGAAAGGCCGCGGCCGAGTACATTGAAACAGCTGTCCGGCTCGCGTTGGGCGGAAAAGCGGAGGCGATCGTCACCGGGCCGATTCACAAAGAAGCGATCCACTTGGCCGGCGTCGGCGCACCAGGCCACACCGAGATGCTGGCGCAGCTTACCGGCGTGAAAGATTACGCCATGATGCTGGTGGCAGGCGGACTGCGCGTCTCCCACGTCACGACGCACATCGCCCTCAAAGAGGTGCCGCAGCGCATCACCTGCGAGCGGGTGTATACGGTGATTCGCCTGACCCACGACGGCCTGGCCGCCATGGGCATCTCGGCGCCCCGGATCGCCGTCGCGGGACTCAACCCCCACAGCGGCGAGGGCGGCCTCTTTGGCCTTGAAGATCGTGACGAGATCTTGCCGGCCGTCCGGAGAGCCCAGCGGGACGGCCTCCATGTGGCAGGACCGGTGCCTGCGGACACGGTCTTCGTAAGAGCGCTGGCCGGCGAGTACGACGCGGTGGTCGCGATGTACCACGATCAAGGGCACATCCCGGTGAAGCTCCTAGGATTTAAGGCGCATGAAGGCCGCGGGGCCAAGACGGTGGTAAGCGGAGTCAACGTCACCTTAGGCCTTCCCATCATCCGCACGTCGGTCGACCACGGCGTGGCGTTTGACATCGCCGGGAAGGGCGTTGCGAGTTGGCAGAGCATGGTTGACGCCATCCATTTGGCCGTCGAGATGAGCCGTCATAAGACTAGATGATCCCGGGACCGAGTAGGGTGGGAGCGAGGGGGTGGCACCATGCGCCTTGTCGCTCTGCTCGTCGGCTTGGTCCTCCTTGGCGTCGTGGCGTCGATAGCGGGCGGATGTAGTAAAGCCCCCGCTGACAATGGGGTCGCCTCGTCTCGCTCGTCGCGACCCGTGCAAGAGGCGGTGATCGATCTTTCCCCGGCGGGCCATGAGCAGTCGCACCTCGGTCCGTTTCCGCCCACTGAAGTGGTGAGCCCGGAGCGCTTCCGCTCCATGGGCGTCAAGGCGATCGACCGCTCCCTAGTGGGTGATGGGGTCTTCGTTGAAACCCGCAGAACCCCCGATGGATCGTTTATCACCCAAATCGGCGACGCACTGTTTCTTTCTCAGAGGGCGAGCGAAAGCTCCCCGGGCGTCTGGACCCTGCGCGTGCCGCCCGATGTCGAGGGACGGATCCGGGTCGTGGCGGTTTCGATCAACGGGCGCCCGGGACTAGGAATCGAACGCGATGGGGACTTCGCCCGGCTCTCTTGGGATGACGGCGATTGGCGTTTCGTCTTGTTTGACGTCGGCGATCGCTGGGGCGTCGACCGGCTGGTCCAGCTCGCTGAGAGCCTACGCTAGCAACCGCTGCGCCTTGGAGTTGCGTCCCACGCAGCAACCCGCGTTGGGTCTTTCCCGCACTTCCTGGCAGGTCATGGCCACCTCACAAGGAAATCTCTAGGCACACGGTCGGAAAACGCGCACGTTCACGCCGATGAGGTGAGGAGGAAAACCTGTGCTACATTTCACAGCGCGAACACAACGCCTGGGCGGCGCGCCCGCCCGTTGGAGCAGCGCCGCGCTCGCGGTGTTCCTGTTCGTTTTCGTTTCGTCTCAAGCCCAAGCCGCGTCCCTCCAGTGGGACGTGTGGTCCGATCCGCAGATCGCACTCCCCGTGCCAAGGGGCTGGCACCGCACGGAAGTGGCCTGGGTCGCGGAGCGGATCTTGATCGCGACGCCAACGCCCCTCTCTGGGGATCTCGCCACTTTGGAAGGGGGACTTGAAACCCCGGCCGTCATCCACGTCAAGATCGACGCGCTGGATCCCTTGCTACAGGGTTTACCCCTTTCCGAAGTCGCCGATGCCATGGTGAAGGAGCTGTCCGAGCGAGCGCAAGCCGAGGGGCTTGAGTTGGAAGTGCTGGAACGTGGGGAGCTTGTGATCGGCAGCGTGCCCGCGGTCAAGGTGGTCATGCGGCAAGGAAGCACCGTGAGCCATGTCGCGCTCTTTCGTGCCGAGGGGTACCTGTACGAGGTGACGGTGGGGTACGACGAGGTAGAAGGGGCGGCGTATGAGGCCGCAGTGGCGCCGGTGCTCGCGGGTGTACAGCCCAAAGCGCCGCAGGCGGACCACGCCCTCGAGACGCGCACGACACTCTTGGCCCGCTTGCCGGCGCCCAGCGACTGGCATGTGCGCACCATCGAAGGAGCGCTGCCGCAGGTGGTCATCAGCAAGGAAGAATCGGCCGTAGGGGCGCGCTACGAGACGGGCATTTCGCTGCTCAAGTTTTCTCTGCAGCAAGCAGTCTCCCCGGAGGAGCTGGAAGACCTCTACGAGCTGTGGCTGCGAAGTTACGTCGCCGAGCTTTCGGGGGGGCCGTTCCGCCTGCTGCAGGCGGGCGAGATCCAGCTGGGCCGCCACCGTTCTTTCTTGATCGAGGCTTCGTTTCAAGATCCGGAGAGCGGGGCCTTTACCCAGGTCTTCAACGTGATCACGGCTCTCGGCGACCAGTTGTACATCGCCACCTTTGAGGCGCCGGTCGCCGAATTTCACCGGCTGCGGCCCATCTACCTTGAAGGCATCGCGGGCTTGCAGTGGCGCTAGAGGAAGCGCCTCACCCTACAAAGTGGGTGAGGCGCTTTTTTCCCGGCGCTTGGCGAGGACGCGTGCGACCCAAGGCTTCCTCGGAGACAAGGTGTAGGCCATCAAAAAGATCAACGAGAGGCCCAGGACGATGGTCGCGCCGGAGGCGACGTCGAGGTAAAATGAGACGACGAGTCCCGCCACCGACCCGATCACGCCCGTCGCGACGCTGATAGCCAGCATGCGGCGAAAATCCTTGGCGAGCTCAAAACCGGTGGCCGCCGGGATGACCAGGAGGGCCGAGCTGAGCACCAAGCCCACCGCCTTTACTGTGACGACCACCGTCAAGGCAATGGCCGTCAGCAAGCCGAAGTAAAGGGGCCCTACGGGCAAGCCGTCGGCCTGGGCCAGCTCTTCGTCAAAGGTCATCGTGAGGAGCTCCTTGAAAAAGAGAGAGACAAAGAGGAGCACGAGGACGGTGAGACCGCCCAAGAGCCACAGGTCTGTCTCAGTGATGGCCAGGATGTTGCCAAACAGGTAGCTCATCAGATCGGCGGTGTACGAGCGGGCAAGGCCCAGCAAGACCACGCCCAGGGCCATCGAGGCCGAAAAGAACGTGCCGATGACCGTGTCCTCGCTCATGTGCCCTTTGCGGCTCACCCAACCGATGAGCCATGCGACCGCCGTGGCAAAGAACCCGCCGGTGATGACCGGATCCACCCCTGCGATGACGCCGAGGGCGACGCCTCCCAGGGCCGAGTGGGAGACGCCCACCCCCACAAACGAGAGTTTCTTGAGGACGACGAAAAAGGCCAAGACCGAGCAGAGGACGCCGACGATCACGGCGGCGATGAGCGCTCGTTGCATGAAGCTAAAGCTGAGCATTTCGATCAATGGGATCCCCCCGCAATCACGACGCCTCGGGAGGCGATCTGTTCAAATTCGCAGCCGTACACCTGGTCAAGCAGCGGGCTCTCCAGTACTTCGGACGGGCTGCCGTGCACGTGCACGCGTTTGTTGATGCACAGGATGCGGTCGGCGTAGCGGCTCACCATCGCAAGGTCGTGGGAGACGACCATGATCGTCAAGCTGTTTTCCCTTCTCAAGGTGTCCAGCAGCTCGTAAAACTGGTTTTGAGACGGCAGATCCAAGCCGGTATTGGGCTCATCCAGAAGGAGGAGCTGGGTGTGGCTGCAAAGCGCCCGGGCGAGAAACACCCGCTGCTGCTGGCCGCCGCTGAGCTCGCCGATGGGCCGGTCCTTGAGCTCAAGAGCTCCCACCATGGCCAGGCTCTCCAGTGCGGCCTCCCGGTCGGCCGGGGTAAACCGGCGTCCAAGTCCCCGGCACGACACCCGGCCCATCATGACGACATCGAGCACCCTGGCGGGAAAACTGCGGTCAAAGTTGGGGCGCTGCGGCACGTAGCCGATTTTGTGGCGCTGAGCTCCCAAGCGAGCGGGCGGGGTGCCAAAGACCAAGATGCTCCCCTCATAGGTCCGGACCAGGCCTAGCAACACCTTGAGGAGGGTGGTCTTGCCGGCTCCATTGGGACCGACGATGCCAGCAAAAGCCCCCGTGGGTATGTCAAAAGTGACCTCTTCGAGGACGGTCTGGCCGTTGAGCCAGACGGTCAAATCCCGCACTTCAACGGCGTTGGCAACGGTTTGCGACGCCACAGGCATACCGCCTTTCTCATTGGGTCAAGGCAAAGGCTTGGACCAACATCTCGGTATTATACCGCATTAAGTCGATGTAGTTTTCCCGACCGGCAAGGCCGTGGCCGCCCAGGGGATCCAAGAGGAGCACTTGACCTTGGATCTCGCGGGCGATGGTCTCCGCGGCTTTGGGGCTGAGCTGCGGCTCGGCGAAGACCACTTTGATGCCGCGCTCCCGGGCGAGCTGGACCACCTGGGCGATCCAGCGGGCCGAGGGCTCTTGGCCGGGAAAGCCGGCGACGGAGGCGGCGTGCTCCAACCCATACCGGTCGGCAAAATATCCCCAAGCGGCGTGGTAGCTGATAAAGGCGCCCGTCCCCACAGAGGCTAAGCGCTCGCGGATCCACGCATCGAGCTGGTCCAGCTCTTGCTGGAAACGCTGGAGATGGCTTTCGATGGTCCGGCGGTGCTCGGGCAGGGCCTGGATGAGAGCCTCGGCGATCGCAGGCGCGATGGCTTCTTTGACGACCATCGGGTCGAGCCAGACGTGGGGGTCGATGTCCCCGTGGGAGTGGCCGTGAGTGTCATCGTGCTCGTGATCGTCAAAGGCCCGGCCCATCCCGGCGGCGATGACGTGCTCGCTCGCCAGGAGGATCCCGGCGTCCTTTGCCGAACGAGCGATGGCCAACACCCAATCGTCCAGCCCCGCGCCGACGGCGACGACGAGCTGCGCCTCTGCTACCGCCCGTACGTGGGCCGGGCGGGGTTCAAAGGTGTGCGGGCTCGCTCCGGGCGGCAAGAGCGTCTCCACGCGCACCAGGGGGCCGCCCACCGCCTTCACGATGGAGCTGAGGGGGTGGATCGTGACGACCACCGGAATCGCTGCTGCCTCGACGGGAGCCGCGATACTTCTCCCGCTCACCACGAGCGCAAACAACAAAGCGGTCCACCACCGGCGCCAGCGCGACAACGTGCCCACCGCGACCACTCCTTCAGAGGAATTTCTCTTTCGGTGATAATCGTTAATAAGAATATACCTATTTATGGCCGGAGTGTCAACAGCCGTGGGTACAGGCCTTCGACCAATGGCGAAGAGGGCGCTACAGCTCTCTTTTGACTAGCTTTCGTGATATTATTTAGGTATATTATTACTTAAGAGCCCATCTTCTCTTAACAGACGAGGTGAGCCCGTTGCCTTCGGTCGAAAGCATTCTCCGGCAACTCAAGGACAAGGGATACCGGCGCACGCCGCAGCGAGAGCGCATCGTCGAGATCCTTTGGGAGAGCGACGAGCCCCTCACGGCCCGGACGCTGCACGAAAAGGTGAAAGCCGTCTTTCCCCACGTCAGCTTGGACACCGTCTATCGCAATCTCGAGTTGTTGCGGGAAGCCGGCCTGGTCAGCCAGATCAACCTCCAAAGCCGGGAGAGCGCCCGTTTTGAGCTGCAGAAAGAAGGGGAGCACCACCACCACCTGGTCTGTTTGGGCTGCGGTGATGCGATCTGCCTGCCGGCCTGTCCCGTAGACCTTGACCAGCTGTGCGCCCAGCACGCGGACGAGTTTACCGTGACCAACCACGCTTTTGAACTCTACGGGTATTGCAAAGATTGCCGCAACTAGGCGATCCGCTGCCTTCTCGCATCCCTCACGAGCCTTCCCTCGCGCTCGCCCTCCATGTCAACAACTCCTTGGGGCTAAAGGAGTATATATAACCTGTGCCATCTTGAGCAGCCAACGGGAAAGTAGGTGTGTCGCGGATGGCGGAAGCCGTTCAGCCTCCCCGCACCGCCGACGAGGTCTTGGACTGGCTCGAACAGGGGAGACTCTCCCCGGCCGAGGCCTTTGCCATCTTTCGTAGCCTCGACCAGGATCGCCGCGCGCCGAGTCACCTTCGCGTCGCTGTCCGGGAAAGCCCGCGAGAGCAGGATCCCGAAGAGGCAAGGAGACAGCGTTTGCAACAAGCCCTGGCGGACCTCGACGCTCTCATCGGCTTGGAAAGCGTCAAAGAGCTGGTACGGGAAGTGCAAGCTTTTGTCGAGATCCAGCAGCGGCGATCCAAGGCGCGGTTGGCGACGGAGCCGATGGCCCTCCATATGATTTTTAAGGGCAATCCAGGCACAGGCAAGACGACCGTCGCCCGCATTTTTGGCAGGATGTTTGAAGCCATGGGCGTCTTGCCCAAGGGGCATCTCGTCGAATGCGAGCGGGCCGATCTGGTGGGCGAGTACATCGGGCACACCGCCCAAAAGACCCGGGAGCAGATCCGCCAGGCTCTAGGCGGCATCCTCTTCATCGACGAGGCGTATTCGCTGGCCCGGGGCGGCGAGAAGGATTTTGGCAAAGAGGCCATCGACACCTTGGTCAAAGCCATGGAGGACAAAAAGGACCAACTGGTGTTGATCCTCGCCGGGTACCGCCGGGAGATGGAGCTCTTTTTGCAGACCAACCCCGGCCTTCGCTCCCGATTTCCGATCCAGATCGATTTTCCCGATTACAAGACAGCGGAGCTCATCCAGATCGCCGATTTGATGCTCAAGCAGCGGGAGTACCGGCTGACCGAAGGCGCGCGCCGCCGCTTGCACGACATGCTTGAGCAGCGGCTCCGTTCCGGTGATCCCCATCTTGGCAACGCCCGCATGGTCCGAAACATCATCGAACGCGCCATCCGGCGCCAGGCGGTCCGCCTGGTCCGCCGCCCTCAGATCTCCAGAAACGACCTGATGTTAATCACCGAGGCCGACATTGAGGAGGTGTCGGTCGCGAGGTGAAGCGGTGCATCGTCATCGGCAAGACCAACGTGGGCAAGACCCTCTTTGTGCTGCAGTTCGCGGCGTACCTGGGGGCTGACCGGCTCGAGATCACCTTTGAAGAGCCCGGCGGCGAAAAGCGGACGGAAACGCTTTCCGTCGACCAGGCGATCCGGCAGCTCTCCTCCCAAGAGCCCCATCAGACCCGTTGCCTGCAGTCGATCCGGCTCGAGCTTCCCGTGGGGAAGGGAGTGAAGCGCTTTGACGTCGTCGACACCAGCGGGCTGATCGAGGGCATCCACGGAGACGTCAAGGTGCGCAAGGCGATGGCGCAAACCCTGGCGGCGGTGCGGGACGCCGACCTGATCTTGCACTTGGTCGACGCGGCCAAAGCGGGGGAGCGGGGCGTCCTTCAGGCGGTCGGCGATGTCGACTACCAGGTGGCACAGTTTGCCCAGATGCGGGACGCCTACGCGATCTTGGCCAACAAGGTGGACCTGCCCAACGCCGACGTAGGAGTCGAAAAGATCCGCCAGGAGTTTTCCGGTCACGTGATCATTCCCATCTCCGCTCTCCACCGCCGCGGGTTTAAAGAGGTGAAGCGGTTTGTCTGGCGCTGGATATGACCCGATGACGCTCTCCCTTGTGGCGCGGAGCGCGGCGGCGATCTTTCTGTGCGGCTGGGTCATTAAGATGATGGACGACTTTCTCGACCTCCGCTACGATGTCTTTCAAGGTGAACAGAGCCTCGCCGTTCGCTTGGGCGAGGCGACCCTGCCTTATTCGCTGCTCCTGTTTGGCTTGGCGGCGCTCATCCACCCGGCTGTTGCGTGCTCACTGTTTCTCGGCGCCTACGCCGCCGGCATGGCCGGGGACCTGGAGCGACAGCTGCCTTCGGGCCTCTACGGTTATCAGGAGGCACTCTTCGCCCTTGCGGCTGGCTTTCTCTTTCTCCCGTGGCATGTCATGCTCTGGGGCGCGGCGGTGATGCTGGCCGTGCAGGCCATCGACGACCTGTGGGACTTGGCGCCCGACCGGATGAGCGGCAATCCTAACCTCGCCCGCCGGTTTGGCATCGTCGAAACGCGCCTTTTGGGGCTTGGCGCCTTGCTCGTCGCTGCTGTCTTGCGCCCGCTGGAGACGGTCATGGTCTTTGTGTCGATTCCCGTCGTGCTTTGGACCATCTCGAGGCTGCTGAGGCCGGCGGCCCCCCATCGGGGGTGGGAAAGTTGAGCCAATCCTTTTGGAACGGGACTGGGCTTTTGGTCACGGCCTGTTTCCTCGCCTTTTTCATCGGCTTTGCCGGAGGGAGGAGGCGGGGAAAACGGGAAGGGTTTGCCGAAGGCCTCGCCTACGCCCCTTTGGAGATGCGCCGCCTGACGTGGGAGCGCGGGGCGTGCGTGGTCTGCGGGACCAGAGCGGACAGCTCCGATGACAGCGGGGGAGAAGAATTTCCCAGCGCGGGCATTTCCAGCGTTGACACGCCGTAACCGATCGGGGTATAATCACACCAAGTTTTGAGCTGAGGGCCGCCCCCGGCACGAAAGCCAGGGAGCGGCGAGAGCTGAGATTAGCCCGAGCAGAGCCGAGCCTTCTTGAACCGCGACCAGCGGACCATACCGGATTCTCAAAGGATCACGCGGGGATCCAGCGTTCTTGAAGCGGTGCTCTGTTTGGGGCTCGAGAGGAGAGCTCCCATGGAGACACAAGCCGCTCGTATCCTTCCCCCCTCGCACGCTGTTTTTCCCTCACGTCAAGAGTTTCACCGCCTCGCGCAACATGCGACGCTCATCCCGGTCTACACTGAGGTGATTGCTGACACCGAGACGCCGGTTTCCGCCCTGCTCAAATTGGGCGAGAGCCCCTACCGCTTTATTCTCGAAAGCGTCGAACGAGGCGAACGCCTCGGCAGGTACTCGTTTGTCGGCAACACCGCCTCCCTCGTCTTTAAAAGCCGCGGAAAGAGCGTCTCGATCGGGCGCCCAGCCCGAAGGGGACCGGCCCGCCAGTTTGAGTTCGAGCACTTTGAGGTCTCCGATCCCCTCGATGCGTTGCGAGACCTCTTAAACGAGTGCCGCCCCGCGGAGGTGCCCGGCCTTCCCAAGTTTTACGGGGGGGCTGTCGGCTACCTCAGCTACGACATGGTCCGGCATTTCGAAAGACTTCCCGACCGTCATCCCGATCCACTCGGCCTTCCCGAAGCCTACTTCATCTTTAGTGACACCGTGCTCATCTTTGACCACGCCCAGCGGACCCTCAAAATTGTGGCGAGTACCAGGGTCGATGGGAAAGATCCTGACGAAGCCTACGACGACGCTCTCGGGCGGATCGGCCACGTCGTGGAGCGCCTCTCCGCCCCCTCGAGCGACGCTTTCCCTGCCGTCATGGCGCTTCAGCCGCGGGGGGAGGAGGCGGCGCCGCGGGCGCGGCTCTCTTCCAACATGGAGCGGAGCCAGTTTGAAGCGATGGTCGCCTCCGGGAGGGAGTACATCCGATCGGGCGAGATCTTGCAAGTAGTCCTTTCCCAGCGTTTCAGCGTCGAGACCCACGCTACACCCATCGACATCTACCGTTCTTTGCGGGCCATCAACCCCTCTCCGTACATGTTTTACCTGGACTTTCCCGACTTTGCGCTGGCCGGTTCGAGCCCTGAAGTGATGGTGCAGCTCGAAGATGGTATGGCCAGGATCCGGCCCATTGCCGGCACCCGGCCCCGAGGCCTCACGCCGCAAGAGGATGAGGCCCTCGTCGAGGAGCTCTTGGCTGACGAAAAGGAAGTGGCCGAGCACGTGATGCTGGTGGACCTGGCCAGGAACGACTTGGGGCGAGTCTGCGAGTACGGCACCATTGGCGTCGACGAGAGGATGGTCGTGGAGAAGTACTCACACGTCATGCACATCGTCTCCAACGTCACGGGCCGCCTGGCGCCTGAGCGGGACTGCTTTGACCTGCTGCGGGCGACGTTTCCCGCGGGCACCGTTTCGGGAGCGCCCAAGGTGCGGGCGATGGAGATCATCGACGAGCTCGAGCCGTGCCGGCGCGGCCCCTATTCGGGATCCGTGGGCTACTTCGGTTACACCGGCAACATGGACATGTGCATCACGATCCGCACCGTGTTCGTCAAAGAGGGCGTCGCCTACATCCAGGCGGGCGCGGGGATCGTCGCCGATTCGGATCCGTCGAGAGAGTACGAGGAGACGGTCAACAAGGCGAAAGCCATGTTTAGGGCGATCGCCATGGCCGAGGAGGGGGCCTCCCGATGATCTTGGTGATCGACAATTACGATTCCTTCACGTACAACCTGGTCCAAGCGTTTGGATCGATGGGCGCAGAGCTCATCGTCCGCCGCAACGACGAGATCACGCCTCGGGAGGTCGAAGGGTTAAGGCCGAAGGGGATCATCATCTCGCCGGGGCCCGGGTCGCCGTCCCGGGCCGGGGTCTCGTGCGACATCATCGCAGCCTACGCCGGGCGGATCCCTATCCTTGGCGTCTCTTTGGGCCATCACTGCGTCGGCGCCGTTTATGGAGCTCGCGTGATGCCGGCATCAAAGGTGATGCACGGCAAGACCGCTGAGGTGCACCACGACGGCAGCGCGCTCTACGAGGGAATTCCGTCGCCTTTTACCGCCACGTGCTACCACGCCAAAGTGCTCGACCCCAAGACGCTGCCGCCGATCCTTGAGGTAACGGCTCGCACGGAGGAGGGGGAGATCATGGGGGTGCGCCATCGCTTGTTGGACGTCGAAGGCGTGCAGTTTCATCCCGAGTCGATCCTGACTCCCGTCGGCCACAGGCTCTTGGCCAACTTCTTCCGCCGGGTGGTGGGGGCGGCCAGGCCTGCGTAACAGCGTGCCTTTTCACGCGAAGGGACCCAATTTGAGGAGGGAGCGTCATGATCCAACAAGCGATTCAAAAAGTGGTCGAAGGCTTTCACCTCACCGAGGACGAGGCCGCCGCCGCGATGCAGGTGATCATGGAGGGTGAAGCGACGCCCGCTCAGATCGGCGCCTTTATCACCGCGCTGAGGATCAAAGGGGAGACGGTCGACGAGATCACCGGCTGCGCCAGGGTGATGCGGGAAAAGGCGTATCGTATCCAACCGGCGGCGGCTCCCTTGGTCGACACGTGCGGCACCGGGGGCGATGGCGCCAACACCTTTAACATCTCGACGGCCGCAGCCTTTGTCGTCGCGGCGGCGGGCGCGGCGGTCGCCAAACACGGCAACCGCTCCGTCTCCAGCCGGTGCGGGAGCGCCGACGTGCTCGAGGCTTTAGGCGTCCGCATCGATCTTGAGCCCCGGGCCGTCCAGCAGTGCATCGAAGAAGTGGGCATCGGGTTTCTCTTTGCCCCCCGCTTTCACGAGAGCATGAGGCATGCCATCGGCCCCCGCCGGGAACTGGGCATCCGTTCCGTCTTTAACGTGCTGGGGCCGCTGACCAATCCCGCTTCGGCCCAGGCCCAGGTGGTCGGCGTCTATGACCCGGGCTTGACCGAACCGATCGCGCATGTCCTCGGCAGGTTGGGCGTGCGCGAGGCGTACGTGGTCCACGGCCTTGAGCGCTTGGACGAAATCTCGATCTCCGGCGAGACCCAGGTATCACACCTCAAAGATGGGGAAGTGACCACCTTCCGCCTGCGGCCGGAGGACGCGGGGCTCAAGCCGGCGGCGCCGGAGGCCATCCGGGGCGGCGACGCGCAGGAAAATGCCGAGATCGTGCGAAGCGTCCTTCAGGGCCAGCGGGGCCCCAAGCGTGACGTGGTCCTGCTCAACGCGGCCGCGGCGCTGGTCGTCGCCGGACGCGCGCAAAACCTCCGCGAAGGGGTGGCCGTGGCCGCTGAAGCGATCGACGACGGCAGGGCCTATGCGAAGTTGCAAGCTTTGATCGAATTTACGCGGAGCCAAGCAGCATGACAATTCTCGACACAATCCTTGCCCACAAACGCAACGAAATCGAGGAAGCCAAGAAGCGTATACCCTTGAACGAGCTGGAGGAGCAAGCTCGCGCGCTTTCGAGCGGGGCTCCGAGCCGCCCTCGTTTTTCCGAGGCACTGCGAAGGGAAGAGCAGGTCGCCATCATCGCCGAGATCAAAAAGGCGTCTCCCTCCAAAGGGCTGATCCGCCCCGATTTCGACCCGGTGGAGCTGGCGACGATTTACGCCCAGGAAGGGGCGGCGGCGATCAGCGTGCTGACCGACGAGCGCTTCTTTCAAGGAAGCCTTGAGCACCTTGCCGCCGTCCGCCGGGCGGTCGCGCTGCCTTTGCTGCGTAAAGAGTTTATCATCGACGAATACCAGCTCTACGAAGCCAAGGTCCACGGGGCCGACGCCGTGTTGCTGATCGTCGCTGCCTTGGAGCCGGAGCGGCTCGAGCGGCTCTACAAGACCAGCGCGGCGCTGGGCTTGGATAGCCTCATTGAGGTGCATACGGAACGCGAGTTGGAGACGGCGCTCGCGTTGGGCGCGAGCTTGATCGGCATCAACAACCGCGACCTTGCCACCTTTCACACGAGCCTGGATGTGACCGCGCGGTTAATCCCGTACATACCCGATCACGTCACGGTCGTGAGCGAGAGCGGAATTTCTTCGCGAGAAGACATCCTCTATTTGGGAGAGCTTGGGGTCGACGCGGTGTTGATCGGGGAAGCGCTGACCCGGGAGCCCGACGTGGCCGCCAAGCTCCGCAGCTTGGCAGGCGAGGGACCGGCGGCATGAGGCGGATTGTCCGCGTCAAGGTGTGCGGGATTACCCGGCCCCAAGACGCCGACCTGGCCGCCCGGATGGGCGCCGACGCCATCGGGCTCATCTTTTGCGAAAGCCCCCGCCGGGTGAGCTTGGAGCAGGCCCGCGAGATCGTCGCCGCGCTGCCGCCTTTTGTGACACCGGTCGGGGTGTTTCTCGACGCTGCGGAGACGGAGGTGCTCGAGACCGCTCGTGAGCTCGGCCTGGGAGCCGTACAGCTCCACGGTTCGGAGCCGCCGGAGACGGTCGGCCGGCTTTCCCAGTTTGTCAAGGTGATTAAAGCTTTCCGCGTCCAGGACGCGCAATCGCTTGAGGCGTGCACGGCTTACTCCGGGGCGAGTGCCTTCTTGTTTGACACGTATGTCAAGGGCAAAGCGGGGGGCACAGGCCAGGTCTTTGATTGGTCGCTCTTGGCTCATGTGCCTGCGCTGCAGGCGACTCCGTGGATCTTGGCTGGAGGGCTACGCCCGGACAACGTGGGGCGGGCTCTCGAAATGTGCCGGCCTTACGGGGTCGACGTGAGCAGCGGCGTCGAAAAGGAGCCGGGTGTGAAAGATCCCGACCTTTTGTGGCAGTTTATCTCGAAAGTGAGGCAATTCGCTTATGAGCGCTAGAACCGGCTACTTTGGCGATTACGGGGGGCGCTTCATCCCTGAGACCCTCATTCCCGCCGTTGAGGAATTGACCTCGGCTTATGAAGAGGCAAAGGAAGATCCGGAGTTTATCGCCCAGTTTCACGAGGAGCTCCGCCAGTACGTGGGGCGCCCGACGCCGCTCTATTTAGCGAAGCGCCTCTCGGAGGAGATCGGGGGCGCGCAGATCTTCCTCAAGCGAGAGGATCTCAACCACACCGGCGCTCACAAGATCAACAACGCCGTCGGCCAGATCCTCCTTGCCAAGCGGATGGGGAAAAGGCGGATCATCGCCGAGACAGGGGCGGGTCAGCACGGAGTGGCTACGGCCACCGTCTGCGCCAAGCACGGCCTTGAGTGCGTCGTCTATATGGGGGAAGAAGACATCCGTCGCCAAGCGCTCAACGTCTTCCGGATGAGGCTCTTGGGGGCTGAGGTCCGCCCGGTGTCGTCGGGAAGCCGCACACTAAAAGATGCGACCAACGAGGCGATCCGCGACTGGGTCACCAACGTGGAAACCTCTTATTACCTGATCGGTTCGGCGGTGGGGATGCACCCCTATCCCACGATGGTGCGGGATTTTCAATCCGTGATCGGCCACGAAGCCCGGGCCCAGATCTTGGAGGCGATCGGCCGCCTCCCTGACGCGGTCATCGCGTGCGTCGGCGGCGGCAGCAACGCGATCGGGATCTTTCACCCGTTCCTCGAGGACCGCGAGGTGATGTTGATCGGCGTCGAGGCCGGGGGCGAAGGGCTCAACGGGCGCCACGCCGCGTCCTTGTCGGCGGGGACCCGGGGCGTTTTGCACGGTTCGCTCAGCTACATCCTGCAGGACGACGACGGCCAGATCTTGCTCGCACACTCGATCTCCGCGGGCCTCGACTATCCGGGCGTCGGTCCAGAGCATGCTTACCTGAAAGATTCTGGGCGTGCCACCTACGTTCCCGTCACCGATCAAGAGGCGCTGGACGCTTTTCTCCTCTTGACCAAGACCGAAGGCATCATCCCTGCTCTTGAGAGCGCTCACGCCGTGGCCCACGGCGTCAAGGTCGCTCGGGAGCTAGGTCCTGACGCTGCCGTCATCATCAACCTTTCCGGGCGAGGAGACAAAGACGTCCAGCATGTAGCACAGCTCCTTGGCGAGCTATGAGGAGGCGTGCCAGTGAGCCGGTTTCATCAGACCTTTGAGAAATGTCGGCGGGAGGGGCGAGCCGCCCTGATGCCGTACATGACAGCGGGTGACCCGTCCCTTGAGTGGACCGAACGATTGATCGACGCCTGTTTGGCTGCCGGCGCGGATATGATCGAGCTCGGCATGCCGTATTCGGATCCCCTCGCGGACGGCCCCACGGTGCAGGCGGCGGGCCAGCGGGCGCTCGCGGCCGGCACGACCATCGACGCCGTCTTTCGACTGGGCGCCAGGGTGAGAAGCCGGCACCCGGAGGTGCCGGTGGCGCTGCTGATCTATTACAACAACATCTTTCGCCGCGGCATCGAACGGTTTGTGAACGAAGCGGCCGCCGCCGGCTTTGACGGGCTCATCGTGCCGGATCTGCCTCCTGACGAGGCTGGTCCCCTGGAAAAGCACGCCCGGGATGCAGGCATCGCCATCATCTATCTGGTGGCGCCCACCAGCACGCCTGAGCGCATCAGGTTGATCGTCTCCCGGGGAAGTGGGTTTCTCTATTGCGTCTCCCTGACGGGCGTGACGGGCGCCCGGGAGCGGCTGGCGGAGAGCCTGGAGCCTTTCTTGGCACGAGTGCGCGCCGAGGTGCGGGCGCAGCGAAAGGATCTTCCCCTGGCCGTGGGTTTCGGCATCTCGACGCCCGGGCACGTCGCTCGCGTGAGCCGCCTTGCTGACGGAGTCATCGTCGGCAGTGCGCTGATCGATACGTTCCATTCGCGTTCGACTCCGGCCGAAGGGATCGAAGCCTGCTACTCGCTGATCGCCTCGATGCGAGAGGCGTTAAATCCACCGGGCGTAGCCGTGGCGGAGTGAAACCGACGGAGTGAACAACGGGTGACAGACGACGAAGTCAGCTCCTTGATCGAGGCCGCAAAGGAGAAAGTCCGTCCAGCATGGGAACGGCTATATGAGCTGGAGGCGGCCAATCACGGGCGGGTTCTCCGGGCGTTTCAAGAGTGCCGGGTCCGCAGTTTCCACCTCCAATCGGGAACAGGCTACGGTTACGACGATCCCGCCCGCGAGATCATGGAAGAGGTTTTTGCCGCGGTCTTCCAGTGCGAGGCGGCGATTGTCCGGCCCCAGCTGGCGTCGGGCACCCACGCTCTTTGGGTCTGCCTTGACGCCCTCTTGGGGCCAGGCGACCATTTGATCGCGGTTTCGGGGCCTCCCTATGACACGCTGCGCAACGCCATCACCGGCGGCTCTGCCCACTCCCTGCGGCGAAAAGGCGTCACCTATTCCGAAGTGCCGCTGACGAGCGAGGGGGAGCTTGATTTTGCCGGTCTTCAACAAGCCCTCACGCCCAACACCCGGATCCTCTTTTTGCAACGGTCGAAAGGATACATGTGGCGGCCCGGCTTAGGAGCCGAGGCCATCCGGGCCCTTGCGGCCTGGCGGGACGAAAAGGCTCCATGGGCCATCGTCATGATCGACAACTGCTACGGCGAGTTTGTGGAACCCTTGGAGCCAGGCGCTGCCGGCGCCGACCTCATCGCGGGGTCGTTGATCAAAAATCCGGGCGGGACGCTCGCTCCCGGCGGCGGCTACATCGCGGGCCGGCGGGACCTGATCGACGTCATCGCCGACCGGGTCACCGCTCCGGGTTTGGGCCTCCATGTGGGACCAACGTTAGGGACGGCCCGGCACATTCTTCAAGGATTGTACCTGGCGCCCCATCTGGTGGCCGAGGCACTGGCGGGCCTTGCGCTCGCGTCTTATGTCTTTGAGGAGCTGGGCTACGAAGTGACGCCTCGCTGGAGCGATCCGCCGCGTGACTCGGTGCTGGCGGTCCGGCTGGGAAGCCCTGAGTTGCTCCTCGAGTTTTGCCGTTCGATTCAGGCGGCATCGCCCGTCGACTCCGATGCCCGGCCGGAGCCGGGACCTTTGCCCGGCTACGAGCACCGGGTGGTCATGGCCGCGGGCACCTTTATCCAAGGCTCATCGAGCGAGCTATCGGCCGATGGCCCCGTGCGGCCGCCTTATGCTGCTTTCATGCAGGGAGGCGTCAGCCGCGTGCAGATCGCTCTGGCCCTGCACCATGTGGTGCCCGTCCTGGCGCGGGGAAATTGACCCACATTTCATGTTTCTTGACAACCCATGGTCTTCTGTTACAATGATCCTGACTGTGACTCGACTCCCCAGGAAAGGAGGTGTGCTCTGTGAGCACTGCACCCCTTGGCCGCCACATCTTGTGCGAGGCCTTTGGATGTGACCCGGAGCTGCTCGACGACCGGCAAGCGGTGGAGCGGATCATGGTCCAAGCCGCTCTGGAGGCGGGCGCCGAGGTGCGGGAGGTCGCGTTTCACAAGTTTAGTCCCCAGGGCGTCAGCGGTGTCGTAGTGATCTCCGAGTCTCATCTCGCGATCCACACGTGGCCTGAGATCGGTTTTGCAGCGATTGATGTCTTTACCTGCGGCGAGTCGGTCGATCCGTGGCAGGCCTGTAACTACCTCATCGCCAGCTTCAAAGCGCAAAATGCCACGACGACCGAAGTCAAGCGCGGGGTCTTCCGCCGCGAGCCGGTTGGTCAGTTTGCCGAGACCTGACTGGGGAGGCGCACACCATCCCGGCTCGGGAAGGTCATTCAAGAAAGCAGTGAGAGGAAATGGCCCGGGTCTTCTGTGGCTCACAGAGCTCGGGCTGTTTTGCTTTCCTGTGGGGGAAGGTTGACAAGGAAAGAAAAAGGGAACCTTCGCGCCCAGGCGAATTGTAATAAGGTGGAAGTTGCAAACCGAGGACCAGGATGGGAGTGGTGGATGGATGAGCACCCGAGCGTTGCCCGCGAGTGAGCCCGGCCAGCGGACGAAAGTGGACTTCGCCAGCATGTCCGACGAAGAGGCCGTCGCCCTGGCTCAAGCTGGCAACGAGGACGCCGTCGATTACCTCCTGCATAAGTACCAAAAGCTCGTTTACATATGGACCCGGCCCTACTTTTTGCAGGGCGCCGAAGATGATGATCTCCTTCAAGAGGGTATGATCGGGCTTTACAAGGCGATCCGCGATTTTTCCCCCGGCTCTTCGTCCTTTTGGTCCTTCGCCAAGCTGTGCATCACTCGCAACGTCATCAGCGCGATTAAGGGCACGACTCGGCAAAAGCACATCCCCCTCAACTCTTACACCTCGCTGCACAAGCCGATCTACGATGCCGAAGGCGACAGGACGTTGTTGGAGGTCCTGAGCAACAATAAGGTGGACGATCCCGAGGCGTTGGTCATCGACCGGGAAAGGCTTTACAACACGCAAAAGCACATCAAAGAAGTGTTGAGTGAGTTTGAGTACAAGGTGTTTCGCCTTTACATCAACGGCTTATCCTATAAGGAGATGGCTCAGAGGCTCAAGACCCACACCAAGTCGATCGACAACGCCCTTTGCCGCATCAAAAATAAGATCGAAAACCGTTTTTGAAAAACTTCCCTGGGTCCTTTTGTTCGCCGCGAGAGAGTCATGTGCGGTCGACCGTCGCCCTCAAGAGCCGCTGCACGATCCTGCGCTAACAGTTCAACACGCTACTTCACATCTCAAGGAGCACCTACCCGATGCCAGGAGAAAGGTCGATCATCAGCCCCATCATCATCGTGGGATCCGCGCTGATTCTCTACTGGGTCTATCGAGACTCGCGCGCCCGGGATGCCTATCCGCCGTTTTGGTTTGCCGCGATAGGCTTTTCCGGCCTCTTTATTCATTTCCTGGCGGTGCCTCTGGGAGCCCTGATCTACATCATGGTGCGCCCCAAGGGTCGCCTCGTGCCGTGTCCCCACTGCGGCGCCCCAAGGCTTGCGACGCTCACCGAGTGTCCCAAGTGCGAAGGACCGTTGAAAAAAGAGTGTTATCGCTGTCACGCCGCGATTCCCGTCGAGGCGACCGAATGCCCTGAGTGCGGTTCCCGGTCGTGATCCTGGCCTCTGCCGCACCCTCGTGACCCCCTGCTCATAGGATGAAGGGATCTTGAGCCCGTATGGGATCGAGCCGGGACGTCCTTAGGCAGGGGGAAAGCCGTCGTGACCGCTTGGGCGAGCGTCATCGCGGTGATTTCGGGGCTTGCGGCGACGGTGATGTTAGCGACAGCCGTCTGTCTCGCCCAGTCGGAACGGGCCGTGGGGAGAGGATGGATGTTTTCCCTGCTGGCCGGCGGAGGCCTTGCCGCAAGCGCCATCTTTGGCGGTTTGCTGGTCTTGAGGCTCATCGCCGAATTAACGCGGGCGGCGGCGATGATCGCGCCCATTCACTTTACGTTGATCCTATCCTAGGTTACGATAGAAGCAAGCGGAGCTCTCCTCTTAGGAGCTGATGCAAGAGTGACCAGCGAAAAGACAGGCCTGAAAGTGATCGCAACCCAAGGATTCCGGTTGGAGGGTGAGGTGCACAAGCTCGTCACCTTTCTCAACCAGGCTTTGAAAGAGCGAGGTCTCACTTTCGGCCTGAGCAAGAGGGAGGAGGAGCTGCAACTCACTGTATACCAGACGGACGACGAGTAGGCGGCACGATGGCTACGGTATGCGCTTTCCAGAGCGGGCGTATACTAGGAGCGTACTTCGAGGCGTAGGCCCAAGGCCCAGCGTACGCCTGTTGCGAGGTGGCAGCCGACCGGTCTGGCAAAGGAGATCCGCCTGGATCAAAGCGTGCGGGAACCAATAAGGCCAAGGGGGCATGCGCGGATGATCGCGGTGCGGCAGGAGGACGTCGTCCGAGCGCTCAAAAAATTCCGGCGCCTCGCCAAACAGGATCTATTGGCGAGTGGGCACACAAGCGAGCCCGACTTTTGGCGAGCGCAAGCCGAAGTCCGGCGTGAAACGTACGCCCGCCTCATTGAGGCGGTGGAACAAAGAGGGGTAGATGCAGCGTATCGAGAGGCTGTCGAGGCCTATGCTGCTCTACCCCTCTTGCGCGAAGGGCAGAAGGACCCGCGCATCAGCGGGTCGGAGCAGGCTTTCGAGATGTTCTTCCACGTCGTCGGCGTCGACGCCAAAGAGATGACGCGCATGCGTAATGGCCGCCGGCGCCGGCCGTACAGCGAGTCGTCGGACCCCGTGACGGTTAGGGTAGGGGTCTAAGAGAAGAAAAGGGGTTGTTTGTTGGGGCTCTGGTGCAGAGCCCCATTTTGTCGCGCCTTTTTCCCGTGCTCTTCGAGGCAACCAGTCTCAGCGGCAGGGGTCTGGCTCCGTGCTTGGCGAAAGTAGAAGGGTGGAGTGTGAAGCGAAATGTGGCAGCAGATACGCGAGATGCTGTTCGGCAAGCGCCAGGCCGGGAGGAAAGGCGATCAACCGGGGATCTACGACGCAGGCGATGCCATCGTCGTCGAGGTCCAATGCGCGCGGTGCGGCGAAGTGATCCGCACCCGCCTGAGAAAGTCGAGCGACATCCAACGCAACTACGATGAGACGGGCCCTGACTACTATGTGCGCAAGACCCTCGTGGGCCAGCAGTGCTTTAACCGGATCGAGGTGGAGCTGGAGCTCGACGCTCGCTACCGGCCGGTCGAGACGCGGATCCAGGGCGGAAAGCTTCGCGTCCAAGACGACGAGGCAGCGCCCTCCTAATCGATTGCGGCGATTGGCTTTCGAGCTTCGTCAACGGACTTTCCGGAAGAGGCCGATCACTTTCCCCAGGATGCGGACATCCTTGGTGCGGATCGGTTCCATATTGGGATTTTCGGGCTGCAAGCGGATGTGATCTTCTTCTTTATAAAACCGCTTAACGGTGGCCTCATCTTCGATCAAGGCGACGACGATGTCTCCGTTGTCCGCGTGAGACTGTTGTCGGACCACGACGAAATCCCCGTCGAAAATCCCGGCGCCAATCATGCTGTCGCCTCGCACGCGCAACATGAAGACTTCTTCCTCATAGGACGCAAAATCTTTGGGCATGGGGAAGAAGTCTTCGATGTTTTCGACGGCCAAGATCGGCTCGCCAGCGGTCACCCGCCCGACGATGGGGACATTGATAATCTCCTTGCGCAGGCGATCCCGGTCGTGGATCAGCTCGATCGCCCGCGGTTTTGTGGGATCGCGCCGGATATAGCCCTTTTCCTCCAACTTCCCCAGGTGCCCGTGCACCGTCGAGCTGGAGCTCAAACCCACGGCCCGCCCGATCTCTCTCACCGAGGGCGGGTATCCCTTGGTCAGCACTTCTTTTCTGATGTAGCTTAAGATCTCGCGCTGGCGTGCGGTCAACTCCTCCACCCAAAGCCACTCCTTTCCTCCTGGATCTGCCCAATTATAACACATATGTTCGGTGGATTCAAACAAGAGTTCGCCCTGTCCCTCGTCGTGACGGTTGGCGCGTAGGCCGATCTTATGCTGGCGGCAACCGAAAAGCCGAAATTTTTGCCTGGAATCCCTTGACAGGAACAGGTGTTCGTGTTACCATGAGACATGCAAGGGGCGAACACATGTTTGTCAAGGGGGTCAACCGTGGTGAGGGCCACTGGTGCGGAGCAACGGATGCTGACCTTCGACCGTATGACGGGCGTACAGCGGCCAGCGCGCCGCAACCCGCCATCCGCGCCGGCAAAGCAGCAGCTCGGCCAGGCGCTGGCGGGTGTCGGTTTGGCGATCACAGTGGTGGCGATCGTGGTTTGGTTGGGGGTGGCGCTCGCCACGGGTGGCGACGAGCTCTTGGCGGGGAGTCCGGATCAGCTGGGATATGTCGAGGTGATTGTAAGACAGGGAGACACCCTCTGGGGCCTTGCGCAAAGGCATGGCCCCAAACACCGGGACATCCGGGAGACCATCGACCGGATCCGCCGGCTAAATGGCTTGGAGGCGCGGGCAAACATACAGCCGGGTGAGCGCTTGATGATCCCGACCCGCTAGTGCGGGCCGGGATTCTTTTTCTCGTGTTACGAACGGGGCATTCCTAGGGGGTGGCGGTCGATGGCTTTCTCCAGATCGGCCTTATGCACTTTGGTGTAGATCTCCGTCGTCGAGAGGTTTTCGTGGCCTAGGAGCTCTTGAATGTAGCGGATATCGACGTCGCCCTGCAGCAAAAGGGTGGCAAACGTGTGGCGAAACTTATGTGGGCTGAGCTTTTGGCGCTTGCGGTTGTCGAGGCTGACTGCCTCCTGGGCGTACCGCTTGATAAACTTGCGGACGGTGGAAGGGTCGATCCGCCGCCGCCAGCGGCTGACAAAGAGGGGCACTCCAGCTTCATCCGGCTCCGGCTCGGGGCGTATCTTTTTATATTCCAACACCGCTTCGCGCACAGCCGGATGCACCGGCACGTACCGCTCTTTGCCGCCTTTGCCGCGAAAGGAGATTCCCGGCGTGCCTTCCTGGATGTCGCCGTCGTTGAGCTGGACGACCTCGGAGATCCGCAGCCCCATGTAGATCATCACCAGGATGATGGCGTAATCCCTGGGATCTTTCGCGACGATGTCGAGAAACTCGACCGCCTCGTCGCGATCGAGCGCGATGGGAAGCCGGCGGTCGCGCCCGATCTCCATGTCGTCGAGCTTCTCCAGCACTTCCTGCGGTATGGGATACTTCTCCTTGACGAGCATCCGCACAAAGCGCCTGAGCGAAGCGAGACGGCGGTTTAAGGTGGCCCGGGAGAGCGATTTGCC
>PKEU01000095.1 GCA_002919195.1 bacterium
GCACGCCAGTCTGGTGAATCCACGTGAGCATCTCCTGGGCCGCTCCCCAAAACGTGATGCCCCGGACTTCCACAGCGTCACCGCTCGCGTTAAAGCGGGTCAAGAGGTGAATCGCCTCGAGGAGCTCTTCCCAGCTCTGCGGCGGTCGATTGGGATCGAGCCCTGCCTCCGCGAAGAGCGCTTTGTTGTAGGCGATGGCCCGCAGATCAAACCACAGCGGCACCGCCATCACTTGCCCTTGCCAACGCTGCGTCTCCCAAACCGGATCGGGAATGGCGCGGGTGTGTTCCCATTCCCCTATGTATTTGTCGAGGGGTGCGAGGAGCCCCGATGCCCCCTCCTGGTAGGGGCTGTAATACCCGGTACCGACGAGATCAGGCGGGAGACCTGACGCCACGAGGATGGCGATCCGGTCCGTCCGCGCTCCCCAGTCAACGGGCTCGATCGTCACATCGACATCGTAAAGCTCCTCAAACTCAGGGAGGATTTCCTTTTCGAGCAGTGAGACAAGCTCCGCAGGAAATCCGGGCGCTAGAAAATGCAGCGTGCGGGTTTGCGCGTCGGCTGCGCCCACGTCCAGTGTCAAGAGGAGGGCCAAGAGGATCATGGTACGGCAAGCAGAGCGAGCCCAATCAAACAGACCTCGAAACGACGACCCCATCTTTCTACCAACTCCCTTCACGCGGGTCTCTTCCTCTGGTTCCAATAAGGTGTTAAAAGCCCACGACACAATCGCGAAGACCGCTCGTAACGGCCATCACTGCAATATTTCATTACTCTAATATTTCCTTTTAATGTAGGACAAAAAGCAGCTGGCGCTCGACCCCATGTTCCAGCGCCAGCTCCACGTATCGCACTTTTTGCTCCTTGACCAGAAAGGCGCGCCGGGGGCGCGGCCGAGTTTCGTCGCCGGCACCCCCGTTTTTTCCGATGGAATCTGCCCGGAACCATCTCTTTCCGAGGAATAGCACTCAAGGTGTTTAGAACTTCAAGCGGAAGAACAACCGGATGCTGTTGTTCGGTTTGTCACGATTGGTTGCGGTCTCACTGGTAAAACCGAGCACACTCCGGACCTTCCCAGCGTCATACCACACCTCGGCCGACCAGCGGGTGCTGCTGCCGTCCGTCGAGCCGCCGGTAGCGGAATTTGTGTCAAGCATGCCTAGGAGGAACCAGTTTTCCCAACCCAAGTGATCCAGGTTGTACCGCAAGACGCCACGCACTTGGGTACGGGAGGTAGCACCGGTGCTCCCTCCCACCGAGGTCACACCGTCTTCATCCGAGACATAGCGCGCCTCGACAACGCCAAAAAGATTACTGGCCAGTGGCGCTCCAGCGCGGCCGATCACCACAGTCTGCCTGTTGGGGCTGGCATCCTCCATGATCCGGACGATCCCCATATACGCAGGTTCTTTGAGTTGCGCGAGTTCCGCCTCGCTGGTGGGGTGAAGGATCACTCTCAGGTCGCGGTCCTTGTTTTGTTCTCCTTTCCAAGCTGCGATGAGTTCGAGAATGCTCCCTTCTCCGGCTCCGTCAGTTGCAGAGCTCGCCTCGTTGCGGAAGCGATTGGCGCCGCTTTGATAAGCAGAGTCGATTGCGTTTGGCTCATAGAAATTTTCCTGCCGCGCCGTGAAGCTGGCTGTGACGACAGCGGCTCCATCGGCAAGAAGCTTCTCCCCAACAACGCCGTAAGCCAGGTTGTCCTCACTGATACCCTCGCCAAAACGCGCGCCGATGGAGGCCCCAAGCGAAAGATCACCCAATACACTGGTCTTAACAAAACCAACCGCCTGGTGGGTGCTAGGGCTGGACGGATTGTCGCCGGTCACACCAAGGCGCACAAGGCCACCGATGCGTAAGTCACTGGTCACACCGTACTCGGTGATAGCCTCCAGGTTGGCCCGATGAGCATTGTCTTCTTTCAACTGGTGGTAGTGAATTGTAACCGGCGTGTCCGCGACCGATAGAGTTGTACCCACACGCACCGTATCTGAAGCTGGCGAGCTGGCCCAGTTTTGCATCTGCCAGACCTCGTAACCGTTGCTGCCCATCACGACCAGCTTGAGAGGATCGCTCTTAACGTAACCGGCGCCGACGTCGAAGCCGCTCCAGACATCGAGAGTCAGGGGACTCATGATGAAACTTGCTTTATATTGGAGCTTCCTAAAGGTGAGCGTGCCCCCTGGAGTTCCCGAGCTGTCGGCCACATTACGAAACTCCACAGACCATTTACCGCTTTCGGACCCGACGAGTCGCAACTTAAGGTTTTGTTGCTGCAGTCGTGTTGGAAAGAGACTCTCTTCAGGATCCAAACTCCTCAGTTCAACGTCATACTCGCCTCTCAATGTCAAGTCAATAGCATTAACCGGTGTAGCTGCAAATAAAAGACAGAGTATTGCGATAATAACACTGAGTCTCAATGGTCGTACCCCCTCTTTTCAGACCTTGTGAGTTCATTGTCGACGTAGGGTCGGGTCGCTCAGTATTCCTTCAATTGCACCTCCCTTCGTCCTTTACAGCCCATCCACGCCCATGTGCCACTCAACTGTTATTTTAGTCCATCTCACCCATTATTTTCAAATTGTTTCATGGGAGATTTGAACGTTCCGAGTTTTTGTCGCAGGGGGTTGACGCTGTTTTCGCAATTATCATTACACCATAGCGAACAAGGGGTGTGTTTCCCGATGAGCCTGATCCAGAGAAACTGGCTGTTCGCGTGCGGGCTGATCCTCGTGCTCTCGCTCACCCCTCCCGTCGCAGGCCAAGAACGTCAAAAAGTGAGTGTCGCCTTTTGGGGAGAAGATGCACGAGCGATCTGGCAGGAGACAAAAGCGGCTCTTGAGTCCGAATTACCTCACATTGAGCTTGAGCTGTTTCACATTCCTGACGGAAGGACCTTTACCGAACGGATCCTGGTCATGGGGCTTGCCGGCGAAGCCCCCGACCTTTGGCTCAGCAACCCGGACACCGCGATCCAATACTGGGTCGCCGGCTTAACCACCGATCTCAACCGCTTTATTGAGACAGATCCCAATTTCTCGCTGGACGACTTCTTTCCGGCTGCTCTTAACGCCTACTCCCTCCGCGGTGTACAGACAGGATTTCCCACGCATTTTCAGGTGACCGGCATCTGGTACAACAAGACACTCTTTGAGCGAGCGGGACTCGTTTATCCGGAAAGCGATTGGACGTGGGAGGACTTCCGCGAAATGGCTCGACGGCTCACGATTCGGCGCGATCCTTCGGCCCCGCCCAGTCAATGGGGAACCGTTCTACCCATGTCGACTCAGTATTGGATGCCGTGGCTCTTTTCATCGGGCGGCGCGATCGTCGATGATTTGGAAACCCCAACGCGCTCCCTGCTCGATTCAGCCGAATCCATTCGCGCCTTTGAATTTTTGAAAACGTTGGTTGCCGACGATCAAGTCGTTCACCCGGACTACGGCCGGGCCGAGCCCTTTTACCAGGGCGTTGTCGGCATGTATCCCTATTATGCCGTCTCGGGCCGGCTCGCGCTCTTTGCAGATTTCCCATATAATGTGGCGGAAATCCCGAAAGGGCCCGCAGGAGCCGTCAACGCCATCCTTCCTGGTGGCATCGTCATGGGGAAAGCCAGAAACCCCGAGGCCGCTTGGGAAGTCATCAAGTGGCTGGCCGTGCGGCCTTCATCAAACACGATTCCTGCGTATATCCCTCTGGTGAATTCCCCGGATTGGCCTGTCGATCCGGTGCCCGCCGACTACAACCGACAAGCGTGGATCCAAGGGGCGATGGGGGCTTTGCCTCAAATCATCAACCACCCGAGGGCAGCGGACATCTTCGGCGCCGTCGACGGAATGCGGGATGCAATCCAAGGGAACGTGGACATCCGGGCTCAAGCCCAGACCATAGCAGAACAGATTAATGCATTCCTAAAAGAAGAATAAGGGCGCGAACCCAAACAGTTTAAGGCACAACGGCCAACGACCGACCGCCAACATCAAATCGGAGCGAGCACGCTTTGAGTGCTGCTCCATCAGGAGGAAAAATGCTGGGGCGTGACAAAGATGAGTTCGGCCTGTCGTGCCGAAGTGATTCGTATGAGTGATGCCCCAATCGGTGTGTTTGACTCAGGTGTTGGCGGTCTCTCGGTTTTGCGGGAGATCCGGTCTCTTCTTCCCTCGGAGGAGCTTCTCTACGTCGCTGACTCGGGTGCCGCGCCCTACGGCGACCGGAGCGAGGCGTTCATCCGGGATCGGGTGGGGGCGATCGCCGACTTTTTGGTCGGGATGGGCGCCAAGATGCTGGTCGTGGCGTGCAATACTGCGACTGCGGTTGCGGTCGAACTGCTGCGTTCGCGGCTTGCCGTTCCCGTCGTCGCGATGGAGCCCGCAGTCAAGCCCGCGGTCACTTTATCACGGTCGGGCATTATCGGCGTGCTCGCCACGAGCCGGACCCTTGCCAGCGAGCGGTTTGCCCGCCTCGCCGAGCTTTTTGGGGACGGCGTGGAAATTATCCTCCAGCCCTGCCCTGGCTTTGTGGAGCAGGTCGAGCGCGGGGATACCGACTCGGCTGAGACGTATTCGCTGGTCAAACAACATGTCTCTCCCCTCATCGAAAAGGGAGCTGACACTCTCGTCCTCGGTTGCACCCATTACCCGTTCCTGCTTGACGTCATCAAGGAGGTCGCAGGACCGGGCGTAACGGTCCTCGACGCTTCGCTGCCCGTTGCCCGTCAAGTCCAAAGGCGCCTGCAGCAAGAAGGTTTGCTCTCACGCCGGCAGAGCCCTGGGACCGAGCGATTTTGGACCAGCGGCGAACCCAACCTGGTGGAGCCGGTGATCTCTAAGTTGTGGGGAAAAAAGGTACGCGTCGAGGCACTACCCGCCCCCTATGCCGTGCCTCGCGACGTCAAAGCGAGCTAGCGCCGGAGCCTTCCATCGGGTTGCGCCCAGTTCCTATGCCACCTCATCGCCTCCTTCAGCGTGCGCTCCATTTGTCAGCGGAAACCATTGCGCCATGAAATCTCCACATCGTTACACTTTTGATTCAGAAAAAAGAGATCGAGTGCAAGGCCTTGGTCAAGTGGAGCCAGGCAACCTACGAAAAGGCTGAGCTCGAAGCGTATATCAATTTACTTACTGATGGGCGGCGCTCCTTTCGCCAGGCTGCCGTGCCCGGCGCTCTTCGGTGTTGACGAGGTTAACGCTGTTAAGTATAATGGGGAACGTCATGGACCGACAGCGGCAAGATCACGATCGCAAGCGAAGCACTACGAGACCTCCGTCACCACCGCTCTCTGCCGACGCCCAACAACACGAGACGCGCCGGGCTATCTTAAACGCCGCCGTCCAGCTGTTTATGAAGCAGGGATACCGGGACTTCTCCCTGCGGCAGGTCGCCAGGGCAACAGGTTACACCCCGACGACGGTCTACCTGTACTTCAAGGATAAAGACGACCTGCTTTTTCACGTAGCGATGGAGGGGTTTAAACACTTTTGCAGGGAGCTTGAGGAGGCCTATGCCTCGGGCGCCACGCCCATTGAGAGGCTCGTCGCAATCGGCCGGGCCTACGTGCGCTTCGGCCTCAACAATCCCCTGCACTACCGCTTGATGTTTATGGAGCGGGATGAGTTTTTGCAGCGGGAGCCTCCGCCGGGATTTGTGGCGCCGGTGCAGGCTTTCGAGCTCCTCGTCCAGGCAGTCCGGGAATGCGTCGAAGGCGGGTATTTCCGACCCGGCGACCCTTGGGCGTACGCCTTGGCGGTCTGGTCGACGGTCCATGGCCTCGTCAGTCTGGCGCTCACCAATCCATCGTTGGACCGGGAGCAAATCGCCACCATCGAGGAGGTAGCGTACGAAATGATGCAGCGCGGCCTCGTTGTGCAAACGCCGCCTTGAACGCGCTCATCCGGGACCCAAGGCGCGCCGCCGAGAAGGCCATTTTTCTTTGTCATCAACTTAACAGTGTTAACCAAGGGGACCCGGAAAACGCCTGTTACGCCACGAGAGCGCATGCCTTGAGCGCTCATCAACATGACACGTATCGAGGAGGAATCTTGAGTGTCGGTCTCCCATCCGGAAAGCCTCCAACAGGCCCGTGACAAAACCGGTATCCTTCAGCGGATCACGACGATGTTTGAAACGTGCTGGCAGGCCAACGCGCCGATCACGGTGCTCGGCGTCGTCATGACCGGCTTCACCCTGGCGGCGCTGGTCGGGCTGCTGAGCGATCCGCGGATCATTGCCGGGCAGCCTGCTTGGCTCAAGCCGTTTAAGTTTGGCATTTCCATCGCGACCTACGCCTTTAGCATCGCCTGGGTGCTGGGGTTTGTGCAGGCTCGCAAACCCTGGATCAGGAAAGCGCTCCGGATTTTCACTTGGATCGTCATCGGCGTCGTAGTCGCCGAAATCGTACCGATCACGATCCAGGTCATCCGCGGGACGAGAAGCCATTTCAACGTCGAGACACCCTTCGATTCGTTTCTCCTGGGCATCATGGCCGTGTCGATCACCGTGCTTTGGATCGCCAACCTCGTCCTCGTCGCGATCCTCCTCTGGCAGCGGTTTGAGGACCGCGCCTTTGGTTGGTCCTTGCGCCTCGGGCTCATCATCACCATCATCGGGATGGCCACCGGCTACCTGATGACGTTGCCAACCGCCGAGCAGATCGCGTCCTGGGAGCAAGGAGCGCCCGTCACGATCATTGGCGCGCATTCGGTGGGCGTCCAGGACGGCGGTCCGGGTATGCCGATCACCGGTTGGAGCACTGAAGGAGGCGACCTCAGGATCCCCCACTTTGTGGGGCTCCACGCCTTGCAGGTCATCCCCTTTGCTGGCGGCTGGATTTCAAGACGTCGCAGGCTTACATCCGGACAGCGCCTCTCGTTGGTGTGGACGGTCTCGCTGGGCTACCTTGGGCTCGTTGTCCTCGTCACGTGGCAAGCTTTGAGAGGGCAGCCGCTCATCGCTCCCGATGCGCTGACGGTCGGGGCGTTTGCCGGGCTGCTTGCGGCAACTCTGCTTGCGACCGTGTGGACGCTTTCGCCGCACGGGCGAAGGGTGCTCCAACGGCATGCGACCGGCCGCTAGTGGACCGCTCACGGATATACCCTTCACCGAACAAGCTGCCGGCGGACGAAGGCATACTCAGGGGCGTCGCAATGCGACGCCCCTTTATCGATTCAAATCACTCCCTGCGACCAGGCTGGAGCCGGGCCGAAACTGATACGTCACCGTAAAATTCACGGTTCTCCAAAGTTTACCTTGAACGATAGACACTGGTATGGTACCGTAGAATTAATGGTATCGTTCACGGGAGTGATTCGATGGCGGGGGTTACATTGCGGGACATCGCCCGCAAGGCCAATGTGTCCGTCAACACGGTCTCACGGGCGCTCAACGATAAGCCCGAGGTCTCCCAACAGACCAAAGAACGCATCTTAACCATTGCCCGGGAGCTGGGTTACACGCGCAACCTCGTCGCCAGAGGCCTTGCCACCCAGCAAAGCCACGTGATTGGCGTCGTCGTCTCCGACAACGTCAACCCCTACTTCGCCGAGGTGATCCGCGGGATCTCCTTTGTCGCCCAGGCCAAACAGTGGACGATCTTTCTGGTCAATACCTACCTCTCCCGCAGCACCGAACGGGCGGCGATCGAAACCCTAGCCCAGTACCGGGTGGGCGGGCTCATTGTCTTTCCTCTCGACTGGGACCAGATCGAGGAGTATCGCCGTTACGGCTTGCCCATGGTCGTGGCGGGAGCCCGGGTACCCGAGGACAAACGGCCCGCTCCATTTGACGTGGTCGCGCCCGACGACAGAAACGGCGCGCGCGAGGCCGTTGAGCACCTGATCCGGACGGGAAGGCGGAGGATCTACTACTGCGGTCCCCACGAGGACTCCCTTTCAGGCGCGCCCCGGTGGCAAAGTTACGTGGAAGTCATGGAGGAGGCAGGGCTCAAGCCCGCCCTCTTGCCCGTCTCCGACGTGAGCGCCTTTGAAGGGTACCGCCATGGAATGGCCTGGCCGGATCTGGAAAAAGCCGATGCGGTCTTTGCCTTCAACGACCTGATCGCCTTTGGCCTGGCACGCGCCTTAACGGAGCGGGGCGTTCGCATTCCGGACGACATTGCGCTCATCGGTTATGACGATGTGGAGTTTGCCCGCTACACCTCCCCCGCTTTGACCACGGTCCGGATTCCCAAAGAGACCCTGGGCCAACAGGCAGCAACGCTGCTTTTTCAACGCATCGAGGGGGATTTTCGAAAGCCTTCCGTCGAGAAAATCCTTCCGACGCAGCTGATCATCCGGGAGACCGCTTAGAGGGGGTGCGAGTCAAGGGGCGTGAGCGTGTATCGCCGGGACGTGCAAGGAAACGCTGGTGAGCCAACGATACAAGGGGGTTCCATGATGAAGCGTCTGACCCGGTCGGTAAGCCTGCTCGTGTTGATCGTCCTTGCGATGACCTTTTCAGCGATGGCCGCCGAAAAGGTGCACCTCGTCTTTACCGCTTGGGGCGGCGAAAGCCACTGGCGGGTCTACGAGAGACTGGCCCAGGCTTTCAACGAAAAATACGAGCACATCTCCATCGAGTTTATCCCTACTCCCGACGCCTACGTCGACAAAATGAAGACCAACATCCTGGCAGGGACGGGTCCCGACATCTATTTCTCGCAAGAGATGCAGAGCGTCGGGTTTATTAAGGACGGCTGGTTTCTCCCGCTCAACGATTACATCGAGAACGACCCCACCTTTGACATCGACCAGATCCACAGCGGGCTTTTTTCCTCCTTTACCTGGGAAGGGAAAATCGGCGCGCTGCCCGTCGTCACTTTCGCTTCAATGCTCTTTTACAACCCAGTGCTCCTCGCTGAGGCGGGACTGGCCGAACCCGAAAGTCTCACCTGGGACGAGCTGGTCGAGTACGCCCGGGCCCTGACCCGCCGAGGGCCCGATGGAGACGTGATTCAATACGGTCATCGCATCGAGTTGTGGCCCAATTTCTATCTCTACTACCTCTGGCAAAACGAAGGCGGCGTCTTTGACGAAGACCTGCGCAACTCCATCCTCAACTCCCAAGAGACCATCGAGGCTGTCGAGTTTATCCACGATCTCATCTGGGGCCTGCAAGTGGTCCCCAAGCCCGACGAGATGGGGAAGTTTCTCCTGGAAAACAACAACGTGGGCATGTTTACCCATGGCTCGTGGATGATCGGGTACTACGCCAATCTCTTTGAGTTTGACGACTTTGCCGCGATCTCGTCCCCGGTGGGTAAGCGGGCCGTCAACATGGCGTATCCCAACGCCTTTGGCATCTCGGCAGCATCGAAACATCCCGATGAGGCTTGGGAGTTCCTCAAGTTCGCGAGCGGCCCCGAAGGGCAACGGATCATCGCCGAAGGAGATCTGGGCATTCCCGTCAACAAGGATCCGTCGGTGGGTGAAGCCTACGTCTCCGGGCCGACGGCGATCCACAACATGGCGGCTCTCGAGGCTGTCATGATGGCGCAGGCGCCTCGGGTGGTCCCCGGCATGCAAGAGGTGATCATCGACCAGATCCTCGGCCCTGGCCTCAACCGGGTGTGGGCCAATGAGGTCGCGCCCCGGACGGCGTTGGAGGAGGCGCACCGCTTGGTCCAGGCGTACCTCGACGAGTTTTACGCGAGCTTCGGACGTTGATGTGTTCAACCGAGGGAGGAGGGCAGCTCCTTTGACGGGGTTGCTCTCCTCCTCCGCTTTCTTGGAAACGCCGGGATGGTGAGGCCCGTGATCGGGCGCAAGACAACACAACCAAATCGCTCGCTGGCCTCGATGCTTTTCCCAACGATCGTCCTCGTTTGGGCGTTCCTGGCGTGCGCCCACGAAGCCAACGCGCATGGGGGCGTGGCACCAGCGCCCGGGACGGATGTGCGGATGTATCGCAACCCCTTTCAACTGGAGCACGAATGGCCGGCTTATGGCATTGGCGATCCCTTTGTGTTGCGGTGGAACGGGCGCTACTACCTTTACCCGAGCACCAAGACGCACGGCACGGGCGAGGTGGGCGTGCGCGTCTGGGTTTCGGAAAATCTGGTCGATTGGGAGTACGCGGGATACGCCAGCAGAGATCTCGTCACCTACAACGCGTTTGCGCCGGAGGTCGTCTACTGGGACGGCAGCTTCTACATGTACCAGTCTGCCAACGGGCAGGGGCACTACGTGCTCAAGAGCGACGCGCCCACCGGTCCTTTCACCGCCCAGACGGGCAACATCGGTCTTGGCATCGACGGCTCGGTCTTTATCGACGACGACGGCTCCTGGTACTTCACCCACGCCGGCCACCGGGGGATCCGCGGCTACCGGATGAGCGACCCCTATACCGTCGGCACGCCGCGCCTCCTCGAGGCCGATCTCGGCGGTTGGACCGAAGGGCCGATGATCCTCAAGCGCGACGGCTATTACTTTATGACCTACACGGGAAATCACATCCGGAGCGCAGGCTACCGCGTCCACTACGCCGTCTCCGAAAACGGCCCTTTGGGACCCTACACCGAAGGAAAAAACAATCCCCTTCTCCTCAGCACCGATGACGACTTCCACGGCTTGGGCCACAACTCGCTCGTGCTGGCGCCCGATCTCGACGGATACATGATCGTCTACCACAACATTTACAACCGCCTCGGCGCCCACATCCGCAAAATGAACATCGACCGCTTAGTCTTTAACGGCAAGAAAATGGAGGTCTTAGGGCCTACGACCTTTCCCCAGGTTGCTCCCCGCCTTCCCGACTTTTACACGTGGATCGACGAAGACGGCCTCGGCGACCGTTGGACCTTGGCGTCTTGGAAAGGATACGACCTTCTCTTAAGCCGTGGGGAGACGGAAAGCCGGTTTACCGCCGAGTTTAACTTTCACCTCGAGAAAGAAGCCCGCTGCCCCAGAGCCTCCACTCCATCGCCCTCGGTTGCCATTGGGGCGTCCGAGCCTCGCAGTTTCGCTTCACCTCGCATCGGCGCTGTGGTTTCGTACCGCGGCGGCGATTTTGTCGCCGTCACGATCGACCTTTGCGACGAGACCTTGAGCGTCTGGCAAGTGGAGAAAGAGGAGGAGCGTCTCCTCGGGCAAAGCGCGTTGCCGTATTCGTTTGACTTCACGAAACTGCATACGCTGCGGATTGCGAAAGAGCCGGGCCGTATGAGAGTGTTTTTCGACCAAATGCTTCTCATCGAGCTTGCGACTGGACCGGTGTCGGGAGGGAAAATCGGCTACATCTACCGAGATGTGGAGCCGGTCTTTCGTTACACGGCCTATTCCAACGACGCCTTTGGCTCCAGCGACCGCCGAGTGCCAAAGCCAGTTCCCGGTACGATTGAAGCTGTTCATTTCGGCGAAGAGGACAGCGGCAGTGACTCGCTTCGCGGGCATCTCTCCGGCCAACCCCAGGTCATCGAGGCAGGCGATGGCACCTATGCCGTCGCGCTCACGCAGCCGGGGGATGCGCTCACCTACACGATCAACGTCGCAAAGGACGGCCTTTACGCCGTGGACGTAGTGGCGAGAGCGCCGGTGAACGACACGGTTCTCCAGTGGCAAGTCGACAGCACGACCGCGCTCGCCTCGGCGTTTCCAGAGCCTTGGCCGGGCGCCGGACGCTCCGAGACCCAGGACAGGCGTGGCAGGTGGTTTAAGGTGCCGCTAGGGCGCCTTGAACTCAAAGCAGGCCTCCATACCCTCCGCCTCCAGCTCCAGCGAGGAAGCGTCGAGCTCAAACAGATCGATCTTTATCCCGTGATCGAGGCGCCGTTTTCCTTCGTCGACGCGCTGACGCACGGGATCTCAGACGCCTGGCGCGAGTTCGGCGAGGGCGGCTGGCAGTCGACGGAGTTCGGTTTTCAGCTGACCTTGCCGCGCGACAGCATGATTATCGCCGGATCGACACAATGGACGGACTACTTCGTGCAGGTCCAATTGGACATCGACGGGAGGATGGGTCCAGGCTCGGCCAGCCTGCTTCTTCGCGCGACGCATCCATCATACTATCCAGAGCAGGTACGAGACTCCGTGGTGGCGTACGCCGTCACCCTGAGACAGGACCGCATCCTGCTGCAAAAGCTCAATTACGGCTCAACCGTCTTGGCCTCCGCTGTCATCGACCCCGGCAGCGCCCACACCTTGGCAGTGGAGGCTAAAGGACCCTCGCTCAAAGTCTACCTCGACGATCTCGAAACCCCAATTTTGGAGTACACCGATCCCGATGCCTGGATGCACGGTGCCGTCGGTCTCCGAACCAACACCACCCGCGTCGCCTTTCGCAACCTCCGGCTGCACAGCCTTCCGGATCCCCATCGCGACGACACCGAAGCACGCCCAAAACTTAAACGCTCGCCCTCCACTCTGCATAATCCCGCGCCGTAACGGTGTCACCTCGTGTCAACCAGGCAAAGAAATAAACGCGGTCGCCGCCACGCGGCAAGACGACGTCAAATTCGCCCGCTGGCTCGACCGAGAAAGGCTTTGTGGTCAGTGGGAGGCTCTTTTCGTAAACAATGCGGGTTTCGCCATGATCGGCGCGCGGCACCGCGCCTTCCCCCATCGTGAGATGTTCCGCGGTGCCCGGGTACCCGTTGCCATGCGCGACGCAGCGGACGTGGAGGGTAAGGGGCGCGTGCGCAAGCGTGCGGTGAAAAGCAGCCACGTAGATCGTGACGGTGGCGCGGGTCGCCGGCGCCAAGTAGTTGATGGGCGGCGCGTCGATGATGACCGCGTCAAGGGAGTGCTCCATCTCTTCGCCCAAGGGGCGAAGCTCTGCATCGAGAAAGGGCATCGGCCGGCGCAGGCGAGTGTAGGTGTACGGGGTAAACCGCTCCCATTCTTGATCCACCAGGTCGATCTTGACAAACCCGGCGATCTTGGGAAACATGCGCAGCGCTAAGGTCTTGCGACCGTGAGATGTAAATTCACTGATGACGTAAGGCTGGCCGCTTTGACGGGCGTTGCCGGCCTCGTCGGGTTCATGCGTTCCGCTGTGGAAGTTGTACTCGGAGCCGGGAAAAACTTGCGCCGTCGCGAAGGCGATCCGCCTTTTCCACTCCCACCAGTCGTCGACGTAGATATGCTCGTCGTTGATGTCGGTGTCGATGTGACGGTTGGGATAACCTTGGGCCGCTGAGTTGTCGACGACCAGACGGTGGGGCTCGAGCCGGCGCTGGCGGGCGACGAGCTCTTTGATCTTTTCTTGAGTCGACGGGTTGACCCTCATATCCTCGACGCCCCACGACTCATTGAAAAGCGAACGAATCACGATCGCGGGGCAGTTGAAGTCGCGCTCGTGCACCGCTTCCAGGTGTTTTTCAAGACGGCTCCACCCCTCGCTTTCGGGCGTACCCCGGTAGTTGGGCAGTTCATCCCATACCAAAAGGCCGGCCCGGGCCGCCTCGTACAACCAGAGGGGTTCGTTGGTCTTGATATGCAGGCGAATGAGATTGTAACCCAAGCTCTTGGCGATCTGCAGGTCGTTTTGGATGGATCCAGCAAGATCCTCGGGGCCGTAGGAGCGATACGTGTAAATTCCCCAAGGATTGTAGGCTTGGTCGAGAATGCCGACCAGATAGAGCGGGCGGCCGTTGAGGTAGACATATTGATATTGCTCCGCTGGATCTGCCGTCTCAGCGGGGCTATGACCCGGGGCCCAGTCGCAGTAAATTGCGCGCAGCCCGCTGTAACTCTTGACCCTATCGATCTCCCTTTCGCCTACCAAGAGGCGAGCCTCAAAGCGATAGAGATTGGGGCTGTCCGGGTCCCAAAGGGCTGGCTGGGCTATCGGAATCGTCACCTCACCGGCCAGCCGGCCGCCGCTCCCGCCCGGATCGCCGTCCGCGACATGCTCCATCGGGAAGCGCTTCTCACACACGACGTTGCCTTCCGGATCCCAAACTCTCAGCGCAACGGCGCCGGCCGCCCCTTTCGCGGCAACCTGCACATGAAAAGCAGCCTCTCGGGGCTGATCGACCAGGCGTGCGCCCCGCTCAAAGCGGACGTCCCCCCGGACGTGAAAACGGTTGATGTGGCCTGTTTTCTCTCGAGCCTCCAGCCACACCGTTTGCCAGATACCCGGCGCGTGGGTAAACCACCAGCCTTGCTTGCCGATGAGGACGTCGTTGGGATCGATGGCACTGGGGTAGTGCACCCGCAGGACGAGGGTGTGCTCGGACCCTGGTACAAGCTCCCCGACCTCACACTCGAAAGGATCATAGCCTCCGTCGTGACTGGTGAGCCATTCCCCGTCCCAGTAGACATCCGTCTGGGCGTTTACCGCAAGAAACTTTAGTACCCCAATCCGTCCTTCCGGAGCATCGCCGGGGATGCGGACTTTCCGCTTGTACCACGCGGTTCCGGTGTATCCCGCCCAGATGCCGGCATAGCGGTGGTCAGCGACAAGGTTTTCCTCTCCTACCGCCATCAACGAGGTCCAAGGATATGGCACCCTAATCACCGCATGATAAGGTTCGTCGCGGCTTTGCCAACCCTCTTGGCGCCCCACGTCGCTGGGATCGAGGGCAAACTGCCACGTCCCGTTGAGGTTGACCCACCAGTGCGAACGATCAAACTCTGGCCGAGGATATTCCGGGCGAGGGGGACTCGATGGAGCGAGCACGATGGCGCCCTCTAGCGGGAGCGGCCGGCTCGCAAATTCGAAACCCTCCGCGGCAGCGATGATCTCGTCACCTTCGAGCGGCGTCCCGTAGAGAGCAAAACGGCCATCCGCCTGGGTCTGTGCGTGGCTGAAGGGGTCGCCGCCGATGTGCACCCAGGCGCGGGCAATGGGCTCACCGCATTGATCGACGACCTTCCCCTCGATGAGCTCCTCACGGAGCCAGCCTTTTATCCGGAGCGGGCCGAAAACCACGCTTCGCTCCCGCCCTTCGGCAAAGCGACTGTCGCCAAGGGCCCTGAGGAGGGGGCGGGCCGGTGGCAGTACAAAGGGGAGGCTGCCCTTCCACACCAGTTGGCCCTCCACCCAGCAGGCATAGGTATCTCCCCGCCGCTCGATCATGAGCGTCGTTTTGCTTGTTGGCCCTTCACCTTGCATGAGCGTCAATGTTTTGCCGGCGGGGTCGTAGGCGTGGACGGAGACCTTGTTCCTTTCGCGCCTCAGCTCAAGGGCCGTCTCCCGGCCGTTTCGGCCGCCGAAAAGGACCAGCGCACCGCCTGTCTCACCTTCATAAAGGACGACTGAGCAGGCCGATTGCTCAGGGGCCATCCGGAAACGGCAAAGCAAACCGCTGAAGTTATTTCGCCCTTTTCCATAGATGCGAACGTGTTTGGGATCGAGGATGCGGTAACGCGCCAGGGGCGAACTGAGGAGCACGTGAGTCCAATCTCCACGCGGAAAGAGGGCGTAGGGGACGGTTCGCCAGGAACCATCAGACTGGGCTTGAGACGGCGGTTGGGCGGTCACGAGGCTACCCCTCCTCACCGGCAACAGAGCATTGCCATAGCTCTGTGATTTTTCACGGGAACGTTATCGGTACAATTGTCGGCAAAATTATCCTATCATTCCATGAAAAGAAACGCAATCTCAGAAGCCCGCTCCGCGGACACGCTCAATACAGCGCAGCGGCACAAGAAGCCCCACCGCAAGACTTGCGATGGGGCTTCCATCGGCTGCTCCTTTCCACCTTACCTTGCGACCGTAATCGTCTCGCCCTCAAGGAGATCGATCACCAAGCTCTCGCCCGCGCTTTGGAGCCCCCCGTGCCTGCCGTCGACCACGGCGTCCTCGGCGCGAAGGTTCGGCACGAAGTGAGACGGATCGAGGCGCACGGTCACGTCGGCGGTGGCCATCACCTCTAAGCGCTCGTCGTCCCAGCGCAGCATCACGTTGACTGCCCTGTCGCTCTGAAAGCTCAAGCCAGGGCTCTCGTAATCAACGTCTCCCACAAAGAGGGCGTCTTCGGCTTGAAAGACGTACCCTGCTCCAATGCGGGTAGCGGCAGGCCGGAGGTGAAACTCGCCCACGCCAGGCCGTTTGCCCTCGGCCCACTGGGCAAAAAAGCGGGTGGCATGAGCGATCGGCTTGGGTTTGCCCACGAGGCTTCCACCGCCGTCATAGTAAAAGAGCCCAAAGCGTTCTTCATACCGAAGATCGGGCCCTTGCATCCACGGTTCGTTGTACCTCATGTTGGCGATCGGCCGCTCATTGAGCATCCAGATCATGGCGCCCGAATAGCCCTTGGCGAAACCGTCGAGGTAAAACATGATCTCGCCCACCGCCGCTGTGTAGGGATCGAGCATTTCCCCGTCGGGCATGCGGTACCCGGCCGAGTAGCCAAACTCTCCGAACGAGACGGGCTTGTGGGGCCAGCGGAGGCGCAGCCGGTCCAAGGTCGTCAGGTTTTTCTCGATCTCGCCCAATCCCGTGGGCCGCTGGTACACGTGGTGACTGATGAAGTCCAGTGTTTCGTTCGCTTCCAGCAGGGCATAAGGCTGGTCGTAGCCTACGGTGACAAGCTGGTGCGGGGCGATCTCCCGGATCGCGCCGGCAAGCAGCTCGATCCACTGCGCAAACGTCGCGTCGACCGCCTCGTGCAGCGCAGCAAGCGAGGATGGCACCGCGAACGAACCGTCGTAAGCCGAAAACGTCGAGTAATCCCGCCCGCGCCGGGTGAGCGGGCCGGCCACCAGGCCCAGCCACAGATCGCGCGCGGCCCTGAGATGAAGGTTTTCTTCGTGGCTCGTGTACCTCGGATTGCCGGGGTAAGCGTTGGCGCGGACCTCTTCCTCGATCTGACGCCGGTCCAACCACGATTGAAACGTCTCAAAGGGTTTGAGCGCCAGCACGGGCGACGGTTCGCTGTTGTAGCGGATCTGGCCGATCCTTTGAATGTCCGGCTCGTTGGCGAGATCGTAGCCGATGACCATGGGCTCGTCGGCCCACGTCCTCACGATCCGGCGAAGCCGGGTGAGGTACTGCTGATCCGTGCCCATCTCGGCGGGATGCGGCAACACGATCAAAAGGTATATCCCGTATTTCCGCGCCATTTCGCTGAGCACGCTCTTGAGCTTGGGGCTGGCCTCGGCGGCGCTCCAAAGGCGAAACACATTGATGCCCGCCCACCGCGCTTTGCGAAAATCAGACTCGATGGCTTTCACGTCAATTTCTCCAAAGCCAAACCCGTAGCTGAAAGGCCCTGCGTAATTCGCGCCCATCATGAAAAACGGCTCGCCGGTCGACGTGACGAGGTGAGTGCCGTCATCGCTCACCCGGATGCTCCCTGCCGGCGCTGGCGTTTCCAGTCGAAAGCGTTCCCGCGCCACAAACTGCTCCAACTTTTCTTCCTCGACGCGCCTCATCAACTCACCGGAACGAAACAGGGCAAAAGCCCGGGCGACAAAGCGCGCAAAAGGTTCTTCCAGGTAAAACGACGGGGTCGTCACCCCTGAGATGAGCCAATGCCCACCGGCGTAAGGTCCCGCTTGGTGAACCAGCACGCCGGCGGCCCAACCTCGCGTCCGCCCGTGTTGATCGTCTGCCGCCAGGAGGGGCCAATAGCGAGAGGCGTGAGGATAAACGTAGCCGACGGCCGAATGTCCCTGGATCGCTCCGGTGTACCGGTATCCCGCAAACCCCAGATCGAAGGCCGCCTCTGTGGGTTTGACCTCCGAGACACCTTCAAGGACGTACAACACATAGGGCTCATGAGGACTGAAAACTGGCAACCCAACGCTCACGTCGACGCGCCCCAAGGTGATCCCCGCCTCGCCCAACAGCGCGAGGTCGCCGCCCCGCTCAGCGAAAGCGGCCAGTCCTCGGCCAAAATCGGACGACACGGAAAGCCAAGGAGAGACGACAGCTCCCCGGTAGGATAAGCGTCCACTCCTTAGAGCCTCGAGAAATCCCTCGGGCGTCTCGATCCGCCCGTCGATCCCCTCTTGCCGGAGCGCCTCGACAATCGCCTTGCCAAAGGCCTCCGCTTCGCCGCGGGGACTCGCCCCGTCTTGAATGATCGCCACAATGTAGCCGTCGATATCGATCTTCCTCGCCCCCTGTACACCATCCACCGCAGCGTCCAAGCCGAAGGGGCTGGCGCTTGCCAGCCCCGTTTCGGAAAATGCGGCGAAGCAAACAAGCGGCGCTGCAGCAGCCATCAGCAGCAAGATGGCCGCCGCGTGACGTCGTACATTCACGGCAAACCGCGCCACGCGGCCTTTAAAGCCCTGCTCGCGCCGTTTTACCTTCACCATGCCGCTCACCACAAACTTCACCTGACGTAGTGCCGGTTGGCTGCCACCTGCAGCGACTCTTTCAACTGCATCGCTGCCGCCTCAGGAGTGGTCTGGCCTGAGAGCACCTCCATAAAGGCCGTCTGGTACTCATAGGTGGCGCCGTAGCTCTCGGGCCAAGCCCGTCCCGCTTGGGCAATCTCCAAGACGACCGCATCCATCCACGTCGGGATCTCATACTCCGGCAGCGCGCTAAACCTGGGAGGAATCCATCCCGTACGAGAGGTGTAGTCGGCCAAATTGGCGGGCTCCACAAACCACTCGATAAACTGCCATCCGAGGTCGGGTTTCTCTGCTCCGACGGGGATCGCGAACTGGTAACCCCCAGAGAGACTGTATCGCTTGCCGCCGTCGCGGTCGATGGGCACCCAAGTGTAGCCGACCTCGAGGTCAGGAAACTGCGACTGGATGGTCCTTCCTACAGGGCTGCCAAAAACGAGCATTGCCGTCCTATCCTGGAAACGAGTCAACGGTTCTGGTGTCGCCTGTACATAGGTGTCGTAGGCCGGCCAGCCCCCTAACAGGTTGATGACATCCAGCCCAAAGCGAAACGCCTTGATCGCCGGCTCCAAATCGGGCAACGCGGTAGGTGGCTCCACGCTGTAATCCCAAAGCTCCCCGCCAGCGACTCCGAGGTAAATGGGAAACCACTGTCCCTCTCCACCGAAGTCAAACCCGGCCTTCTCCAGATTGCCTTCGGCGTCCCAACGCGTGAGTCGCCGGATGGTCTCAAGGAAATCATCCCAAGTCTGCGGCGGCGCGTTTTCGTTAAGACCTGCTTCGCGGAAAAGCCGCTTGTTCCATCCGAGGATCCTCGCGTCCGTTGTGAAGGGGATCCCATAGATCGTGCCGGTAGCCTCGTGGTACGACCACTCGGCGGGAGCGCCGAAGAAGTCATCCCACGACATCGCCAGTGAGCGCTCGATATACCCATTAAGCGGCAAGAGCAGCGAATCTTGCCCGTAGGTACGGGCTGTCGTCACCTGCACCACGTCGGGCGCCACGCCGCCTGCCACGGCGAGGGTGAGGCGCTCGGTGAGCACCTCAGGATCCACCCACTCAACGGAAAGCTCAATTCCCGTTTCTTGGGTGAACCGGTCAGCCATCTCGTGAAGTTCGTCGGACCAAAGCCACGTTAGAAACCAGACGCGAAGCGGCTCGTCGTCCGCTGCCAAGACAGGCGCCCCCAGCACCAAGAGCGCTAGCACAGCAATGGCGGCGATCGTCTGCACGCGGCTCATGTGCATTCTCGCTCCTTTTTCAAGTTAAATGTCGTCCCTTTCGCCTTCACCTTGGAGCACCAGACACGAAAGTCACATTTGCCAACCACGGACCACCAAGTCTTGAACCACGTAAGACGCGATCTCTCCCCCCTCACCTCCTTCCGAGATCGGGAGCCACAAGACTCGATTTCCGGACAACCAGGCGGGTCGGCACCACGACCTCTTGCGCCGGTGATTGATCGCCATCTAACTGCGCCAAAATGCTCGCGACAGCTTGCCTGCCCATCTCAAATCCGTCTTGCGCAACACTGGTAAGCGGCGGATCCAAATGCCTGCCCACCTCAGTGCCATCAAATCCGACGAGAGCCTTGTCCTCCCCCAGCCGGTAACCATCGGCCCGTGCCACCTCTTTAACCAACATGGCCAGTAAATCACTCGTGGCAAAGACGGCGCTACACTTGGGGAGAATCCGTCGGAAATGCTCGACGTCCAGCGCCGAGACATCTCCTGACGAGGTGTACTCGCCCCGCACCACCAATTCCGGATTAAAGGGAATGCCGTTATTTTCAAGGGCCTTTCGGTAGCCGTGAAGCCGCTCCACCGCTTCGGCGTATCGCTCGGGGGCGATGATAGCAATGTCTTCATGGCCCTGTTGGATAAGATGCCGCGTCGCATGATAGGCGCCGTTGAAATTGTCACTTAAGACAGTGGCGCAATTGCTACTCCCGCGAAATCCGACGTGGCAATGGGGCGCTCCAATCTTTTGAAGCTCCTCGCAAAGCGCGGCATCGATCTCTTGAACCCAAAGGATGAGCGCGTCCACTTTCTTGCCGGCAACCATCGCCTTGAGACTGGAGACGATGTCACGAGCGCTTTCCCGAGAGATCAGCAGCGCATCGAGCCTGGCCTTGTCCAATTCGCTTCCAATGCCCCTCAAAATCTGCGCATTGACCGGCCCGCCGAACGAATCGTACGCCTCAATGACGATCCCGACGGTGTTGCTCCGCCGGGAGGCCAACCGCCTCGCAGCGATGTTGGGGTGGTAATTGAGCCGCTTGGCAGCCTCAAGGACCCGCCGGCGCGTCGCTTCGCTGATCGCGATTTCCCCCTGCTTTCCTCTGAGGACTTTAGAGACCGTGGCGATCGAAACGCCCGCCTCCTTGGCAACATCCTTCAGTGTGACTGCCAAACCAAGACCTCCTCAAGGACGCTCAGACATTCATAACACGAGGGCAAATCACTGCCAAAACACTCAGACAGTTGAGGGCACACCCAAGCAAACGTTTTTAGTTAAACCTTATACGTTAAACGTTTTCATTGACAATTTAACCAGCAATCAGGTTGCTTGTCAAGAAGCGGGCGGGAACAACAAGGCGGGGTGCCGCCCCGAGGGCAGCGCCCCGCCTTCAACAGGACCTACCAGCTTCCTGACTACCCTGATTACCGGCCGCCGAGGGCCTCCGCTACAGCGCTGCGGATCGCCTGTGCCCACCGCTGCATGCCAAATTCGACCGGCTCCTCGCCTAGAAAGGCCGGCCGGAGCGAAGCGGCCCGGGTACCGTCCCACCGGCCCCAGTTTGGCCGGAATTCCAGCGGATCGCCGTACGGGACCTGCTGGATAAACACCATCTTGTTTGGCGGCAGCTCCGGCTCGAGCCACTCCGGCGACGTGGCCAAAGCCTTGTAAACCGGCACCTTGCGGGCGCCGCTGTAGCGGTCCATCTTGGTCTGGGTGATCACAAACTTGATGTACTCCCAGGCCTCCTCCACGTGCTTGGACGTCGATGAGATGGCGAAGCTGTCGGGCCAAAGCCGCACGACACGGCCCGCCGGGCCTGCCGGCATGAGGGCGATATCCCAGTCAAACGAAGCTGTTTCGCGAAAGCCGGACAGGTCCGACATGTTGGTCACGTGCATGGCGAGGTTCCCCATCCGGAAGAGCCCGTTGCCGTCCTCGGTGACGCCCGGCGCGATGCGGTCGACGTGGATCAGGTCCACGAGAAACTGGGCGGCGGCCACGGCCTCGGGTTGGTCGACCACGACATTAAACTCCTCGTCGAGGATCCTGCCTCCAAAGGCGCGGATTACCATGTCGAGCAGCTTGTAGTCGTAGGTGGAGTAGAAGCCCCACCGGTCGGGCACCCCGTCGCCGTCAGTATCTTGCGTCAGCCTCTCGCCGACGCTGCGGACCGTCTCCCACGTCCACGTGTCGTCGGGGTAGGCGACGCCCATCTGGTCAAACAGGGACTTATTGTAATAAAACGTCGACATCACGAACGCGAAGGGGATGCCGTACAGGTCGCCCGTCTCCATCGACGGGTAGCGCATCGCCTTAAACGGCTCCATAAAGAAGTCGTCTTCGTTGAGATCGCGGTCAAAGAGCGGCTGCAGGTTTAGCAAGATTCCCATGTCGGCGTAGTCGTACACGTAGCCGACGCTCATGTGCATGAGGTCCGGCGCATTGCCCGAGACGTAGTAAGTGATGAGCTTGTCGAAGAATTCCCCGAAGCCGACCGCCTCGTACTCGATGGTGATGTGCGGATAGAGCTCCTGGAAAGGCTCAATGAAGTCTTCCCGGATGTACTGCGCCGCCGTGCCTCCGGCCCATGTGAAATACCGCAGCGTCACCGGTTCGGGCTGCTCCTGCGCCACGGCCGCGCCCGAAAGCAACATCGCAAGGGCAAACACGGCAACAACCGCCATGACACTCCTGCCGTCGACGTGTTTCATTTCCCGTACCTCCCTGGATTTGGGCCTTCGACATTCATATATTTACGTATATTCTGACTTCCAATCCGGTACTCTTCTGGAGCGGGGAAAGGGCGCCGCCCCTTCCCCTTTATGTATGAGGCAACACGACACCTTACTCACGTGAACTCCTAGACTTCGGAGTTCACGGCTCGCAGTACTACATGCCTGGTTTCATCCGACATAGCCAAGTCAGGAATGTCGGCGAGGGATGTCCATCGAGACGCGACACCCACCAGCACTTCAACGCCTGACGGAACTACGTCGACGCACCTCAACACGTTGCGCACATCCAACTCATCACCTTGGTTGCGTACCGCCCGACACCTGACCGGCTGCCCGGTATTGCGCCGGCGTCTGGCCCAGCACTGCCTTGAAGTCTTTGATGAAGTGCGCCTGGTCGAAGTAACCCAGCTCCGCCGCCAGCTCTGTCCACGATGCAGCGGCGTCCCGTTCAATTCGTTCCGCCGCCTCCTGTAAGCGGAAACGCTTAATCACCCACTTCGGTGTCACGCCCACGTAACGGTGAAAAAGCCGCTGCAGCGCCCGCACGGACATACCCGTCCGCTCGGCCAGCTGTTCCACCTTGATGATCGTTCGGTCTTCCATCGCTAAGCCCACGATGTCGGCGGCCAGCTCGGCGCGGGGATCCATCTCCGGCAGATGGGCAACAGCGCCGCCTCCGCGGCCCGGGCCATGGCCGCCGCTTTTGCGGGCTCGAACCGGGGGTCAAGCACTGTGTTGCACCAGGCACCAGGCACCGTGTTGCGCGCTTCGTCAGGCTCGGCACCCGGCTCAGCGTCAAGCACCGCGGCGAGCCAACGGTCGGCGTCCGGCCCAAAAACCTCTCTGGCCGCCACGGTCCGGCCGGTCAATAGCGCGACGTCCTTGCGCCAGAACGGATAAAAGCATCCGGCCCGAAACCGCACCCCGAGCGTGATGCCCGCGCCTTGCAGTTTGCGCACAAAAGGCCGCCGCGGGATGCCGTAGACCAGCGCCCGGCGCCCGTCGGCATCCTGCTCAAACGCCAAGTGGACGTTGGGATACGACAACACCCTTTGGGTATGGGACTCGCCCGGCGCCAAGTCGTACCAAACGACCCAATAATGGTCAACGAAGGGCCGCAGGCGAGGCCCAGGTACAAAGCGCTCTAGTGAAAACTTGTCCGCCCCGGCGGCGGCGTGCACAATACCGCGCAGCGAACCCGAGTCCATCCTTTGCACCAACGCGAGCACCCCCCGCCGGCCGGACTGCTGCCGGTGCAGCGGGCAAACGCCAACGCAGGGGCGCGCGTCGCGACGCCTCGCGCGTCATTCACCGGCGCAACCCGGCCGCCGCGTCGTCTTTTTACAATACAGGAAGTGTCTCATTATTCTACCATATGGTCTGCAGCGGCGCACGAATTGTTTCGGAAGTGCGCACCCAGCCGCGCACGACGCTCGTCCGCCGGGCGCGGCGTCATCGCGATAGAAATGATGTGGGGAGGAATCGACGTGACGACCAACAGCAAGCCCACGGGTGTGAGCGGCAAGTACACGACCAATGGAAAGCCCCACGGCTACACGGCCATCACGCCGTTTATCGTCGTGGACCGGCCGGCCGAGGCCATCGCATTTTATGAAGCGGTCTTCGGCGCCAAGGCGAAAAACGTGACCGAGATGGGCGAGGGCGACGGCCGCACAATCGTACACGCGGACATCGATTTCGGCGACGGTTACATTCAACTCGGCGGGCCCAGCCCGGCCTTTGACCTCGTCTTACCTCCCGGCGAAGGCAAAGCGTGCTATTCGTTGGGGATTTACGTGCCCGATGTGGACCGCACGCTCGCGCTGGCCAAGGCCCACGGCGCCGTCGTCCGGGAACCCGCCACCAACTTCGTCTCCGGCGACCGCTATGCCAGCATCGTAGATCCCTTCGGCGTCCGCTGGTCCATCATGACCCGCATCGAGGACATTTCCGAAGAAGAAAGCTTCCGCCGTGTGAACGAATGGAGCCAGAGCCTACGCTAGACGCGCCAGTGTCCTTCCTGGTAAGCGCAGTCACCCTACGTCGGAGCGGACGCAGGTCGAAGCCAGTTGCCAAAGCACTCTCTGCGGTCTGTGTCTCGGCGACGTGGTTAAGAGAAACGACACCAGGTCTTCCTGGGGGTCTGGCCCAAAACCATCCGGCGGATGGTCAGTGAGTGTCTGAGCGCAGCCATGCGCTCAATGTCACGACGCAGAGGCAGTGTCGGTACGTGCCACTCCACTCTGGCACCGACGTTCACGGGGAAAATCCAGCAAGGAACGAGGTGGCCGGCACTGTTACTGCTCTCTCCCCCATTTGGGACATCTATCGCTATACGTCGGGAGCGACGGCTTCGTCCACTACGGCCGGCGTTGCCGAACGTCTGTAAAGAAGCGCGGTTTTCTGGCTCGCGTGACCCTTATAACGGTGCATCCCGCCTTCGCGCTGTTCAAGGTCGACGGGATTGGCTGGCAAGTCCCAATGCACCACGGTGTGCCAGTCGTTTATGCTCTTCCGACAACGTCATCGAGCGATTTCCAAAGCAAGAGTAGTGTCCGGTATGATGGTGTAAATTCGAGAATCAGGATGGCGTAGCAGTAGGAAGGGCCATCCCCCT
>PKEU01000008.1 GCA_002919195.1 bacterium
TTCGCGCGTCTTGCGAGCGAGGAGGGGATACCTCCTTTTCGGCTGGCTCTTTATCGCGTGCATCCTCGTGCAAGTGTTTCTCGCGGGGATGGGCACCTTTGTGAGTCCTATTCACTTTGCCAAACACGTCGGCTTTGTCCACATCTTTGAGTACCTGCCCTTGTTGATGTTGGTGCTTGCCTTTGCCGGGCGGCTCTCGCCCAAGCTGCGCTGGATGACGGCTGGGCTCTTCGCTTTGATCGCCGTCCAGTACATGACCGCCGACGCACGGCACTACGGCGTTGCCTTGGGGCGTTTCATCGCGGCGCTGCACCCGGTCACAGCGATGGGGCTCTTTTGGGCCGCGATCGTGACGCTGCGCCAAGCTCGGCGGGAAATCGGTGATGGCTGAGTCTTTCCGGGCAACAAAAAACCCCCACGCATGTGGGGGTTTTTGGTAGCCCCGGTAGGAATCGAACCTACGCACACGGTTTAGGAAACCGCTGCTCTATCCACTGAGCTACGGGGCCGTGAGCGATACGGGCACAAGCCTCTGCTGCTGCTGCCGCCGCGACAACAATAATATACCGCACATCGGCCGCGTAAAGCAACCCAAGGTCTGGTCTTGAGCGGCTAAAACCCCGGGGATCGGAGCCATCCCCGGGGATCGGATTAGCTCTGAGCTGGTTCCACGAAGTCCGGGGCCTGCGGCGTGGACTTCTCACAGCGTTTCGCGTCGCCATCGGCCTCGTTGCGGCCGACGATGGTCTCATAGATCGCCTCGCCGACGTCGATCGTGGCATCCGCGATCTCCTTGGTGCCACGGACAAACGTCCTACCGGCCGCGCGAGCCGCTTTGGTGATGGCGTTTTGCCCCGTCAGGCTCTCGGCCAGGTCGCCCAGGCCGTCCACCACCGCCTCGCCTAGCTCAGCGGCGGCGCTCGTCATCTTTTTGAGCACGTCACCCATCAAGCTCACGCCTCTCACCCCAGTTTATTATACACCCGCCGGTTGGCGATCCGATACCGGTCGCGCGAGGGAAAAGACGCGCTGTGGCAAGCCCTCAAAAAAGCCAGTACCCGATGAGGTACACCAAGCCCAAAAAGAGCATGGCAATCCCTAGAAAGACGAGCAGCCCCGCAAGGGCGACTCTCCGGCCAAACCGCCGAAACCCTTCCGGGTCGTCCCGCATGGGATCGGCTTCTTCCTCCGTCCCCAAAGCCTTTGACAAATCGGGCGGCGCTTCCCCCCCGGGCGACGACGGGAGCCTCGGAGCAAATACCTCCTCCGGTGTGATCGAGGCGCCGCCCATCCCGTTGCGGGCCGGTTTGGCAAACTGCGGCGGGCCGCTCCCTAACAGCGCCCGGCTCCACCAACCTCCCGCCTCCAGCCGCGTGGCGCGCTTTCGCATCCTGACCGAGTCGTGAATCCGGCCGGTCTTCCGGTACACGACCGCCAAGTTATGGTGAGCGTTGACGTGCTCCGGGTTGGTCTCGATGGCCCGCTGGTACGCGTATTCGGCCCGGGCCAGGTCGCCGGCGTCAAAAAACAGGTTGCCCAGGCGGTAGTACACTTTGTCCATGTGGACTTTGTGCTGGAGCGCGTCGATCAAGAGATCGATGCCTTCTTGAAACTGCTGGGCTTTGCGCAGGCGCTCCGCCTTCTCCAAGGCTTCCTCTACAAGCCTTGCGGCCTCTGCATCAGCCTGTGGCGGTGTTTTGTGTTTGGTCACCCCTGATCCCCCACGCACGCCGGAGCCCGGGAGATTGTCGGCCGTTTCACCCAAGGCTCGGGCACTCTCCGCTCAGGCGGTCTTTTCGGGCACCTCCACGCCCTGCAGCTTGAGCTCTTCGGCGAAATGGCAAGCGACCCATTGGTCGTTGCCCACATTTCTGAGCTCGGGCACTTCGGTCGAGCACTTGGCCATCCGGTTGCCCTGGTTGGCGTAAGGGCACCGCGTGTGAAAGCGGCATCCCGACGGCGGGTTGAGCGGCGAGGGAACGTTGCCCTGGAGGATGATCCGCTCGCGCCGAACATCGGGATCCGCCACCGGAACCGCCGAAAGCAGCGCCTCCGTGTACGGGTGCTTGGGATTGCGGTACAGGTCTTCGGCGGAGGCCAGCTCCACCACTTTCCCCAGGTACATCACCGCGACCCGATCGCTGATGTGCTCGACCACCGAAAGGTTGTGAGCCACGAAGACGTAGGTCAGCCCAAACTGCTCTTGCAAGTCCGCGAGGAGGTTGAGCACCTGGCCTTGGATCGAGACGTCCAGCGCCGAGACAGGCTCGTCGGCGATGATCAATTTCGGCCGCAGCGCCAGGGCGCGAGCGATCCCGATCCTTTGCCGCTGGCCGCCGGAAAACTGGTGCGGGTAGCGGCTGCGGTACTCAGGGCGGAGGCCCACGTTTTTCAAGAGCTCGGCGATGCGGTCGTCGATCTCCGACTTGGAGCCGATGCCGTGAATCTCAAAGGGTTCGGCCAAGATGTCCCGCACCGTCATCCGGGGATTGAGCGACGAGTTGGGGTCTTGAAAGATCATCTGCACTTCGCGGCGAATCCGCTTCAACCGCTCTTTGTCGAGGGTGAGCAGGTCAACCACTGTGGTCTCTTCGCCCTTGGACTTGTCGGCCAAGATCGAGCTCCGAAAGAGCGCCTGCCCACTGGTGGGTTCGATCAATCTCAGGATCGTGCGGCCCACCGTCGTCTTGCCGCAGCCACTTTCGCCCACCAGCCCGAGAGTTTCGCCTTCGCGCACGAAAAACGAGACGTCGTCGACCGCTTTGACTTCAGCGACCTTGCGCCGGAGAATCCCGCCAAAAACGGGGAAATACTTGCAGAGGTTTCGCACTTCCAACAGGGCGTCCGGGCGCATCGACTCAGGCATCCGTGTTCACCTCCGGATCGTAGAGCCAGCAGCGGGCAAAGTGGCCGGGATCGGGCTCCAGCACCGGCGGAGGCTGGTCGCACACCGGCATCCTCTTGGGGCACCGATCGGCAAACCGGCATCCTTCCGGCATCCACCGGGGATCCGGCACCATGCCTTGGATTGGCGTCAGCCTTTCGACCCTCGACCCCAGCACGGGAATCGATCCCATCAGCCCCTCGGTATAGGGATGGTAGCGCGATTTAAAGACGCTCCGCACATCGCTATGTTCGACGATCTGCCCGAGGTACATGACGGCGACTTCGTCGGCCATGCCGGCGACGACACCGAGGTCGTGGGTAATCATCATGATCGCCATCTCAAACTCTTCCTGGAGCCGCTCCATGAGCTCGAGGATCTGGGCTTGGATGGTGACGTCCAGAGCCGTCGTCGGCTCGTCGGCGATCAGGAGCGAAGGATTGCAAGACAGGGCCATGGCGATCATCGCCCGCTGGCGCATACCGCCCGAGAGCTGGTGGGGATACTCGTCGACGCGCTTTTCCGGCGCAGGGATGCCCACCAGGCGCAACATCTCAATGGCCCGCTCGCGGGCCTCCTTCTTGTCCACCTTTTGATGCAGACGGATCGCTTCCATGATCTGGTTGCCGATGGTGTAAACCGGGTTGAGCGAGGTCATCGGCTCCTGAAAGATCATGGCGATCTCCGCGCCGCGAATCGCCCGGATCTCTTTTCCCTTGGGATCCAGCTTGACCAGGTCCACGACGGTCCCGTCTTTACGGTGAAAGAGGATCTCTCCGGTGATCTTGGCAGGCGGCCTCGGCACCAGGCCCATGATGCTCAGGGCCATGATGCTCTTGCCGCAGCCGCTCTCCCCGACAATGCCGATCGTCCGGTTGCGCCGGATGACCAGATCGACGCCGTCCACGGCCCGCACGATGCCACGGTCGGTGTAAAAGTGCGTCCTCAGGTTCCGGATTTCGATCAACACGTCGTCTGCTGTTTGAGCCTGGGACCTGTGGCCCGCGTCGGACAGCTGACCAGCCGGTACGGACATTCGCAAAAACCTCCGCGCTGAAGTTGGTGGAGTTGGCCTACATTTCTCTAATAGGCGCCCATGTTCCTACATTGATCCAACTGCCTATTCCTGCTGTCAAAGGCCTTCCCTATGCCGCAAAAAGGAAAGGCTCGAAGTGAAGAAATTCTACGCCAACTCAGGTTCGCCTTTAACAAAAAATAGTTAAGATACTTTACGCGCTCGCCGGGGGCAAACGTGCGCGCCGGGGGAGCCCGAAAGGAGCCTCGGCGAAAGAGGAGTCCCGCCCTGCTTGCCCAATATCAAAGGCGGCATCGCACGTATCGACAGGAGGACCGCCATGCGTTCCCACTCCCAGCCAAAACCCTCCGACGCCACGCGACACGTCGCGGCGCTTCTCCTGAAAATGGTAAGAGAAGTGGGCAAGCCCACCGCCCGGGGCGTTGCAATCCAGTTGGATGTCACCCGTCAAGACGTGGCCACGATCTTGGGCCTTTCGCGCATCGACGCGACGGTGGCCGTCAACACGCTCAAGCAAGCGGGAGCGTTGACCTTTGAGGGTTCGACCTTCCTCGTCGATCCTGAGGCGTTGGAGCGTTTTCTTTCCGAGGAGGAAAACTCCCTCGACGCCTGACTTCTGCAGCCAAGAGGTCCATGATGATTCGCCTAAGCAGGAGCTTGCAGGGAAAAGGCAAAGCGCGCGCCGCCCAGAGGGCCGTGGGCTTCGGCCCACACTTGCCCCCCCTGAGCCTCGACGAGCCCCCTCACGATGGCCAGTCCCAACCCTGTGCCGCCCAGGTCCCGGTTTCGCGAGCGGTCGCCCCGGTAAAAGCGCTCCCAAACCCGCTCGGGGTCGTCAGCGAGCCCCGGACCGCTGTCGTCGATGATCACAACGATCTGCTCCAAGCGATCCTCCCCTTGGGCCGGGGAGTCGCCCAGACCGCCGCTCCTTTGGTCCCGCCCGTCTCCCAAAGGGCCGGGCGGATCGCCGGGAAGACGTTGTTTCCGGAGGTCCCACCCTCGGGGCAGGCGCCAGGCCGAGATCCGCACGCGCCCTCCGGCGGGGGTGTGGCGGATGGCGTTGTCCAGCAAGTTCAAGAGGATCTGCTCGAGCCGATCGGAATCCGCCACCACCCGGGCCGTTTCCTGCGTCTTTCCGCCTGGCCCGCCGGCGCCAGGGGGCAACCTCACTTCGATCGCGATTTCCTTTTCCTCCGCGCGGGGGCGGATCCGGCCGATCACCCTCTGGATGGCGCTAGCCAGATCCACCTCCGCCATCTTGAGCGAAAGCCGCCCTTCCTCGGCCTGGGCCAAGACAAAGAGATCGTCGACGAGCCTTCCCAGGCGCCGGGCTTCATCGGCCAAGATGCGGCCATACGCCCGCACCTCCTCCGGTGTGCTGGCCAGCCCCTCGGCCAACGCGTCGGCGTAACCTTGGAGATAGCTCAAGGGCGTCCGCAGCTCGTGCGAAATGTTGGCGAAAAACCGGCGCCGGTTGGTCTCCAGCGCCAAGAGGGACGCCGCCAACCGGTTGATCGACGCGGCAAGCTCGCCCAGCTCATCACTGCCCGGCGCCTGCACCCTCGTGGTGTACTCGCCCTGGGCCATCTGGTCGGCGGCGTTTTTCATCTGGAGGAGCGGCCGGACCAGGCGGCGTGAGAGCAGCCAGCCAAAGGTCGAAAGCAGCAGAAAGAGAGCGGCCGCCGCTGAGGCGAGCAGCCTCCTCACCCGGGCGATCGCCTGACGGACGCTGTCAGCAGAACGAAAAAGGACGACGGCTCCGGCGATCTCCGCGCCGGAGCGGATGGGGACGGAGGTGACAAAGAGGCTTCCCGGCAGCGTCTCATCGACCGCCAAAAAGACGCTGGGCTCCCCTTGCAGCGCGCTCAGAATCCGGGGGTTTTGGGCCCGTTTCCCCACCTCGGCCGCGAGTTCGCCCGAGCCCGCCACGGTAACGCCCTGCCGGTCGAGGACCAAAAGGGGCGTTCCCGTGATCTCCGCGATCGCCCGCACGGCTTCGCTCGCCCCTTGAGCGGGAGCCCGGGCAAGAAACTCCGCGAAGCGGTGACCCACCCGGAGCAAGTCCGCCGTGTTTTGCTGGTAATAAAACGAAGTGACACCCCGGTCCAACGCGATGCCGACCGGCACCAGGACCGCCGCGATCATGGCGACGACGGAGAGCCAGAGCTTATGGGTGACGCCGAGCCGCGCCCGGCGGCGCCGGCGGTTCATCGCGACCCCTCGCTAAGCACGGAGGCGTCAAACCGGTATCCGACGCCCCACACGGTCACCAGGCTTTTCCCCACTTTCTCCCGCCCGAGCTTCTCCCGCAGGGTCTTGACGTGGCTGTCGACGGTGCGGGTCTCCGCGTAACCCGCATCGCCCCAAACCTCCATGAGCAGCTGCTCCCGGGAAAAGACCGCGCCGTCTCCTTTCACCAAGTACACCAAGAGATCAAACTCCTTGGGCGTGAGCGCGACCCGCCGCCCCTCCACCGTCACTTGCCGGCTCTTGAGATCGATCACAAGACCCGGATACGCCAGAAACCGCCCCGGTTCGCCGGCGCCCGCGCGCCCTGCAGCGGCCGCTTCATACCGGCGGGCAAGGGCTTCGACGCGCGCGACGAGCTCCCGGGGCTCAAAGGGTTTCGTCAGGTAATCGTCTGCGCCAGCGCCAAAAGCCTCGAGCTTATCTTCGACATCCGAGAGGGCGGTCAGCATCAACACGGGCACCTGATGGCCCTGGCGGATGCGGCGGCACACCTCCCACCCGTCCATTCCCGGCATGAGCACGTCGAGGACGACGACGTCAAAGGGGGCGCTGTCAAGCATTTGGAGGGCCTCGTCGCCGCTTGCCGCCTTTTCGACGTCAAAAAAGCGCTCGAGGTGCAGCGCGAGGAGGTCCCGCATACGGGCTTCGTCATCGACGACCAACACGCGGTACGCCAACGCTCTCCCCCCTCGTCTTGCCCCGTCATCGTTGAAAGAGTCTCTCGAGCAATTCGGGCTCCAAGGCGCGGGCCTCGCTCACCAGCCTCTCTACGAGCCGTCTTCGGCGGCGCGCGTACGTTCTCCTGGAAAGGGCGCCATCTTGGCTGGCAACGTCGAGCCGGGCGATCTCTCTTACCAGCGCTTCCACGGTCTCTAAAGGCCTCGAAACCCGGCTCTGTGATGCCCCCGGTTGGCCCTCAGCCCCTTCTTTGAGCGCCCTGTTCCCTCTTGCTTTCTCTCGCTCCTTCTTTAGTGAAAACAACGCGCCTAGGGCCGCGAGGAAAAGGAGCGCCAGAGCTCCTAAGGCGCCCTTCGGGTTTCGCGCCGCCCTCTGGATCAGCCAATCGCCGGGAAACCGGTCGAGGGCCGCGAGCACGGGAAGCTCCAGCACGGCCGGATTCCATCCCGCCACGGGACCGGCGTGCGCGCCCGGCCTGACCGTCGCCTGCCACAGCGTGCCGGCGGGAAGCCACCGGCTCATCCACACGTCCAAGGTTTGGCCGGCGATCTCTTGGGGCGGCCCCTGCTCCAGGTCGAGGCCTCCCACGGCCAGCTCGCCCGGCATCGCCATCACGAGAAGCTCTGCCGTCGGGTACACGATCTCCCGCTGCAGCGGATAAGGCCAGCGAAAGGGGATCACGTAATACTGCAGCGTGTACCGGCGGGTCTCTCCCGGCGACACCGGCGCGCGGTCCCAGACCGCGCCGTCCGCGACTTCCAGCTCGCCGCCTTCCACCGAGACGCCCGCCGCGCCTTGTGCTAAAGGCAAGCGCACCTCAGAGAGGGTCTCGCTGCCAGCGTTGGTCGCCGTGACGAGATCGAGGACCCACAATCTCCCATCTTGCCACCGGAGGACGAGGGTTTCGCGGGGAATCACAAGTCCCTCGTCCATCGCCTCCTGCCCGGGAAGAGCGGCAGCCAAGGCTGAGCCTCCGCCCACCAGCCCCGCGGCCAAGCCCACAGCGAGAAGCAGCGCCACCAGGCCTGCCTCCCCGCCGGCCTTCTTCTCCGCCATGGCGCCGGGACGCTTCTCCCCAAGGCCGAGGGCTGAGCCCTCCAGCAAAGCCCGGAGTTCCTCGAGGACCCGCTGTTGGGCCGCTTTCTCCCGTTCGAGAAGCCGCCGGGCTTTGGGTGAAAGCTCGGCGTAAAGTGCCTGGTACTCGACCTCGGTCACCTTGCCTGCCTGGTAGTCCAGCTCGAGCTCGGCCAAGGCGGCCAAGGCCCGCTCCTCCGGCGTCTCATACGCCGCTTTCGCCCGCGGCCACAGAGAAAAGACGGCGCCAAAGACCAACAGGCCTCCTCCGGCCCAGATCAACCACACCGCCGGGTTGTAGTAAAACTTGAAGCCGACGTACGTGCCAAAGGGCTCCCAGCCCGCCAGGACCGCGTAGAGATCGCCCATCCAGGTGCCGTAGATGGCCACTTGGGTCATCGGCTCTTGGCTCATGCTTCCCGGGTAAAACCTCTTGCTGGGCGTCAGAAACCCCAGCGGGCGGTTGGCCCGGTCCCGGACCAGCACCGTGGCTTCAACGGCGGGCACATCGCCGTGCATCGCCTCCTCGATTTCAAAGAGGCTCACGGTATACGGCCCGATGGCCACCTGCTCGCCCACCTGGAGGACGGCGTTGGTCTCCACCTGATACGTTTGCGAAAGGACGATCCCGACCGCTACTAACAAGACCCCCAGGTGCACGACGTAGCCGCCGTACCTGCCGGGGCTTCGGTTCATCAGCCGGATCAAGGCGAGCCAAGCCGGCTCCCCTCGGCTTTTGCGGCGGACGCGCACGCCCCGGGCAAACTCCATCGCGATCGTCGTGGCGACAAACATGACGGCAGGCAGGGAAAGCAGGACCACCGTCTCCCGGGCGCCAACCACCCAAAGCCACACCGCCATAAAGAGGCCGTTGACAAGCGGCAGCGTAAACTGGCGCTTAAGATTGTCCGCGCTGGCCCGCCGCCAGGCGATGAGGGGAGCCACTCCCATGAGGATGATCATCGCCCAAAAAAGCGGCCCGCTGACCCGGTTAAAGTAAGGTGTCCCCACCGTCACCTGGCGCCCAAACAAAGCGGCGACCAGGGGAAACACCGTACCCCAGAAAATGGCGAAACTCGCAGCCAGCATGACGACGTTGTTGGCAAGAAAGCTCGACTCCTTGGAAAGCGGCGACACGATGGGGCGCTCATCCGCGAGCTGGGGCCACCGGGCGATCAAGGCATAGAGGAAAACGGCGAGAAAAACGCCCATGTAACCGATGAACCACGGGCTGATGTCCGACTCGACAAAGGCGTGCACCGATGAGAGGATGCCCGAACGCGTGATAAAGGTGCCAAAGATGGTCAAAAGATAGGTGACCAAGACCAGCGCGTGGTTCCAGCGCCGCAGCATGCCGCGCTTTTCCTCGATGATCCCCGAGTGGATAAAGGCCGTCGCGACGAGCCAGGGCATAAACGAGGCGTTTTCGACTGGGTCCCACCCCCAGTAGCCTCCCCAGCCCAACACCTCATAGGCCCAACGGGCTCCGTACAGGATGCCCACGCTGAGAAAGGTCCAGGCCACCAGCGACCACCGCCGGGTGGTCCGGATCCACGCGGCTTCGCCTGTCACAAGGGACGAGAGAGCGTAGGCAAAGGGGACTGAGAAGCCTACGTAGCCCAGGTAGAGCATCACGGGGTGGGAGGTCATCCAGTAGCTTTGCAGGATCGGGTTTAACCCTGCGCCATCGGCCGGGGCCGGCAGTCTCAGGGCGAACGGAGCGAGCACCCACGCGACCAGGACGGCAAAAAAGGCGCTGATCGCCGCCAAGATCGCGGCGGCGCCCCGGTCGAGCCACCGGCCTCGCCGGGCTTTGATCGCGACGATGAGGCCAAAACCCGCCTGGAGCCACAGCCAGAGCAAGAGAGAACCCTCCTGCCCTGCCCAGAGCGCCGTCACCTTGTACACGGGGGCGAGCGCCCGGCTCGAGCGGCCCGCCACGTACTCAAAGGCGAAGGCATCAGCCAAAAACAAGCCGATCAAAAGGCCCATAGCGGCGGTGACGAGAACCCACGCCGCGGCGTGCAGCCAGAGCGATCCTGCGCCGCGCTTGCCGGCCAGCGGCGCTCGGGCGCTTTCCGATGGCTTCCGCACCGCCGCGACCAACGGCCAAAGGCCGAGCAAGGCCGAAAGGATCAAAAGGATCGCCGCTGTATAGAGCAGGCCGCTCCCAATGGCTGCCAATAGCTGTTCCATGCTCATCCGCCTCGTTTCACGACCAGTACTCGTCGATGCGGCGGCCCAGCTCCCGACGGGTGGCCTCGTCGACCACCGCCTCGAGGGACTCCTCCTCCCGGCCGCGCGCCCTCCTGGAGCGGGCGAGCAGGCGCCCCCAAAGCGCGAGACCGCCGCCCAGCGCCACCGCCGGGAGCGCCCAGACCAAAGCGTAAAAGCCCCGGGCCGGCGGCGCCATCAAGATCCACTCGCCGTACCGCTCCTCAAAAGCGGCGAGCACCTCCTCCGCCCGCAGGCCGGAAAGGAGCGCCTGGCGCACCTCTTCCCTCATCGCGATGGACGTCGGCGCGTCCGACTCCCAAATCGATCGCCCCTCGCACTCCCGGCAGCGGATTTGCGTGGCGATCCGCTTGATCTCTTGCTGGATGTTGGGCCCACCCAGCAGCATCAACTGGACATGCCCCGGCACATCCACCCGGGTGATCTCCGTGGTCGCCACGGAGCTGAGCGTGCCGCGGCGGGTGATGAAGTACACGCCGGGGACAAACCGCAGCCCCAAGGCGGCGGCCGCGTGCCCCTCGGGATCGAGGAGAACCGGCACCCCGACCCGCCGCCCTCCTAGAGCGGCCCTCACAGAAGCCGCCGTGTCGCCCACCTGCACGGCCGCGACCACGACATCATCGCCCAGGACAGCCTGCCACTGGTCGAGGAGTTCAAAATCGTCGACGCACGACGTGCACCCCACCGACGACAGGCGGAGGATCACACCCTTCCCCCTCCACGAGGAAAGCGTCACCGGTTGGCCGTCAAGGGAAAAGAACGCAAGGTCGGGGACAGGCTCGCCGACACCGACGCCGCCCACAAGATAGGTTTGAAACGACCAGAAAAGAAAGGCAAGAAAAACGAGGGAGGCCGCTACCCAGAGGGAGCGCCGGGCTACAGGTCTCACCAGCGCCCGCCCCCCGAAATCGCCTCTTGGCCCGGTTTCTCATCGGCCAAGAGCAGCTCCGCGGCCTGCTCCAGGTGCTGATGGGTGAGGGGACCGATGTAGCGGGCCACTGCGATGCCGTTGCGGTCGATCAGCCACGTCTCCGGCACTCCGGTCACGCGATAAAGGCGGCTCACCCGCTCAAACCGGTCGAGGAGGATCGGATAGGTGGCCTGGTGCTCCGCGACAAAAGGACGGACGAGGCCCGGCGTCTCCCTCATGTTGACGCCCAAAAGAACGATCTCGTCGCCCCACCGGCGATGAAACGCCTCCAGCGCCGGCATCTCATCCTTGCATTCGGGGCACCACGTGGTCCAGAAGTTGATGATGACGGGCCGGCCGGCGAACGCTGAAAGGCTCACCTGTTCCCCATCGAGGGTTTCCAGCGTGAAATTGGGCGCCGGAGCGCCCACCTCGGCCCTGGCGTCGAGGTTTTCCCGGTAGAGCAGCGCCGCAGCCAAAAAGCCGATCAAGACCAGAAAGGGGATGTATCGGAGCCACGGCGCTACCGGACGAGCGGTGGCGGCCACGGCTTCATGCCCTCCCCGCTTGGGATGCGCTCTCTTGCTCGCCAGAAGCTTGAAGCGCCCGTTCCAACGCCTCCACTTGAGCGCTCAACCGTTTTTGGTGTTGGGCGAGGTGAAAGGTGTACCAGAGGACGCCCAACCAGATGATGGTATAAGCAGCAAACACGTACGCCACGCCGGCGACCTCCTTCGCCGCTGCAATTACAAAGGTAACACTTTCGCCTTCAACGCTTCGACCCGCTGGCTGAGGCTTTCGACCTCAAGCCGCCGGCTCCAAAGATACAGCCCGAGAACGGTGAAGGCGATCACCGAGACGATCATGGTGATCAGCATCTCCGGCGGCATGCCGGGATTTCCCGGACGGACCACGTTGGGATGGATGCTCCGCCACAACACCACCGAATAGTGCACCAGGGGGATGTCGATGACTCCGACGATGCCAAAAACCGCGGCGAAACGCTTTTGCCGCTGGCTTTCCCCGGCGCCAGCCTGGATGAGCAGGTACGCCACATAAAAAAACCACAAGATCAGCGTCGTCACCAGGCGTGGATCCCACGTCCACCAGACGTTCCAGACGGGCCGCGCCCAAAGGGAGCCTGCGATCAGGGTGAGGGTGATGAAAAGGACCCCCAGCTCCGCGGCGCTTCTTGCGGCCCGGTTCCACGTATCCTCCCGCCGGATGAGGTAGATCAAGCTCATCAGCGCGACGAGCCCTATGAAAAGATAGCCGTTCCAGGCCGTCGCGACGTGGTAATAAAAAATCCGCTGCACGACGCCCATCGTCGCCTCGTTGGGCGCGTACACAAACACCATATAGAGCGAGGCGGGGATGAGAAGGACCGTCCCGATGCTCAAAGCCTTTTGCGCGCCGATCATCGCCCGGATCACGCTCACACCTCCAAAACCGACTCGTATAGGAGTGCCGGCACAGCGGTAAACAAGACGTCAAACACCAAAAGCAGCCGGAGCCACGTCCCCGTAGCCGGCGTCACGTCGCCGGTGACGGCCGCCGTCACGATCGCTACCCCGCCCAAGGCCACCGGGGTCAGCAGGGGAAACAAGACAAGAGGCAGCAAAAGCCCGGTGCTTCGCTCGCCGGAGGTCGCCCCCGCGAGCAGCGTCCCCAACGCGACAAAGCCCCACGTGCCGAGCACCAGGCCGGCGATGAAAAGGTGCGGGAGCGCAACGCCCCGCAAGGCAAAGGCGGCGATAAAGACGGGCACCGCCACGCCTTCGACAAGAAGCATCAACACCAGGTGAAAAAGGAACTTCCCCAAAAAGAGAGCGCTCCGGTCCACCGGCGCCAGCGCCGGGCCCCGGCCCCGCCCTTCCACTTCGTCGATCCGGGCAGAGCGCGCCATGCCGATCGTGCCGGCAAACAAAACCGCGATCCATAAGGCCCCCGGAAAGAAGCGGGCCCCCTCGGCGCTGCGAATATCAAAGGCAAAATGAAACAAGACAGCGACCAGCAGGGTAAAACTGGCTGTCGCCGTCACCGTCTCCAGGCTCTTGCGCTCGAGGAGCGCATCTTTCCTGGCCAGCGTGAGCACGGCCCTGAGGTACGCTTTCACCTCGCCCCCTCCTCGAGGTAGGAGGGCTCCCAGCTCTCCCGGTCGACCCCGGCCGTGCGGGTGATCCTCCGGACGGCGCCCCGCTCGAGCTCGACGATCTCGTCAACGATCTCCCAGGCGACCCGCCAGCGGTGGGTCACCCACAAGGCCGCGACTTGCGCCTCTTTGGCCCGCCGGAAGAGCTTGAGAATCTCCTCCTCGCCTCTGGCGTCGATGCCTGAGAGGGGCTCGTCCAGGAGGAGCAACCGGGGCTGGTGCAGCATCGCCCGGGCCAGGGCGAGCCGCTGGATCATCCCCCGGGAGAAACGGCCCACTGGCTCTTGGGCATAAACGCTCAAACCCACTTCGGCGAGGGCCTGCTGGGCGGCTGCGTGGGGTTCAGCCACGCCGTAGAGCCGGGCGTAAAAGAGCAGGTTTTCCCAGGCCGAGAGCTCCCGGTAAAGGAGCGGCTCGTGCAAGACGACGCCCAGCTCGCTGCGATAGGCGAGGGGGGCCTCGGAGATGGGACGCCCGCGGTAGCGGATGCTCCCCCGGTAGGGCACGAGGGTCGCTAGGGCCTTGAGCAGCGTCGATTTCCCCGCGCCGTTGGGGCCGACGATCGCCTTCCACTCGCCGGCCCCCAAGTTCAAATCGGTTGGATGCAGGATCGTCCGGCCGCCGGCCTCCACCTCTAGCCCGCTGACCTCCAAGAGGTCACCGGACGGCTCAACCCGTTGCTTACGACTCACTGCGCCGCGACGTCGACCCCGGGGTGCTCTGCCCCTTCGGCCTCAAAGCGGGAAGGGCACGCCAGCATCAACGTGTCGGTCTGAAAGACGCCGCTTTTGTCAAAACGGCCTTCAAGAATCGCCGGGGCGTTGTCAATGAAGTTGTCGGGACGGGGTCCGCGGTACTCCGCAGGCACTACGGCGCCGCCTTCGCCACGCACGGCAAAGGTGAGGCGCATCTCGCTGGGGGACCACTCGATGCTGCCCGGCACCACTTCGCCGCTCATGCGAATCGCCTTCCCCGATTGGACGATCCCCTGCGCCAGCGCTTCGTCAACCGTGAGATAATACATGGTCGAGTCGGAAACCGCTGTCGCGATCAAGTAACCCAGGCATGCCAAGGCGAGAAACGATGCGATCAACAACCGCTTCGAGCTCTTCACGTCGACCGACCTCACGTGGAGATTCTAACCGTAAGGATAGCACAAAAGGGTGATGCGCCCCTCTGCCAAATGTAAAGAATGTGTGAAAGCCTGGCCCTGGTTGACCCCTTCTCCTTTCATCCTTTACCATGGAAAGTGCATGATAAAAGTGAGCTATCGTAAAGCGCAGCACGGGAGTCAGGAGGAAGTCCATGTCCAACGATCGCTCGCCGAGCTCCGCGCCTTCTTCGACGGAAAGCAACCAGCGCGATCCATCCCGCGCTCCGGGCCGTCCGTCGCTAGGGCGCTTTCTCTGGCCGGCAATCGTGATCGCGGTAGTCGTCGGGGGTCTGGTGTGGTGGGGCCAAAGCCCCGAGGAGGGGCCCTTTGAAGGCAATCGCGCGCCCCGGTTTGAGCTGATGGACCGCCAAGGCCAATTGGTCCATTCGGCGGAGTTTGCAGGCAAGCCCCTTTTCATCAACTTCTGGGCGACGTGGTGCGAGCCGTGCCGGTACGAGATGCCCGAGATCCAGGCCGTCTACGACGAGTGGGGCGGCGCCTTTGAAGTGATCGCCGTCTCCGATGAGCCGTTGCCCACCATCGAGCGATACATCGATTCCTACGGTTATACGTTCCCCGTCTACGTCGATGCGGACCGGAGCATGCATCAAGATTACCTGATCCGGGCGATGCCGACGAGCGTGTTTGTCGACGCGCGCGGGATCATCCGGGCGGTGCATCTCGGCCAGCTCACCCGGGAGCAGATCGAGGCGTACCTCGCCCGCATCGTCCCGCAGGCGGCTCGGCCGTAAACTCTCAGGGGCGCGGGGAAATCTCTCCCCGCGCCCTCTGTTTGTCGCTTTTCACCCGCTTACCGCATCAGCTGGCCGCCGTTGACCGCAATCACCTGGCCAGTGATGTAACTTGCCTGATCCGAAGCGAGAAAGACGACTAAGGGCGCGACATCTTCCGGCGTCCCGATCCGCCCTAGAGGAACTTCAGAGAGCATCTGCTTCATCCGTTCCTCGCTGGAAAACCGCTGGTGAAACGGGGTGTCGATCACGCCCGGGGCGACGGCGTTGACCGTGATGCCGTAAGGCGCAAGCTCCCGGGCAAAGCCCATGGTCAGCGTGTGAACGCCGCCCTTGGCAGCGGCGTAATGCCACGCGCCCGGCCCGCCCCCCGTGTGGCCGGCGACCGATCCCATATTGATCACCCTGCCCGCGGCGCTTTGCCGCAGGTACGGCACCGCGTACCTCGTGCAGTAATAGACGCTGTCCAGGTTGGTTCCCATCACCCGCCGCCAAACTTGGGTATCCGCTTCCGTGAGCGGAGTGCGCTGGATGAGGCTTCCCGCGTTGTTGACCAAAATGTCGAGGCCCCCCAAAGCGCTGGCCGCTCCTTCGACCACTGCCTTGGCCTGCTCTTCCAAAGCGACGTCGCCCTCCAGGACGACCGTGTTGCGCCCCGCAGCCCGGATCAGGCCCGCGACTTCCTCCGCCTCTTGCCGGCTGGCGCGATAGCCCACCGCCACGTCGCAGCCGGCACGGGCTAGGGCGACGGCAATCGCCCGGCCAATGCCCGTGCTCGCCCCTGTCACCAAAGCTTTCCGTCCTGCCAGATCAACCCGCACTGCCTAACTCCTCCTCTTTCCGGCTCAGCCGCCTTTAACTCGCCGGCGCTGGCTCTGCAAGGAAAAGCCAGGATGAGAGTTCTTCTTTCGAAATTTATCGCCTTCCCGGCAAAGACGCCCGTCCTCCCTCAAGGATTTCAACGCGACGGCGAGAAACTGATTGGCAATCATCACGCCATGGGCAAGGAGTCTGTGATTTTCGATGTCGAAAAGGCGCCCAAGCAAGACCGGAAGCAAGGTTAAGGCGCAAGCGTCGCGCTCGAGGAAAAGGACGCAAAACTCGACGGCCATCATCGCGGTCTTTGTCGTGGCCGTGGTCGCCCTCGGCGCACTGGCATACAACGCTTCGCGTCCCAAGATCGCTCCCGCTTTGGCCGAGCGCCTTGAAAGGTACCCGTCAGAGGGCGCCAACCACGTTCCCACCGGCCAACGGGTGACCTATAAGACGGATCCGCCTAACTCAGGTCCGCACTACGCCCAATGGGCGCCGCCGGGCTTTTACGACCGTCCCCTTCCTGACGAGCTCCTGGTCCACAACCTGGAGCACGGGCACGTGATCATCCACTACCGCCCGGAAGCGTTGACGCCCGAGATCGAGCAGGAGATCCTCAACCTGACGCGGGCCCACACCCACAACTGGGCCGCCGTCCTTGCGGTTCCTCGCCCGGGCATGGAGCATCCCTTTGTCTTGGCCGCCTGGCGGCACTTGCTGCGCCTCGACGAGTTTGACCGGGAGCTCGTCGATCTTTTCATCGACGCCTTTATCGGCCGCGGCCCCGAAAACCCGATCCGCTAGATCGCCTTTCAGCGCGATTCGTTCTAAGGCGGCGCCCGCCGGCGTATAGGTCCAGGTGGAAATGGGGGCCCACCTTTGGACCTAAAGAGACGACCGCTGCTGGCAGGCGCCGCTGCGCTCTTTGCGGCTGGGATCGCCAACCGCTTGATCGGTACCCTCTACCGGGTTCTCCTTGTCAGGGCGGCCGGCGAAGACGTCGTCGGCCTTTTCCAAATGACGATGCCCGTCTACCGCATCGTCGCAACGCTGGCCACCGCCGGCATCCCCGTGGCCATCGCCCGCCTGGCGGCCGACTCCCTGGGCCAGCGCGACTATCAAAGGGCGCGCCGCTACTTTCACGTCGGCGTGAGCCTCACGATGACGACGGCGACCGCTTCCGCCCTTTTCCTCTTCCTTACGCACCGGCTCTGGGCGTACACGGTGATGACGGACTCCCGCACATCGATCGCGCTGGCCGTCTTGCCGTTTCTCCTGGTGCCCGCTGCCCTCTCGGCCGCGCTACGGGGCGTCCTCCAAGGGCAAGAACGCCTCGCGCCCGTCGCGCTCTCCAGCTTCGCGGAGGCGGCAAGCCGCGTCCCCGTCGTGCTCTTCCTCGTCGTTTTGCTCCTTCCCCTGGGCCCGGCTTGGGCCGCGGGGGGCATCGCCGCGGGGTTGACAGCGGGGGAGCTGGTCTCCCTGTGGTACCTGGCGCGGGCAGTCCGGGGCAGCTGGGAAAATACGGCCCCCAGGACGAGCCGGTGGACCCCCCACAGGCCGATCGCCGGGCGAAGGAGAAAGGCGACGAACCCTTCCGTCCAACTCTTCCCGTTTCGCTTAGGCCAAGCCTTCGTTCCCTTTTGGACGCGACAACAACGCCCGGCCGTCTACCAGTTGGCCGCGATCGCGGGACCCGTGCTGCTTTCCGGACTGGTAAACGGCGTCCTGGGCATGCTCAACGTCGCGCTCATCCCCCGGCAGCTGATCGAAGCCGGCTATGCGGCGCGGGAGGCGACGGTCCTCTACGGCCGCCTCTTCGGCATGGCCGTTCCCGCGCTCTACATGCCGATGGTCGCCGTGCACCCTCTGGTCCATGCGGCGATCCCGGCCGTTGCCAAGCGCCTGGCCGAGGGCCGCGCCCGCTCGGTGGCTCGCCTCCTGTTGCAGTGCTTTTCCGTCGCCGCCGCCGTCGCGGCGGTCTCCGCCGCAGGCTTTTGGCATTACGGCGAAGAGATCGGCCGGCTCCTCTACGGCGTCGCCGGCCTAGGCTCGCTGATCACGCCCCTCGCGTTTGCGGCTCCCTTCGTCTACGTCGGCCACATCGCCGCGGGGATCCTCTACGGCATGGGAAAGACAGGCATCGCCCTCGTCAACACGGTCGCCGGCAGCGGTCTCCGGCTGGCGCTGATCTACCTCCTCGTCGCCGACCCAGAATGGGGAATCCTCGGCGCGCTCTGGGCCCTCGTCGCGGACTACGCGCTCACGGCCCTCCTCGACCTCGGCGCCCTCGCGGTGCTCGTCCCCCGGGCGATTCGAAAGAAAAAAGCGTGAACGTCTCTTTTTTATGAAATTACAGGAGGAGTCTGCCATTACCGCGAGGAATACGCTCGTCACAACTTTGTTCTGTCAGTGACGGAATAAATTGGGGACGGGGGAGGTGGTTGCCGGCACCGAGCGACCCAGGGACGCACTGCTCAAGATGAGGCACGACCCAGTACGGTGTTGGTGGACGAGAACGTCGCGCAAAAAGGTGGAATGAAGATGGTACTGCGAGCGCTCGTCGGTTTGTTCCTCGTCTTGACGTTGGGATCCGGGGCGTTGGCGCAGACGACGATCCGTTACATGACCTTTTTCCCCGCCGAGATCGAAGCCGAAGTCGTCGCGGCCTTTGAGCGGGCCCACCCCGATATCGTCGTTCGGATGGAGCCGGCGGAGTTTGGGGAGATCTTTACCAAGCTGCAAGTGGCCATCGCGGGCGGCGTCGCGCCGGATGTCATCTCGCTCAACCTGGAAAATTACACGGCGTTTGCTGCCTCCGGGAGCCTGCTGCCGCTGGACCAGCGCATCCAGGCTGACGGCCATGACCTTTCCATGTACTTCCCGACCGTCGTCGACCTCTTTCGCCTCAACGGAACCCTTTACGCCCTGCCCGCCACCTTCTCGGACGTCGTCCTCTTCTACAACGAAGACCTCTACGGCCAAGCGGGCCTGACGGGGCCCCAGAGCAGCTGGTCGTGGCAAGACATGCTCGATGCCGCGAAGAAGCTCACCCGGGATCTGTCGGGCGACGGCGAGCCCGATCAGTATGGATACGCCGTGGCCTGGTGGCCAATGTACGTCTGGCTCGGCGGCGGCGAGATTTTGGACGAGACGGGCACCCGGACCCTGATCGATTCTCCCGAGGCGGTAGCGGGACTGCAAGCCATGGTCGACACATGGCTGGTGGAAGGAGTGGCGCCCAGCCCGGCGGAGCTGGCCGCGAAAAGCGACTGGGATCGCTGGGCCGAAGGGACCTTGGCCACTTTCCCCATCGGCCCCTGGGGCCTCGCTCCCTTCCAGGAGACGCCCTTCGACTGGAACGCCGCGCACCACCCGCCCATCGCACGGCAGGCGACGTTCCTCTTTTCCAACCCCTTGGCCATCACCAGCCAGTCGGAAAATCCTGACGCCGCCTGGGAGTTTCTCAAGTTCGCCACGGGACCGGAAGGGACACAGATTCGCCAGGATCTGGGATACGAAATCTCGCCGGTGCGCGACGTGGCGGCCAGCTTTGGCCGCGGCATGGAGCGCCCCAGGGACATGGCCGTTTTCCTGGAGGCGACGGCCTACGCCAAATCACCGCCGGCGATCCCTCAATGGGCCGAGGTGGCCGCGGCCATCGACGAGCACCTAAACCAGGCGAAAGAAGGCCTCATCTCGGTGCGCAACGCGATGAGCAACGCCGCCATTGCGGTGCAGGCCATCCTCGACCGGTAGCCGGACCCGACGATATCCGGCCGAGACGGGAGGAGAGACGAGATAAAGGGGGCTTGGGCGGAAATTTTCTCCGCTCAAGCCCCCTCTTGCTGTGTCATTCCTGGTCAACTGATTTGACGGATCCTTCCCCTTCCACCCATAATGCGGATACAACGGGCGCTCTTGGAGCGACGGAAAGAAAGGATGTACCCCTTTGGCCGCAAGCACCGAAACCGATCCGGACCAACGACGCCGTGCCGCATCCGACGAACGGGCCGCTTGGATCCGCCAGCGCTTTCCAAACGCCATCCCGCCTACCGAGGCAATCCTCCACGTCACCCCTACAGACATGACCGTAGACGGCCGCTACAGTGAGGGTTGGCTCGTCCTCACCGAAAGCAGGCTCCTCGTCCTCTATCAGGGAGAAAAAGCTCCCGGTTTCCAGCTGGATTTGAATCTCGTGCGAGCGATCGACATCGAGCACCACGTAGGAAACGGCCTTCTGATCGCTGCCACGCTCTCCGGACGGGTCAAGCTCGCCCGCTTCTCCCGCAGGCACTCCCTGGACTTTGAACAAGCTCGAGATCACATCGAACAAGCCATCGCCCAAAACGGACGCGCCTTGCCGGACGAGACGGTGGGAGTTCGGGCGCCGCGCTCAAGCCACCGCAAGGCCCTCGAACGCCAGGCGGGCACCCGCTGCCCCAACTGCGGCAGCGCCCTCAAAGGCTCGGTCTGCCCCCGCTGCCTGCAAAAGTCGAGGCTGATCCGCCGGATCCTTAGCTACGCGAAGCCGTACTGGAAGCAAGTAGCCCTCTCGGTGACCCTGCTCCTTTTGGGAGGGGCGCTCCAGATGGTGCAGCCTTACCTTACCGGCCGGCTGGTCGACGAAGCGCTCATCCCCCGGGACATTGGCCGGCTCCAGCTCTTCGTCGCTCTGCTCGCCGGAGCCTTCCTCACCCGGTCGGTGATCGCAGGCTTTCGCGACTACATCATGACGTGGCTGGGCCAGCGGATCGTGCGGGACCTCCGCTCCCAGGTCTTCCATCACCTGCAGTACCTCAGCATGCAATTTTACGACAGCGTCCGCACAGGCGCGATCATGTCCCGGGCCACCAGCGACACGCAGCAAATTCAACGTTTCATTATCGAAAGCGCACAGCGGGTGATCTTTGACGGGGTCACACTGATCGGCGTCGGCATCATCCTCTTTCTCTACAACTGGAAGCTCGCGCTGATCACGATGCTTCCCATGCCCTTCCTCGTCATCGGGACGCGCCGCTTCACCCGCCGCATCCGCAGAATTTACCGGGGCATTTGGATCCGCCGCGCGCTGATGAACTCGGTTCTGGCCGACTCGATCCCGGGCATCAAGGTGGTCAAGTCCTTCGTCCAGGAAAAAAGAGAGATCCGGCGTTTTGACCGCCGCTCGGATCAAGTCTTCGAACGGTTTGTCGACGCCGCCCGCTTTCGCAGCGTCTTCCTCCCGTTTCTCGAATTTGTCACGGCGTCTGGCATCTTGATCATCTGGGGATACGGAGGCTATCTCGTCATCAGCAGCGGAGGCCTGAGCGTCGGGGATTTCGTCGCCTTTCTCTACTTCCTCAACCAATTTTACAGCCCCTTGCGCCAGCTGGCCTCCTTTAGTGACGTCGTCCAAGAGGCGGCCACGGCAGGAGAGCGGATCTTTGAGATCCTCGACACCGAACCCGAAATCAAATCCGAGGGAAAAGGGATCATCCTTCCTGAGATCCGGGGCGAAATCCGGTTTGAAGACGTCCACTTCGCCTACGAGGCAGGCGAGCCCGTGCTGCAGGGCATCAATGTCACCATCCGGCCCGGCGAGATGATCGGACTGGTGGGCCCGTCGGGCTCGGGCAAGACGACCATGGCCAACCTGATCCCCCGCCTTTACGACGTGACCAGCGGCGCGGTCAAGATCGACGGGCACGATGTACGCGACCTCGATCTCAAGTTTTTGCGAGAGCAGATCGGCGTCGTGTTGCAAGAACCCCTCCTCTTTCACGGCACCATCGCGGAAAACATTGCCTACGGCGTCCCCGACGCCTCCCGCGAGGAGATCATCTGGGCGGCCCAGGCGGCCAACGCCCACGACTTCATCATGAGCTTTCCCGATGGTTACGACACGCACACCGGAGAGCGGGGCCTGAGGCTTTCAGGCGGCCAAAAGCAGAGGATCTCCATCGCCCGGGCGATCCTGAAAAATCCAAAGATCCTCATCCTCGACGAAGCCACGTCCTCCGTCGACACCGAGACCGAAAAGCTGATTCAGGAGGCCATCGAAAACCTGATCCAAAACCGGACGACGATCGCGATCGCCCACCGGCTTTCGACCTTGAAAAACGCCGACAGGATCTTGGTGGTCGAAAACGGGAGGATCGTCGAGGAAGGAACGCACGCCGAGTTGATGGCGAAAGACGGCGCGTTTGCGCGCTTGGTGCGGATGCAGATGCAACTTAGCGAAGATGGGGTGAACGGCGCGTGAGCCAGCGCTTAAACCGCAGGATCCTCGATGCCCGCACGATCCGGTTCGTCCGAGATCACCAGCAGCGCCTTTTCCTTGAGACTCCGTGGGGACGCGAAGGGCCGGTGAGGGTGAAGCGTCCCTTTCCCCTCACCGACCCTACTGGTTACGTGGTCGTCTCCGACGAAGCAGGCAATTTCGTCGGGCTTATCAAGGAGTACCGCCGGCTCGATCCAGACTCCCTTGCGATTTTGGAGGAAGCCTTGGACGAAAGCTACTTCCTCCCCCGCATCACCAAGATCGACCGGATCGACGACCAGTACAGGGTGATGATCTGGCACGTCCAGACCGACCGAGGGCCCCGCCGTTTCGAAGTGGTCAGCCGCCGGCGGGATATCCGCTGGCTGAGCGATCATCACGTCGTAATCCAAGACGTCGACGGCAACCGCTACGAGATCCCCGATCTCGATCAGCTCGATCGAAAGAGCCGCGATCTTATCGAGATGGAAGTCTGACCCGGAAAAGCCCTACAGGTCCAACCGGCCGGGCATCAGCCCCATGGGAAGCGCCGCCGGTCGGGAGCAGGTGCTTTCCAGCTCAATGTGGACGCCTTTCTCCGACGCCTCGTGAAACGCGTGCATGATGTCGAGGACGTGGTAAGCCAATTCCCCGCTGGCCCGGTGGGGCCGGCCCGTCCGCAAGGCATAGGCCATGTCGGCGACGCCCAACCCCCGGGAGTTTTCGCTGTACCCGTGGGTGTGAGGCACCTCGCTCCACTCTCTGGCGCCCGCCCGCCGGATGCGCACTGGCCCGCCGAAGCCGTTGGGGTCGGGCACGCTCAACGTGCCTTCGGTGCCGTAAATCTCGATGTGAGGCACGTTGCCGCCCCAAACGTCAAAGCTGGTGACGATCGTGCCGATGGCGCCGCTTGCAAACTGCATGATACCGGCGATGTGTGTCGGCACCTCCACCTTGATCCTTTCCCCAAACTTGGGCTTGCTGGTGATGATCCGTTCGGGAAAAGTGGCGCGGGCCGCGCCTGTCACCCGGGCGACCGGCCCAAGCAGCGTCACCAAGGCCGTAAGGTAATACGGTCCCATGTCAAACATAGGGCCGCCGCCCCGCTGATAATAGAAGGCCGGATCGGGATGCCAGCTCTCGTGCCCCCGAGAGAGCATAAACGCGGTAGCGGCCACCGGCTCGCCGATCCAGCCGTCGTCGATCAGCTTGCGGCAGGTCTGAATGCCGGCGCCCATAAAGGTGTCGGGCGCCCCTCCGACCAAAACACCGCGCTTTTTCGCCTCGGCGAGGAGCTCCTGGGCTTCCTCCCGCTCGGTGGTGAGAGGCTTTTCGTTGTAGACGCTCTTGCCGGCGCGCACCGCCTGGAGGGCGACCTCGCCGTGGGCCTGGGGCACGGTTAAGTTGACGACAATCTCGACCTCGGGATCGGCCATCAGCTCCTCGACGGCGCACGCTTTAGGCACGCCAAACTCCTCGGCCCGGGCCTTTGCCCGTTCAGGGATGAGGTCCGCGCAGGCGACGACCTCTAAGGCCTCGAGGATCTTTGCGTTTTTGAGATAAATGCCGCTGATATTGCCGCAACCGACGATGCCGATTTTGACGGGCTCCACGTTTTCTTCACCCCGTGTGCGGATTACTTCGCGGTCATCCAATCCTCTCCGATGCCAGCTTCAGCCTTGAGCGGCACCTTGAGAGACATGGCCCGCTCCATCTCTTCGACGACCACGTGCGCCAGAGCCTCCCCCTCCTCGGCGGGGCACTCAAAGACGAGCTCGTCGTGGATCTGGAGGAGGAGCTTGAGAGGGATTTGCTCCCGATCGATCCGCTCCTGCAGGTTGACCATCGCTACCTTGATGAGGTCGGCGGCGCTCCCTTGCACCACCGAGTTGATCGCGAGGCGCTCGCCCAGAGCCCGCCGCGCCCGGTTGTTTGAGCGGATCTCGGGAATCGCCCGGCGCCGGCCCAAGATGGTCGTCACGTAGCCGTGGTCCAGCGCGTGCTGCACGCACTCATTCAAAAACCGGTCGATGCCGGGGAAACGCCGCTTGTAATCGGCGATGAGCGCAGCCGCCCGCGACACGTCGAGCCCTTCGATGCGGCGGGCGAGGCCATAGGGCGTGATGCCGTAGATGATGCCAAAGTTGATGGTCTTGGCGTGGGCCCGCTGCTCTCGCGTCACCTCATCCATCGCAACGCCAAACACCTGCGAGGCGACAGCCGCGTGGATGTCGAGCCCTTTCTCAAAGGCTTCGATCAACCCTGGGTCCTCACTAAAGTGGGCCAGGATCCGCAGCTCGATCTGGGAGTAGTCGGCGCAGATGAGGACGTGGCCCGGAGGGGCGACAAAAGCCTTGCGGATCTGCCGGCCCACGTCGGTGCGGACCGGAATGTTTTGCAGGTTGGGGTTTTGCGACGCGAGCCGGCCCGTGGCCGTCACTAGCTGGTGAAAGGTTGAATGAATGCGGCCCGTCTTGGGGTCGATGGCGTCGCGCAAGTTTCCAAGGTAGGTGTTGATGAGCTTTGCGAGCTGCCGGTACTCGATGAGAAGCCCCG
>PKEU01000035.1 GCA_002919195.1 bacterium
TTACCCGCGCCCGGGAGCTCGTGGCGGAGGGCGACTACAAGGAGGCGTTTGACCTCCTTGAAAGCCTTCGAGCCGGGATGCGTGAAGCGGATCCGGCGTATGGTTACATCCTCATCGGGCTCTCCGACATCGTGGGCAAGGCGATCTATACTGGTTATTCTTATTGGTTTGATGAAGTCACGCGCTGGACCGACACGCTGGACGCGCCGGCCTACCTCATCGACTATCCCCAACGGGTGATGGAAGGCGGGTTTTCACCCCTCTACGCCGAGGCGTTTTTGCGCTGGAGGACGAACTACCAGTGGTTGAACCACGGCGTGTCAAACTGGTCGTCCATTCCCAACTGGGAGTACAATCAACGCATGGAAACGATGCTGGCCCGGGCGAAAGAGCGCCTGCAGGGAAACGACGCTGTGGAGGCGCGCGTCGAGATCTTGGAGCTCCTCATCGGGGTGACCAACATCAGCCGCGGCCCCTTTGGAAATTCTGTGCTGGTGGACCTGTACAGGTTGTACAGTAACGAGTAGGCTGTTTGAGGAAACGAACCGACCCGGGCGAGACCGGGCCACCGACTTTGCGATCCCGACCGAAAGGCAGGCGACAAGATGAACATGCCGGCGTATGAGGAGCTCTTGGCGGCTTTGCGGCGGCGCTTTGAGGAAAACCCGGAGCGTCATCCGGGAATGGACTGGCGCGACGTCGAGGCTAGGCTCGTGGCCAGCCCGGACAAGCTCAGGTCGCTTTACGAAATGGAGCGGACGGGTGGGGAGCCCGATGTCATCGGGTACGATCCGGTAGCTGATGTCTTCGTCTTTTGCGACTGTGCGAAGGAAAGCCCCGCGGGCCGGCGGAGCTTGTGCTACGATGGCGAGGCCCGGGTAAAGCGGAAGAAGCACCCGCCTGAGGGCAGCGCCATGGAAATGGCGGAGGAGATGGGCGTCGAGCTGCTGGACGAGGAGCAGTACCGGCATCTGCAGACGCTCGGGGAGTTTGACACCAAAACGTCGAGCTGGCTTAAGACGCCGGATGACGTTCGCAAACTGGGCGGGGCGCTGTTTGGCGACCGCCGCTACGGGCGCGTCTTCGTCTACCACAACGGCGCCGACTCGTACTATTCCAGCCGGGGCTTTCGCGGGTTGCTTAAGGTGTAGACGGCGCTCGCGCTTTGACTCCATCGGCGCCCGGCGCCGTGAGGTCCTTCTCTTGATGGGATCGATGACGGCGTTTGCTTGCGAATTACCGACGAGAGATGGCTGTCCGTCGCCGGTACCGGCCGGTGCTACCTCCTCAGGCGAGACGCGCAACGCGGCAGCATTGAGGTCGGAGCCGGCGGATCGCCTTTCGCACATCCTCGCCGGTTGCTGCAACAAATCGAGCGCGCAAATGGTCTTACCCTGCAATAGCCTCGCTTTGTCGAACGATGTCAATGTCTACGGAACCAGCAATGTCTTACCCAGCGTCTTGCGCGCCTCGATCGCCGCGTGGGCGTGCGCTGCTTTCTCTAAAGGGAAGATCTGACCGATGACCGGTCGTATATGGCCCAGTGCCGCAAGTCTCAAAACTTCTTCCACGAGGACGTAGCTTTCCTTCGGCCCGGAGATCGCGGACCTAAGGGGGATGGTTTCGATTTCTTGAGCTTTTTCCGGCGGGATGTCGTAAAAGGCGCCGCTGGCCATGCCGTGGGGAAGGTAGCGGCCTCCTGGTCTCAAGAGGTCGACGACGGCTTTTCCCGTGGCGCCGCCGACGCCGTCAAAAGCAATGTCAACGCCGAGGTTGTGGATAGCCCTCTTAGCTGCGTGCTGCCACCCGGGAAGGCGGTAGTCGAGGGTGACATGGGCTCCCAGAGACCTGGCGAGGGCGAGTTTTTGCTCGCCGCCTGCGAGTCCGATCACCGTTGCTGCTCCCGCCGCCCGCGCTAACTGAACCAACAGGCTTCCCACACCGCCCGCAGCGGCCGTGATGAGGACCCTGTCACCCGGTTGGATGCGGGCTGCGCGGCTCAGCGCCAGGGCGGTGCGGCCGTCCGCAAGGAGGGCGGCGGCTTGTTGGACGTCGAGCCCGGCGGGGATACGGTGAAGATCTTCCGCCCAAGCGACGGCGCACTCCGCGTATCCGCCGCTGCCTCCTGTGGTTGTAACCACCTTTTCCCCGAGCCATGAGGGATCGACGTCGAAACCTATTTCGACCACGGTTCCGGCGACGCCGTTGCCAAGGACGAGGGGGAAGGTGGCACCGTCGCTCGGCGGTACCATGCCGGCCCGCACTTGTGTTTCGATGAAAGTGATCGCGGCACAGGCCACTGCTACGATCACTTGGCCGGGACTGGGCTTGGGAGCCGGTTGCTCAACCACCTTGAGCACACTGGGCGGACCTGGACGCTCACAGAGGACCACACGCATCGACATTCCCCCTCTCTTTTGTCTCTTTAGTTCCGCTTGATCGCCGTCTGGGGCTCGCGCGTTGCCTGCGATTTGCTCGCAGCCTTTGCCCGCCCGGGTAACATCAGCGCAGGCACCAACGCGATGAGAGCGAAAGCAATGGTCCACAGAAAAGCGTCGTTGAAAGCGCTCAAGAGGTGGGTCGGATCGGATTCGCCGCCCGAGGCGTCTCTCGCCGATGCGCCGGAGATTCCCCGCTGTAAGATCACCGCGAGGAGCGCTGTGCCAAGGGAGGCTCCGAGCCTTTGCATCACGTTGACACCGCTGGTGGCCTGGGGATACTGACGCGCCTCGAGCCCGTGGTACGCGGCTGCCATCACCGGGATGCCGGCCGCGCCTAAGCCGGCGCCCCGGTCTGATCACTCTGTCGCCCGGCCAAAGCGATGGCCAACATGGTACCAAGGCCTTGGGGAGCAAGCATCACGCCCGCGGCCAGCGCCCCGTCATCTCGCACCCATTGGAAATAGAGAGGGAGCAAAAACAGCGGGCCGTAGATAGCGATGCCGAAGAGGAAAGTCAGGCACGAGGTGACCGCAAACGACCGGTGGCGCAGGAGCCCAAGGTCGAGAAGAGCCGTATCGCCTTTGCGAATAGCATAGATGACAAAGCCTGCGACGAGCCATAAGCCCACGGAGAGCCACAGCAGGGCGGGGCGGGCGAGAAACGAGCCGTGGTTTCCCGCCAGAGAAAGCCCGTAGATCAGCGCGGCAAGACCCGGTGAGAGCAGGAGAAAGCCCGCGAGATCAAACGCTCTCTCCCTGTGAGGGGAGAAACTGGGGAGTCCCCACATTGATATAAAAGATCCAACGCCAACCGTAAGACGTTAGGATCGCACCGCCGAGCATGGGGCCCAAAATCGGGGCCAGTTGTCCTGGGATGGCGACGAGGCCCATTGCCCGGGCGAAGCGACGGGGACCGGCAACCTCCGCCAGGATCGCCTGCATGACGGGAAGGATTAAGCCGCCACCCACGCCTTGGAGAACCCTAAAGGCGACGAGACTCGGCACCGACCAGGCAACGCCGCACAACATCGATCCCGAAAGGAATAAACCTAGCGACAGCATCCATGTCGTCTTCGCTCCCCATCGGTCCACCGCCCATCCCATGAGGGGGATGACCATCGCCATGGCCAGTAGGTAGGCGGTCGACACGAGCTGCAGTTCCCCCGGCGAAGTGCCAAACTCGGTGGCGAGTTGGGGTAAGGCCACGCTGACCATGGTCGTGTCGAGGAGGGCAGCCATGGCGCCGGTGAGCAAGATCACGCTCGTCTTGACCAGAGGCCGGTCGAGAGCATCTCTCACGGAACCCATCTCCCGCTGACGAAGTGAGACTGTTGGTATGCCAACAGTATAACGCGGGATTGATGGCATGGCAACAAAAATGTTACAATGGCGACATGAAAACGGACAAGACTCATCCCGGAATCAGCATTAAGGAAGCGCCGTTTAGTTCACTCCTGCTGCAGGTCGTGCGGGCGCACGCGTTGTTAGCGACCGAGCTTTTTCAACAGATCGGAATCGTGCCGCCGCAGGAGGTTGTCTTGCTTTATCTGGACGAGCACGGCCCTTGCCCTCAGCGGGAGATCGTCCGATTTATGGGGCGAGATCGATCGACGGTCACCAACACGCTGCAGGCGATGGAGCGAGTCGGGCTAATTTGCCGCGAACCCTCGGATACCGACCGGCGGGCGCTCATCGTCTCGTTAAGCGAGAAAGGCCGGGCGCTGGTGCCTCAAGTGAGACGTATCTGGGCCGAGATCGAAAAGAAGACCATCGGCAGCTTGAGCGAGGAACACCTTTTGACCTTGATGCAGGGGCTGGCTCAAATAAGGGCGGGATTGGCGGAGGAGCTGCGGGGAAAGTAGCCGAGCTGGTTCGTCGTTGTTCCGGTTGCGTTTCGAAAGGGCGCTGGAGAGTAACCCACGGATGAAAATTGCCAAGTGGCGCCGCTTATAAATCTGGACCGCGATGGCGGTCCCGTGGTCTCGGATCCCCGACGACATCGAAAGCTACCCCCGAGATCGCAAGGCGAAGTACGGAAGGACTGGAGGGAGCCGTACTGGAAGTCGAACTGCGGGATGTAACGTACGACAACTGGGAAGAGTGCATCGCGCTGCGCGTTTCTGAAGCGCAGCAGCGGATGGTCGCGCCCAACGTCTACTCGCTCGCGCAGGCGAAAGTGCAGCCGGAGTGCGTGCCGCTCGCGATTTACGCGGGCGACACGATGGTCGGGTTTCTCATGTACGCCCTGGACCGGGACGACGGCAACTGGTGGATCTACCGGCTGATGATCGACGAACGGTACCAGGGAAGGGGCTACGGTCGCGCCGCGTTGGAGAAGGCTATTGACCGGATCCGGAAGGAACCAGGGTGCACGAAGATCATCGTCTCGCTGAAGCCCGACAACACCGTCGCGCGGACGCTCTACCGGAGCGTGGGATTCGTCGAAACGGGTCAACAAATCGGGGGCGAAGATGTGCTTTGCCTTTCGTGGTAGCCGGTTCGCGGGGAGCCCTCCGACGGCGACGGCAAAGGACGGATCATGATGGCATCGGCAACGCTCAAGCCAAGACACGAACAACGCATCCTCAACGGGCACCTGTGGATCTACCAGGGAAACGTGGCCCGGCTCGACGGAGAGCCTTCGCCCGGGGACATCGTCGACGTCTTCGCGGCGGACGGCGAGTTTTTGGGAAGAGGTTACTACAATCCCCATTCGCAAATCGCCATCCGCCTGCTGACGCGGGTAAAGGAGCCGGTCGACCGCTCGTTCTTTCTCAGGCGGATCCAGAGGGCGCGGGCGTGGCGGGCCCGCGTCATGCCCGATGCCACCTCGTACCGGCTGATTTACTCCGAGGGCGACCTGCTGCCGGGTTTGATCGTCGACCGCTACGAGGACGTCCTCGTCGTGCAGTTTCTCACGCTGGGCATGGACGCCCGCCGGGAGATCATCGTCGAGGCCCTGGTGGAGGCGGAAAGCCCCCGGGCGGTGTACGAGCGGAGCGATGTGCCGAGCCGCAGGTACGAGGGGCTCGAGCTGCGCCAGGGCCTCCTTTGGGGCGAGCTTCCCGAGCAGCCGATGGTCATCCGTGAAAACGGGCTTTCCTTTGAGATCGACGTGACGGGCGGGCAAAAGACGGGGTACTTTCTCGATCAAAAGGAAAATCGCCGGAGCCTTGCGCCGTTTGTGCCCGGAGCGAGGGTGCTCGACGTCTTTTGCCACAACGGGGCCTTTGCGGTGCATGCCCTGCGTTACGGGGCGCGGGAGGTGCTGGGCGTCGACAGCTCGGAGCAAGCGGTCCAGTCGGCCCGCCGCAACGCCGCGCTCAACGGGTACACCAAGTCCGCCTGGTTTGTCGAGGCCAACGCGTTTGACTTCCTGAGGGAGATGGACCGCTCTTCGGAGCGCTTTGACGTGGTGATCCTCGATCCCCCGGCGTTTGCCAAGAGCAAGGCGCACTTTGAACCGGCGCGGCGGGGCTACAAAGAGGTCAACTTGCGGGGACTCAAGCTCCTTCATCCCGGCGGGTTTTTGGTCACCTGCTCCTGCTCGCACCACATGCCGGCAGACGAATTTTACCGCCTGGTGCTCGAGGCGGCCAACGACGCGCGCCGGCCCCTTCGCCTCGTCGAATCGCGCGGGCAGGCCAAAGACCACCCCATTCTCACCGGCGTGCCCGAGTCGGCGTATCTCAAGTGCCTCATCTTTCAAGTGCTGGAGTAGAGTTTGGAAAATGCCTGCACCCCAAAGAGACGACGGAGACACGACTGGAGGCCTAGGTAAGGTGCGCACCAACTTCCTGCTCATCCACGCGGACCAGCACCGCTACGACTGCATGGGCGTGAGCGGCCACCCGCTCGTTCACACGCCCAACCTGGACCGGCTCGCGGCCGAAGGGATGTTTTTTTCCCACGCTTTTTGCCCCGTTCCTGTTTGCGCGCCGTCGCGGGCTTCGCTGCTCTTTGGGACGTGGCCGAGCCGGCACGAGTCGATCACCAACGCCGGAATCGAGGTGAGCGCGCCCGTCCGGGACGATCTCCCGGCGTTTACCCAGGTCTTGTCGGAACACGGTTACCACGTCGCGGGCGTGGGGAAGTGGGGCATCATCAGCCGTCGCACGCCCCAGGAGCTCGGCTTTGACGTCTTCATCGCCGATGCCGAATACCGCGCGTGGCGAAAGGCGCAAGGAATCCCCGACCGCCCGTCGACCAACGGCTGGTTTGGGGAAGTCGATCCCTACATCACGCCGGAGAAGTCTCGCCTTGCCTGGGGCGCCGACCGGATAATCGAGCTCTTGCGGGAACGGGCCAGGGAGCGCGCACCCTTTTTCCTCCGCTGGGATCCTCCGGAGCCGCACCTTCCCAACGTGGTGCCCGAGCCTTACGCCACGATGTACGATCCGGCGGACATCGAGCCGTGGCCGAGCTTTGCCGAGACCTTTGTGGGTAAGCCCTATATCCAGAGGCAGCAGCTTGAAAGCTGGGGCATCGCCGATTGGACGTGGGACGATTGGCGGCCGGTCGTGAGCCGCTATCTCGGGGAGATCACCCTCCTCGACGCGCAGGTGGGCAGGATCTTGGACGCTTTGGATGAGCTGGGCCTCGCCGAGGAGACGATGGTCGTCTACACCACCGACCACGGCGACATGTGCGGTGGGCACCGGATGATCGACAAGCACTACGTGATGTACGACGACGTCGTGCGGGTGCCGCTCATCGTCCGCTGGCCGGGGCGCATCAAGCCGGGATCGCGGTCGGACGCCTTTGTTGCGACGGGGCTGGACCTGGCGCGAACCTTTCTCGAGGCGGCCGAACTGCCGGTGCCGCAAGAGTTTCAAGGGGAAAGCTTGCTGCCTGTCTTCCGCGGCGAGTCCAACGGGCGCGAGAGCGTCTACGCCGTGTACCACGGCGGCCAATTTGGCCTCTACAGCCAGCGCATGGTGCGCACCAGGGAATGGAAGTACGTCTGGAACCCAACGGCGGAAGACGAGCTGTACCACCTGGCGACCGATCCGGCGGAGCTACACAACCGGGCGGCAGACCGGGCTTGCGCGGACGTGCTCAAAGCCTTGAGGCGCCTCGTCGTCGAATGGATGGAGGCAACCGGCGACAGGCTGCTCAACCACTGGACCCGGCGCCAGCTGCTGGAAGGAAAGAAGATGGCTCGTTAACTCGACCCGAGCACACCTTTGTCTTTCGCCGTCGACCATCTCTCTAGCGAGGCCGCTTTTCTGATGGCCACAAGGGCACGAGCGGGCGATACCCGATGAGGCGGATGCCCTCCTCGTCTAAGAGGCGGCGCGTTTCGGGATCGGTGCAGAGCTCGAGCTCGATCGCCCGGATGTGCCAGGAATCGGTGACGTGTCTTGCTTCGGGGTCGTCTTGGAGCAGGTGGACGATGAGCTGAGTCACGCCCGGCTTGAGCCCCCGGAGCGTGGCGTACAGGCTTTCTCGCCGCTCCGCGAGCGTGTCGCCGTCCAGCGAGAGGATGAGGCGGTCGAGGAAAAGGAAGCCCTCCGCCTCAAGAGCCTCAACCTGCTTCGCCAGCTGCGCCGCCTCTTCCATGTTTTGAACCTGCTCGGGAGCCGGCCGGGGAAGCATCGCCGGGATGCCGTACTCGCGGCTCAAGCGGACGTAGACGGCGAAAAACTCGGGGTGGGCAAAAAGCGTGCCCATGTGAGCATCGATGTGCGTCGGCCGGATGCCAAACCGCAGCGCCCGCTCGATTTGGGCCCGGGCCTCGATCTCCACTTCTTTGGGCGTTGCGTGCCTGACCACGTCGGCCACGCTGCGCCAGAGAAAACCTTGGTCGTCGACCAGCCCGGGGACTTGCTCCCGCGGCGCCACCGGCCCCCAGCGGTAGTGCTTCCACTCACTCGTGAGCGTCAAGTGGATCCCTACGTCCATCTCGGGATTGTCGCGGGCCCAAGCCGCCATCTCCGGAAACCAGGGGCATGGCACCATGACGCTGGTGCTGGAGACAACACCTTCCGTCATGGCGCGGATGGTCGCAGCATTGGCCGAATGGCACATTCCCGAATCGTCGGCGTGTAGGATGAAGAGGCGCTCGTCAGGACCGTATCCCAGCCGGACGGCGAGTGACACGGCGTTCACCCCCGGTCACGCGGTTTTTCTTGGTGTGTTAGGCCTCGTGAGTTAAGCCTCAACGGCGGTTGTCTGATCCTTCTCTCTATTCCTTTGCCAACGAATGAACGTTCCCTGTAGTTGCCGTACACTCCACGCTTTGCTTCCTTGACGTCAATTGTTCGGGATCGAGCGTCGTTTGGTAGGTAGAGGAAATTGCCTCCGACTGGAGAACACATGTTCTCTAGTCGGGGGGAGTATCCCGGTCGCTGGAGCGTGCCGGGTTTGTTGTCGAGCGCATGTACGGAGACTGGCGCCGCGGGCCCTTGCAGGAAGAGAGCTGGTCCATCGTGACGGTGGGGGTCAGGCGGCAATTTTCCGGGAGGCGAGGCGATGGATTGCAGGGCGGCTCGGCGAAGTGTTATGAAGACCATCCTGATGGTGTGTCTTGCCAGCATCCTGAGCAGCGTGGCCAACGCGAGTGAGGAGGCAGCCGCAGTGACCGACTTGAAGCGGCAGGACGGGGAGGACGCGGAATGGATTCTCGTCTGGGCGGACGAGTTTGACGGTGAAGGTCCTCCGGACCCGGCCAACTGGACGTACGAGCTGGGCTTTGTGCGCAACGAAGAGCTCCAGTGGTACCAAACCTATAACGCCTGGCAGGAAAACGGCCTGCTCATCATCGAGGCCAGGCGGGAGCGGGTGGCCAACCCGCTGTACGATCCTTCGTCCCATGATTGGCGGCGAAACCGCCCCTACGCCGAGTACACTTCAGCGAGCATCACGACCCGGGGCCGGCGCCAGTGGCAGTACGGCCGCTTTGAAATGCGGGCCCGGATCGATACGCGCGAGGGGCTGTGGCCCGCCTTTTGGACGCTGGGCGTCGAGGGCGAATGGCCCAGCAACGGCGAGATCGACATCATGGAGTACTACCAGGGTAAGCTCCTCGCCAACGCGGCCTGGGGGAGCGACCGGCGGTGGGTCGCCCGCTGGGATTCGGCCGTCAAGCCGATTTCCGAGTTTGGCGATCCCGATTGGTCTCACCGGTTTCACGTCTGGCGGATGGACTGGGACGAAAACTGGATCCGCCTCTACGTCGACGATGAACTGCTCAACGAGGTGGACCTGAGCAAGACCTATAACGAAGGACCGGTGAAAAACAACCCCTTCCACCAGCCGCATTACATCATCGTCAACCTGGCCATCGGGGGTACCGCTGGCGGCGACCCGTCGCGGACAGAGTTTCCCGCCCGCTTGGAAGTCGACTACATCCGGGTGTACCAGCGGAGAAACGACGCCCGCTCACCACACTCCTGAGGCCAGAACAAAGATGCCGCCTCCGTGGACGAGCGTCGCGGGCAGGACGCCGTATCTTGCCCCCACGATGCCACAGATGACGCCTTCCCATAGGGTAAACAAAAGGAGCGGCGCGCCGACCGGCGTCACCGTCGTTGCGAGGAAGACGTGACACAAACAAAAGACAAAGCCCGTGGCCACGCCCGCTCTCAGATCGGGATCTTTCTTTCTAAGCAGGTTATAGACATAACCCCGAAAAAGCAGCTCCTCCAGCAGATTGCCCATGAGCGCAAACGCCAAGATCGATCCCAGCAACCGGCTGTCGACCCCGCCGCCTCGCTCGGGGATTCCGACACGCTGGTAGAGGATCAAAAAGGGCGCGAGCAAGACCGCCAAGCCTGAGAGCGCAGCAAGCCAGCCTTGCAGCGCCTGTCCTTTTCTTATGAAGACCACGTCGCGCGAGTTGTCCCGGTCCAACAGCACCAGCAGGACGACCGCGACCAAGCTTGAGAGCGCCATTCCGGCGAGAAACAAGTGGCTTGGAAAGAACCTGATCCAGGGCACACCCTCCGTGACGCCAAACCGCCAAAGCGAAAGAGGGGTCAGCGCGTCGCGAAGGAGGACAAACGTGAGGAGGTAAAGGAGCACCCTCACGTGCTTGGCCGGACGTAAGAAGACGAAGGTTGCCGCGATCATCATGATCGCAGGAGCGGTCCGTGAGAGGTAAGCGAGCAAGGTGCCGAGGACGTCTGCGGCGCCCGAGTTCGTCAAGACTTCCATCATCGACAGCGCGCTCTCAAAGCTGTTCATCGGTCGTTACCGAGCCAGCGCGTCAACTTGCCGGACCTCCTGTACGCATCGTACGCTTCGTCTCGCCGCCGTGCGCGGCACCACTTTCGGTCGCTACCAGAAGTTGGTATTTTGTGCCGCGCCGGTGATTCCTTCCCGTCGAAGGTTTTTCAAACCTACCCAAACGTGACCGTTTTTTCCACCAATTGTTCCCCTATTGGAGGATTTCTCCACTACACGCCAAATAGCCCACATAGGAAATTTGGCAACGCTCTTTGTTCGAGGCGAGGCGGAGTGAGGACGGACGATTCGTGGAAGCAGTTGCTCGCCCAGCTAGCGGGCGGGTTGATCGTCTCGTGCCAAGCCCTTCCGGGCGAACCCTTGCACGGCACGGGCTGCATGGTGGCCATGGCCAGGGCCGCCGCGGAGGGCGGAGCGGTGGCGATTCGCGCCAACGGGGCGGACGACATCCGGGCGATCAAGCAGGAAGTGGGACTCCCGGTCATCGGGATCGTCAAGCGCGACTATCCCGGCTCGCCGGTGTACATCACCCCGACCTTAAGAGAGGTGGAGGAGGTGGTCTCGGCCGGCGCCGACATCGTCGCGACCGACGCCACCAGCCGGCCCAGGCCCGGAGGCGGGGGGTTCACCGGGTTCTTGCAGTCGATCCGGGAGCGCTTTGACATCCCGGTCATGGCGGACTGCGCGACGGCGGAGGATGCTCGCCGGGCTGCGGAGGCCGGGGTGGAGCTCGTCGCCACCACCTTGGTGGGCTACACGGACGAGAGCGACCCAGGCGATCCCTATCGCCCTGACTTTGACGTGGTGGCAGCGATTTTGGCCGCCGCGGGGAAGATACCGGTCATCGTCGAGGGCAGGATCTGGGATCCGCAGGATGCCCGGCGTTGCCTGGAGATGGGCGCGTTTGCCATCGTCATCGGCAGCGCGATCACCCGGCCGCAGCTGATCACCCGGAGGTTCGTCGAAGCCTTGCCGCGGGCGAAAGGGGGCGGCGGGGATGGAGCAGTCCGGTAATCAAGTTCTCCCCGAAACTCAAGGTGTGCTGCTCCGCCTCAAGACACTGATTCACGCCTTTACCAACGCCGAACGCAAGGTCGCCGAGCAGGTCATCCAACGTCCCCACGAGGTGATTTACGAATCGGTGACGGAGCTTGCGACCCAGGCGGGCGTGGGCGAGACGTCGGTCCTCCGCTTTGCGCGGCGCCTGGGGTACCGGAGCTATCAGGATTTCAAGATGGACCTCGCGCGGGACGTGTTTTCCGAAACGCCGGAGCCGAGCCCGGAAGGCGGCGGCCTTCATTCGCTGGTGGCGGGAGTCTCGGAGCGCGACCGCCGCGTGATTCTCGATACAGACCACCTGGTGGACCCCAAAGTGTTGGAAGCTGCCATCGATGTGCTGGCTTCGGCGCGCAGCATCCACTTTTTCGGCGTCGGGCACTCGGGGATCGTGGCCAAGGCGGGGCGCTACGGCCTCCTGCGGCTCGGCTTGCGGGCGGAAGCGGCCGATGATCCCCACTTTCAGGTGATGGCCGCCTCGCAGCTCACCGAGGAGGACGTCGCCGTGGGGCTGTCGGTATCCGGGAGCACCAAAGACACGGTCGATTCGCTGCGCGTGGCGGCGGAGCAAGGGGCCCGGACCATCGCCATCACGGCTTACGCAAAGGCTCCCATTGTCCGTTACGCCCAGATGGTGCTGCTCACCGCTACTCGCGAGGCCCCGCTGGAGTCGGGCTCTTTCACGTCCATGATCGCGCAGTTGCACGTTTTGGGTTTGATCGCGACCGGTCTGGCTCGCAAACTCTCCCATAGCGCTCGCCAGGCTCAAGAGCGCATCGGCCGGGCGATTTCGCCCAAGCTGTACTAGAACTTCCCCAGAAGGCGCGTGGGAGGACGCCGGCAGCGGTCGGCCTCACGCAGCGGTTGCGGGAGAAAAACCGTGCGGCTGCGGATAGCGCACCGCTGGTGGGACGAGCCGGAGAACGTCGAGGAAACAGGTCGGACAAAAGGTAACCAGGCAAGCGCTCAAGGAAAGGACGGTGATAGAAGCATTTCCAGGGGATCGGTGGCCGGTGAGGGTTTGCCTTCGTCGTTAAAGGGGCTTTTCAAAGACCAAGGGGATCATGGATAAGGCTTAAGGAGGGCCTGCGATGCGTACCACCAAACTGATCCTGTCGTTATTCCTGTTGGGAACGCTGATCGTAGGAACGGCCGGGATCGGCCTTGCCCAGACGACGGTTACGGTCGCTTACTGGCCTGGACCGGAGAGCGAGGCCATGCAAAAAGTCGTGGACTGGTGGAACGCGAACCGCGCACAGGAGACCGGCATCCAGGTGCGGTTGTTGACGTTTAGTCGCCAGGACTTTTTCACTCGCCAGCTGGTGGCCCTGGCCGCCGGGAGCACGGAATTTGACATCGCGTTTACGACGACGTACATCGTCGGCGAGACCGCGCCCTATCTCGAGCCGCTGGATGAGTATTTCGCGAGCTCGGCGACGGGAGATCTTTCCGTCTACATCCCGTCCACTCTGGAATCGCTCACCTTTGACGGTCGCCTCTACGGCATTCCGACCGACGTGAGCAACCATTTCCTGTACTACCGCACGGACCTCATCGATGAGCTCTTAAGCAACCAGGCCTGGCAGGAGCGCTACGCGGAGATCACCGAGCGGTACCTGGGCAAGGCGCTCGCCCCGCGGCCACCCGAGGAATGGACGCCTGAGGACTACGTCGGCGTGTCGCTCTTTTTCACCCGGCGTATCAATCCCCAGTCGCCCACGGCCTATGGTACCGTGCTACAGCTGCGCAACCTGATCTTTAACGTCATGCTGTGGAACAACATGCTGCGGGCCTATGGCGGTCAGTGGATCGTCGACGGCGAGCCGGCGTTGACCTCCGAGGCAGCACAAAAGGCGCTCGAGGCGTATATGATCATCATCCGCAACGGCGCCACACCGCCCGACTCGCTCAACTACGAGTTCCCCGAGGCCAACGCGGCCATGGGCAGCGGCCAGGTGGCGACCGCCATCCACTGGTCGGCGGGGTATCAGTTTTTGACGGACCCAAACAGCTATCCGCTGGTGTACGACAAGATCGCCATCGCCCCGGTGCCGGGTAAAGTGACCTGGGTGCACAGCCTGGGCCTGGGGCTCAACGCCGCCTCCCCGAGAAAGCAGGAGGCCTTTGAGTTCCTGGCGTTCCTCGCCAGCGAACAGGCCATGCAGATGTACGCCGAAAACGGTGGCCTGCCGCCGGTAGCCTCGGTGCTGGAGTCTTTGGCCGACCGCCGGCCCGAGTTCGTCTCGGTCGCCGAGCACGTAGACAAGTACGGCTATGTCGAGTCGACGCGGCCCGAGACCCAGGCCATCTTGCAGGCGCTGGCGGATAACCTTTCGGCCGCTTGGAGCGGTCAAGTCGATCCGGTGGCTGCGCTGGAGCAGGCGCAAAAGGACGTTGTCAACATCCTGTCTCGTTAACGCACCATTGGTTGCAACGAAGCCGCCCGGACGCTCCGGGCGGCTTCGTCAAGGAGAATCGGTATGGCCCGTCGTTGGCAGGCATGGTTGTTCCTCGGTCCATTATTGGTTGTGATGGGTGGGCTCCTCGGGTACCCGCTCTTGAGCGATATCTACCTGAGCCTTTCCAGCGTCACACTCAGCACCCTGCGCCAGCCCCTCAACTTCGTGGGGTTGGCCAACTACCTGGCCGTCTTGGGTGATCACCGTTTTTGGGAGGCCCTCGGCTTTAGCCTTAAATTTGCCGTGATCGCTACGTCGCTGGAGCTGGTCTTGGGCCTTGCCATCTCGCTCTTTTTCTGGCACCAGTTCCGCTCGGCCAACCGGCTGGTGAGTTTGATGCTCCTTGCCCTGATGACCGCGCCGGCTCTGCTTGCGATCATGGTGCGGCTGATGCTCAACGACTTCGTCGGCGTGGTGCCCGCGTACATGCAGCTGTTGGGGATGACGCCCGTACCGTTTCTTGGACCGCAGTATGTCGTCCCGACGTTGATCGCGATCGACGCTTTGCAGTGGGTGCCCTTTTGCTTTCTGCTGCTCTATACCGGGCTGCAGGGAATTCCAAGCGATCTTTTGGAGGCGGCCGCCGTCGATTCGGCCTCCACGTGGCAGACCGTGATCTACGTCATTCTGCCGCAGCTTTTGCCGTCGATCGTTGCCACGGGGTTTCTCCGGTTTATCGACACCTTTAGGATTTTTGACATCATCTACGTCTTGACGGGCGGTGGACCCGGCACGCAGACGACCAGTATCAGCATTTACATCTACAAGCACGCGTTTGTTTCGGGGAATCTAGGGCTTGCAATCGCAGCAGCCATGATTCTCCTTGGAATCTCGCTGGTCCCGGTCGCGGCGGTATTGCGCCGCGCATTTGTGACGCGGGAGGGAACAGCGTGAGGCGAAACAGTTTGGGGCGCGTCACTGCCTGGCTTGTGACCTTGATCATCCTCTTTGTCTTCAACTTTCCGCTGCTCAACACCGTGCTCACGTCCCTCAAGGACCCCATGACCATCGCCCAGTTCCCTCCGGTGTGGGTGTTTCAGCCCACTTTGGAAAACTACCGGGCCATCTTTTCCGATCCGACCATCCCGTTTCAACGGTACCTTTTCAACAGCGTCATCATTTCGCTGGGATCGGCCGCGCTGACGCTGATCGTGTCGCTTCCGGCAGGTTATGCCATGGGCCGCCTCGGCGTCGGCAGGCGCGTGGTGCTGCCGGTGGTGGCGAGCTTGCGGGCGATTCCTTACATTATCTTCGCGATACCCATTTACATCATGTTTCAGAGGGCTGGTCTCATCGACTCCTACCCAGCGCTGATCCTCATCAACACCGCGATTAATGTGCCGCTCGCGGTGGTGTTGTTCACCACTTATCTGCAAGAGATCCCGGAGGTGCTGGAAGAGGCGGCCGTTTTGGACGGCGGCTCACCGTGGCAGATCTTCCGTTACATCATCATCCCGCTCTCCCGGCCCATCATGGCCAGCGTGATTATCCTCACCGCCATCATGACATGGAACGAGTTCCTGTTTGGCCTCATCCTCAGCGTCGAGCGGGTGACGCCGGTGACGGTGGGGACGACCATGTACATCACATCGTGGACGATCAAGTGGGGCAATATCGCGGCGGCCATGACCCTGGGCGTCCTTCCCAGCCTGATTTTGTGCCTGACGGCGCAACGGCTCATCGTGCGGGGCCTCACCGCCGGAGCGGTGAAAGGTTAGCGTCCGGCAACGGTCGCCTTTGTCCTCTTGGCTTGAGTCAAGCAGCGACAACGTAACTTGCGCCAGGTGCCGTTCTCTGCTATCATTTGATAGCAGAGAAACTCGTGTTGAGGATGCCTGTGACATGGCAATGGAGGGTTCTTGCGCGAGTGATCGAGAGCAAGCTGTTGACGATTTCTTGCTATCTATGCGTCTTCGTGTTGCTGAGGGCAAGTGGCAGCTCATCAACCGAGAAAAGAACCTCCAGGCTTTGTCCGATCTAAACATGCTAGTCTCGGAGATCCCTGACGTGCTGCGAACCATTTCCAGAAAGGATTATTGTGACGGCCCGCTTCCCGATGATAAAGGTCGACCTTTGGAGTGGTGGGTTTTTGGGCCGCAGTATTTGGGGCAAACGTTATACGTAAAGGTGGCAATAAACCGTCTCGGTTGGCTCGTCTGCATGTCGTTTCATCGAAACCAGTTCCCGTTGCGCTATCCATTTAGGGAGGCGAGCGAGGAATGATCCGTTATTGTCCTAATTGCGATGACGAGCGGGAGTTGCGAGAGGACTGGCGACGGCAGTTTGTTGTCGTGAAAGGGGAAGAAATTGAGTTTGATGCGCCCGTGAGCGTATGTCGGGTGTGTGGTGAGGTCGTATTTGATCCAGACCGCGATGACGCTGTCTTGCGGCGGGCGTACGACTTGTACCGGCAGCGCCACGGCTTACTCACTTCCGACGAGATCGTGAAACTGCGCGAACGGTACGGGCTTTCCCAGAGAGCTTTGGCCCGGTTGCTCCGCTGGGGTTTAGTGACCATTCAGCGTTACGAAAAGGGCGTGATTCAGGACCGCGCTCACGATGAAGTGCTGCGCTCGTTGTACGATCCTCGGCGCCTTCTCACAGTCTTGGACAAGGGCGACAACGAGCTATCCGACGATGAACGAGAAGCGCTCAGGCGAAAGGCTCAAGAGATTTTGGAAGAAGAGCGCTCGGTGTGGCTGTTTCGAGACGTAGGTAGTTTGCTCCGCGCCCGTCAACCAGACGTTTACAATGGTTTTCGCGCCTTCGATCCCAACCGCTTTGTCGGAGTGGTGCGGTGGTTTGCCGAGCGAGTAAAGCACTTGCCCAAAACCAAGCTGGCAAAGCTGCTATGGCTCGCGGATTTCAAGCACTTCCGAGAACACGGTGTGTCCATCACTGGCGCCTCCTACGCTCGATTGCCCTTTGGTCCCGTTCCGGACGGTTACGAGCTGTTGCTAGGCCTTGCGGTCGCGTCGGGAGCTGTTGTGGTTGTCGAGGAACTGTTTGGTGAGTATGTCGGTGAAGCCGTGCGTCCTCGGGTAACGTGTTATGAGTCGCCTTTGGAGGAGCATGAGATGGCGACGTTGAGGTACGTAGTTGGCAAGTTTGGCCACTACTCAGCGAAGAAGCTCAGCGAGCTCTCACACGAGGAGCAAGCGTGGCGTGAGCGAGTGGACGGCGAGCTCATGCCCTACGACGACGCGAAACGGCTCAGGATTCTCAACTGACCATACGCTTGGCGAATTGCTCACCACGGAGCCAAAAGTATGGTGATCGGTTCGCGGCGAGTTTGCGCTAGGCAGCTGCCCCTCAGAGGAGCAGCTGCCTGGATTTTTGTGTGCCATCAATGGCGCACGTCCACGGGATAGTGCTCGGTGTGAAACCCGGGCCACCCGGAGTTCCTACGATCTCTCTCTGAGTCGCCTCGGAGCGGCCGGGTGATGAGCCGCTTGCCGTCGGAATATTTGCCGCCCCGCTGCTGATCGCGCTTCACCAGCTCCCGGTGAAGCTCTTCGCATTTCTCCCGGTACTCCTGGCGTTTGGCCAAGTTGGTGAGTTCGTAGGGATCCTCCTTCAGGTTGAAGAGCTGCTCTTGTCCTCCTTCGGGGTACCAGATGTATTTCCAGATCCCGTCGGTGATCGCAAAATAAGAAGGCTCCCGGTCCGCAGTGGCTTCGATGTAGCGGCGCGGCTCTTGGATTTCGCCCCGCGCCAGCGCAATCAAGTCGATGCCGTCGACCCCTCGTGGGATCTTTCCTCCCGCCGCTTTCACCAACGTCGGCAAGATGTCGGCGAGCGTGATAGGCGTGCTTACCTTGGTGCCGTGCATCCTGCGGTCCCAACTCTTGGGCATCCGGAGCACAAAGGGGACGTGCGCGGACGGCTCGTAAAAAAACACCTTTCCACCCGTGCGGTGATCTCCGAGAAACTCGCCGTGATCGGAGGTAAAGATGATCAGCGTATCGTCAAAGAGGCCGAGATCCTGCAGGGCCGAAAAGATGCGCCCCATGTTGTAGTCAATCTGCGTGATCAGCCCGTAGTAGGCGGCGCGAGCCTCCCGGATGACCTCCGGCGGGATGAGGTCGAGCGACCAGCTCTGGCGAAACCGCTCAAACGCCACCGGGCACTCATCGCCGACGGCCCATTCGCCCACAAAGGGCTCGGGAATGTCGCACTGCCGGTACATCGAGTAGTAGGGTTCGGGCGGGTCCAAAGGCGGGTGCGGTTTGGTGTAGGAGCACCACAGGAAAAAGGGGACCGACGGGTCTCGCCGGTGCAAGATGTAATCGACGCACTGCTCGGAGATCCACGAGGTGAGGGTGAGCGTTTCCGGAACGGTGGCCATCGTGGGGTAGAGTTCGTTTTGCCCAAGACCATGGCGCATCGGCTGGTACGGTAGGCCCGAGCGCGACATCTGAAGGTAATAGTCCGCGGGGAGGATCATCTCGTCAAAGCCGTGGCGGACGCGTTCGGGGCCAAAATGCATCTTTCCGATCGCCGCCGTTTGATACCCGAGCTCCCTCAAGTATGCGGGCAGGGTGTCGTGCCTGCCCATCACCTTGGAGGTCTGGCCGATATAACGCATCCCGTGGGTAGTCACGTATTTGCCGGTCATGATGCTCACCCGGGACGGGACGCAGATAGGGCAGTCAGCATACGCCGATGTAAAGGTGACGCCTTCGCGCGTGAGGATGTCGAAGTGGGGCGTCCGCATAAAGCTGGGAGCTGTGTCGCCTGCGGTGTCAAACCGCTGCTGATCCGTCGTGATGAGGAGAATGTTGGGCTTCTCTGTCACGAGATTTCCTCCTGTTCTATGCGGGGCGCCAAGAGTCAACTGTCTGAAAGATATCTTCGGGTTTTCAGCTTTCCGCCCTTTGCGCCTTCGATGCGGAAAATTTGTAGTGATCTGCACTGGTGTCGCAGATTACCGACGAAAAGAGTTTCAACGGAAGGAAAAGCTGGTGGCTTGAATAATTCGTGGCATAGAAAGCGGTTTCTATCAAGCCGGCGGCAGAAGTGCGAAGTGATCACATGCATGAGCGCGATCCAACTCGTAATCCAACCATTTACGATGTTGCAAGAAGGGCAGGGGTCTCACCTGCCACCGTCTCGCGTGTGCTTAACGGAAACTATCCAGTAAGTGCACGGACGCGCCGGCGCGTCGAGGCTGCGCTGGCGGAGACGGGTTATTCCCCCAATCAAATCGCACGGAGCCTCTCAACAAGATCGACCCGCGTTTTGGGCGTCCTGGGGACCGATCTGACCAATCCCTATTTCGTCGAGGTGATGGCCCACATCCAGCGTTTTGCTGGCGCTCGCGGTCTGCAGTTGATGTTGCAAAATGCGATCAGCGTCAGTGATGAAGCGAACTCGCTTCGTATGCTTTTGGACCGTAGGGTCGACGGGATCATCATGATCGCACGAAACGATGAGGCCGATGACACATCCCCTATCGTCGAAGCTGCGAAGAGAGTCCCACTCGTACTCATCGGATACCCGTCGGTTGGACAACCAGTGATGAGCGTCCGCGCCAGGGAAGAGGACGGCATGTTTGAGCTTGTCCGCCAGTTGGTCACCTTGGGCCACAGGCGTTTCCTCTTTCTGGGGGGGAGGACGGGGAGTTTTCCCACCGACGTGAAGCTGGAGGGGTTGAGACGAGCCCTCGCGAAGGTGCCCGACGCCACAGTTAAACACTTGCCTTGCGGTTATCGCTACGATGCTGCTTGTGAGGTGTTGTCTCGAGAGATTCAACAAGGAGGAATTGAGGGAGTGACTGCCATCGTCGCGGTGAGCGACGTTGTTGCCTTCGCGGCGCTGGATGTCCTCGACGACCATCAGATTAAGGTTCCGGATGATGTGAGCGTTACGGGGTTTGACAACATCTTTTGGACACGCAGCATTCGTCCTCGGCTAAGCACCGTTGATCCAAACAAGGATCAACTCGCTGCGATCGCAGTGGATCTCGTCAGTCAGATGATTACTGGCTCTTCAGGTCCAGGATCGGCATTGGTAGAGGCCCGATGTGTGTTGCGAGACTCTCACAGTTCACCGAGGAACTCAGTACAGGACGGACAGGTACAGTGACAGGAGGAATCCCAAATTGAAAACCAATCGTCTCGTCTTGGCTTTGGGGCTTCTGTTGGTATTGTTGGCGTTGTCGCCAGTCGCGGATGCCCAGGTCACCATCAGATTTCAATACATGGGTGACGAGCATGAGGCGGCGATCTACGAAAGAGTTGTCGCTGAATTCAATAAGCGAAATCCCGACATTGTCGTCATCGGTGAGCATGTCGCGGGCGGCTACTTTGACAGGTTGCTGGCCCAGATGGCAGGTGGCGTCGCGCCCGACGTATTTCATGTGTTTACCGAGGACTTCATGCGGCCTTTTCAACAGTCCGGCTTTCTGTTGGATCTGACACCTTACGTCGAGAACGACGAAGGTTTTAATCTTGAAGACTTTCCGCCCAACCTCCTCGAGGCAGGCTACTATCAAGGAAGGCTTTATGCGCTGCCGCGAGATGTGGCTGTGCGCGTCATCTTTTATAATCAGGATCTCCTCGACCGGTACGGTGTGCCCGCTCCTGACGAGTCGTGGACGTGGGAGGTGATGCGAGAGGCCGCTAGCCGCGTGACCACGCTCAATCCGGACGGATCCACGAGGATTTTGGGCATTGACTACGGCACGTGGTTTGGTCCCTGGATGAACATGGTCTGGATGTGGGGTGGGGAAGTCGCCGACCCTGAGGTGACGCGTATCTTGCTCAACACTCCCGAGGCCATTGCAGGCCTACAGTTTATGGTCGATGCCATTAAGGATGGGTGGATGGCAGGACCGGACTTTAACTGGAAAGAGGGCTTCGGGTTTCAGCATGGTTCTGTCGCCTTCAAATGGGATGGGCACTGGATCGTCCCGTGGGCCCGGGAAGTATTTGATTTTCACTGGGATATCGCTCTCACGCCCAAAGGGCCGGCCGGCAGGACGACGACGCTTGGTTCCAACTGGTACGGGGTGAACGCCCTCACGCAACATCCCGAGGCTGCTGTAAGGTTTGTGAAGTACTTGGTGGGTGAAGGGAATCGGTTGTTCGCCGGCCTTGGGGGAGCAGTTCCGTCGCGAATCTCTCTGGTTTTGTCAGAGGAGTTCCTTTACCCTGAAGGTGCTCACGAAAACCGCCTTGTCTGGCTACAAGCACTTGAAACCGGCAGATGGGCTCCTCTTACGGTCCATTGGGAGCGGCTCATCAACGGGTTGATGCAGCCGGAGATTGACAAAGCGTTGCGCGGCCAGCAATCGGTTGAAGCCGCGGTCGCTAAGATTGTGGAGACGGCTCCCGCCATTTTGAACGAATAGGCGGCGCTCACAAGAGGGGGGCGGCCTTGTGGTGCACAAGGGGCAAGTGAGGACAGCTGTAGCCTGGCTGCTTTTGATGATGGTGCTGCCCGGCATACCCATAGATGCCGAAGAGGCGTTCCTTCAAGGCACGCTCCCCGCCATTTATGAGGCGGAGGCCTTTGCGGCCTCCGCCCACGGTTTAAGTGGAAGGGCCAAGGTGGTTTTGTGTTCGGCATGTTCTAACGGGATGAAAGTCGGAGATCTCTACGGCGGCAGTAGCTTAACGATGGATGCAATTTGGGTCCCTGTAACCGGCTATTACCGGGTGGAGGTCGACTACATTTCGGGCGATCCGAGGTCTGCATATGTGAGTGTAAACGGTGAGCGACCGGAGCGGATCGACTTCCCGAGCACCGGAAGTTGGCAGAGAGTTGATCGTCTCACGCTGATCTTGCCGCTCCAAGAAGGGCAGAACACGCTGACCTTTTCCGACGGCGGCTGGTACGCCCCTGATATTGATCGTGTGGTCGTTCATTCGCTCGTCGACGATCTGAAATCGAACGGGGATGGCGAAGAGGTGCCGATGATTCTCGGGCAACAGGTCGAGTCAGCTGAATATGGCGAGGTTACAGTCACGCAATACGAGTTTGGTGTTATCGTTTCAAACAGACGGTTTTCGATCACGTACCATACTGAAAGCGGGCTTGCGGAATTTTCCTGGAACGAGGGAGCCGTTATTAAACGCGTGTACAGCCGTGCGGGAGAAGCATTAGCAAGCAAGGACTACGCAAGTCACGAATTCTCATGGCACGCTGTGAACCAGATCGCTGACGAGTTTGGCTCGGGTATCAAGTTATCGGTCGTCAACCGTCATCCCGGGCGGCCCAAGATGGTCCAGTCGTACTATGTTTACGACAGCTTACCGTTCTTTTTGACCGAGGTCGAGTTGGTAAGTGAAAACGCAGAGCCGTTGTCCACCAATCGGATCTCGCCGATTGTGCTCGACAGAGGCGGGTACGTTGATCTCGGAGTAAGAGGCGACAATCGTGTTCTCGTTGTGCCGTTCGATAACGACATGTGGTCGCGTTATCAGTCCAAGAGTATCAACACCCGTTATCATGGCGACCTTTACACCAGTTCCGAGGTCACCACTGTTTTTGACAACCAAAGCCGGCGCGGGATGGTCATTGGTTCCGTTACGCATGATACGTGGAAAACCGGGATTTGGTGGAGCGGAGAGAACGATCGGCTGATCGCTCTCGATGTGTTTGGAGGTTTTACCTCTCCCACATCGACGCACGATACCATTGAACACGGTCATGTGACGGGGACCCGCATCATGTCGCCCAAGGTGTTTGTGGGACTTTTTGCGGACTACCGGGACGGTTTGGAGTCATACGGCCGGGCCAATGCAGCGATCGCTCCTCCCTTAGCCTTTTCGGAAGAGGTGGTCCGGCGCGTACCGTTTGGCTGGAATAGCTGGGGCGCGCTGCAAAGCGACGTGACGTACGACATCATTGTCGAGACATCGACGTTCTTTAAGGAGCATCTACAAGATGTCTTTCATAACCAAGGGGAGCTTTATATCAATCTCGATTCTTACTGGGACAATCTTACAGACGGCCAACTCGCTGACCTGATCACTGTGATTCGAAAAAATGGACAAAGGCCTGGTATCTACTGGGGACCGTTTGTCTACTGGGGCTCCGACATGAACCGGGTCGTCGAAGGGACAGGTGGCCTTTACACCTACGGCGACATCGTCCTCAGGGATCGTGAAGGTAGCATCTTGCCGACGGTAGACGGCGCGTACGCGTTGGATCCCACTCATCCTGGTACCAAGATGAGAATTGACCACTATATTGATCGTTTTAAGCGTCTTGGATACGACTATATCAAGTTGGACTTTCTAGGGCACGCAGCGCTGGAGGGCGCCCATTACGATCCTAACGTGCAGACGGGCATCCAAGCCTACAATCAAGGAATGGCCTACGTCGTCGACCGGATCGGTGGCACGATGTTTATCAGCGCGTCCATCGCGCCGCTCTTTCCGAGCCAATATGCCCACAGTCGCAGAATCTCGTGTGATATCGATGGAACACTTGCCCTTACGGAGTACCAGTTGAACAACCTTACGTACGGCTGGTGGCAGCATGGGACCATCTATCCATTCGCGGACCCTGATTATATGACGTTGGAAAAGGGAGAGACCATGGCGGTGGCCAGGTCAAGAGTCAATGCTGCTGCAATCTCGGGCACGGTCTTTCTCAACTCGGATGACGTCCGCAATCCTGAGGCGCGAACGCGGATGAAAGCGCTGCTCACTAATCCCGAAATCAACGCTTTGGCTGCGAAAGGCAAGGTCTTTCGGCCGGTTGAAGGCAACACCGAATCGCATGCAACCGATCTCTTTGTGCTGCATGAAGAGAGAGAGTCGTACCTCGCTGTTTTCAATTACAGTCTCGATTCGCCTGTGACCAAGGTAATCGATCTTTCGCGTGTCGGGCTGGATCCGCAACGCACATACCGAGTGATCGACCTTTGGACCGGCGAGCAAGTACTGGCGAGTGGGGTCTTGCAAGTTGCTCTCGAACCAGGGGGCTCCACGGTGTTTCGGGTCGCCGAGTACTGATCGATTCGCCGTCCAGAGTATCCGTCGGGCCGGCACCGACACCAGCTCACTCGATCACCGGAAACTCTCGGGACAGTTTCGCGCCTCCTAGCAGGGACGGCTGCGAAGATCCCAGAACGCGTAATGGTCGGGGAGGAGCAGGCCAAGCGGCCAAGGCCCTATCACTGCGGAGGGCATTTCCCGCCAAAAAGGGGGGAGGC